>NZ_JFZJ01000009.1 GCF_000636015.1 Rhodomicrobium udaipurense JA643
AACGAGAGCTCGCTGCAACCGGGATTCAAATGTCAAATTCGCTCCACTAGCTCACGGCAGGCAGCGCGACAAACCGCTGGTCGCCGTTTCGCTTGACCAAGGCGAGCGCGTTCTTCTTGCCCGACTTGCCGGCTTCGGTCAGCGCCCGCTTCAGATCGCCCGGCCGATTCACCGTCTGATCGCCGACGCGCAGGATGATGTCGCCCTCGGCGAGCCCGGCCTCAGCAGCCTTGCCGCCCGGCTCGACGCCGACAACCGCGAGGCCCTGACGGTCGTTCGGGCTCACATCGGCCGCCGGAGCGACCGCGATGCCGAGATCGTTAAGCCCGGTCCGCCCGTCATCCGAGAGGCTCGCGCGCTGCGTCGGCTTCTCGGGCAACTGGCCGATCTTGAGATCGACGGTCTTCGTTTCGCCGTCCCGAAGCACGGTGAGCTTCGCGTTGGCACCCGGCGCGATGTCGGCGATCTTCTTCGCGAGGTCGCGCCCATCCTTAACCTGCGTGCCGTCGACTTCGGTGATCACATCGCCCGTCTTGATGCCGGCCTGCTCGGCGGGACTTCCGCTCTGCGGCGCTGCGACCAGCGCGCCCGCTGTGGTCTTGAGGCCTAGGCTGTCGGCAAGTTCGGGCGTCAGCCCCTGGATCTGCACGCCGAGCCAGCCGCGCGTGACGTGGCCCTTGTCCTTCAGCGCCGCCACGACGCGCTCGACAGTCGGCGCGGGGATTGCGAACGCGATGCCGACCGAGCCGCCCGACGGCGAATAGATCGCGGTGTTGACGCCGATGACCTCGCCGCTTTCGTTGAAGGTGGGCCCGCCGGAGTTGCCCTTGTTGACGGAGGCGTCGATCTGGATGAAGTCGTCATACGGGCCTTCGCCGATGTCGCGGCCGCGCGCCGAGACGATGCCCGCCGTCACAGTGCCGCCAAGGCCGAAGGGGTTGCCCATGGCGACGACCCAATCGCCGATTTCAGCGCCGGAATGCGAAAACTTCGTATAGGGAAAGTCGGTGCGGCCATCCACCTTGAGCAGCGCGAGGTCCGTGCGCGGATCGGTGCCGACCACCTTCGCGGTGTAGATCTTGCCGTCGTCCATCACGACTTCGAGGCTCACCGCGTCCTGCGCGACGTGGTTGTTCGTCACGAGGTAGCCATCGGGCGAGATGAAGAAGCCGGAGCCTTGCGCCGTCACGAGCTGACGCGGGCCGCCCTTGCCACCCGGCGCGCCGCCCCACGGACCGAAGCCGCCGCGCGGGCCGCCTGGGCCGCCGAAGTAGCGCTCAAGCGGCGAGCCTTCGAAGGGATTGCCCCTCGGGCCGCCCTCGTCATCGCCGAACGCCGCCTTGGCCGCCGCGTCCGACTTTACGCGGATCGAAACCACGGCGGGTTTTACCTGCTTCACGAGGGGCGCGAAGCTCGGCAGTTTTTGCCGCATGCCCTCGCCCTGAGAAACGTTTTCGCCCTGCGCGAACGCACGCGCCGGGTTCGGCTCGAAGGAAGCCGCACCAACGAACGCGCCGAGCGCGAGCGCAGCCGCCGAGACGTAAATCGTGCCCTTCTTGCCGAACCGGGAAAGAATTACAGAAATTTGAGATTGCTTTTTTGCCGTGTTCGTCCGGCCTTCGGGAGAAGAGTCCGTCATCAATGCCTCCGAGATCGCATGAACGCGGCCTATACCTTGGTTATTCGCCAACCGGCCGCCTTTGCACTGATGCGAATTTGGGAAGAAGCTTCGCAATGTGAAGTCGCGTCTGCGATTAAATATCTGAAAGCTTAACGTCATATGGATCGGGCGCACCCGGCGGACCTGCGGGTTTGAAGCCGCGTCCCCTCGCCAAAGGACAAGAACGTCCATCCCTCAATGTTCCTAAATTCGATGTATTTATCAATTTGTCGTTCTAACAAACCAAGTTTTTTCTCAAAATCTTCCCGCGCCTTTATGCTAGCTTGGTGCAATACTGACGTGTCATCGCGTCGCTTCCCACTATCGTAATCTTTATCAGCCCGCATATATGACCTTATAATAGAGCCGTCTTGCATGATATCATGCATTGTCTGACCAATGCCATCTATTGGATCAAATAGAAATATAGACTCCCTGGATGCCTTTGTGAACGAAATTGATTTTTCTTTTATTTCAGCCTCACTCGCATCATTGCTCAGAATTAAGTAGTATTCAAGCGCACAAATATAAATCGCAAACCTTCTATTATATAGATCTAGTCTCGCTTTCGCACTCGCGATTTTCATTTGAGAATAAGCGACAAAAAAAGTCGCTACACCGAGAAATAATACGGCACCGCTGCTGATGTTCATCGTGTGTTATCCTTTTGAAATGGGCATAAAAAAACCGCCTGCGAGAGGCGGTTTTTCGTTCATGCGTGCGGCGCGCTGTGGAGACGGCCGCGAACAGCTCAATCAGACGGACGCAATCGCGCCCGAGATCCATGCGCGAAGCTGCTGCTTCGGCAGCGCGCCGATCTGCTGGCCCGCAACCTCGCCGTTCTTGAACAGAAGAAGCGCCGGGATGCCGCGAATGTTGTAGGCCTGCGCGATCCCCGGATTGCTCTCGACGTCGAGCTTCACGACCTTGAGCTGGCCAGCGAACTCTTCGGAAAGTTCCTCAAGGATCGGGCCGACCGTGCGGCACGGTCCGCACCATTCCGCCCAGAAGTCGACGAGCACGGGAAGCTCGGCATTTTTCACGTCCTGTTCGAAAGATGCATCGGACACGGCAGTGGTTGCCATGGAAAGCCTCTTGGTGTTGCGCGGCCCAAACCGCCGCTGATTCAGTCCCACGAAAGGTAGGAGGGCATGACCGGAAGCGTCAAGATGTCCAGCGCGTCACCCGATCTTGCGCACAGGGATTTGACGGCGGCGAGACCCCACCCCGAACTCAGTCGAGGTGGCGGTTCGCGACGACATCTTTCGTCGCGTGGCTACCAGTCGAACGGGCTCCAGCCTTCGCGACCGCGCGACCCCCGTTGAGGCTCGCGGCCATAGGGGTCGGCACCGCGAACCGGGCGTCCATATTGATCGAGCCGCTGGGTGCTATCCTGCGCCTCCCGCTGCGGAGGTGCCGACTCCTGCGCAACCGCAACGACGGGGTCGCCCTCAAACCGGTAGTTCTCACCCTTCAGGGCACTCGCCACACGGGCGTCGAGGCCGTAGAGATCCGAAAAATAGCGAATCTCGCCCTTCTCGTCCGGCGCCGCCGTGAAATACACCATGTGAACCGGGATCGCCTTGGTGAGCTTGTTCTCGGTCGTCTGACCGCTCTCGATCTGGCGGCGGATCTGCTCTGGCGTCGTCCCGTTGTCGTACGCGAGAATGACTTCAGCGAAACGAACCGGATTTTGCGTGCGCATGCAGCCATGGCTGAAAGCGCGCGTCGCCGAGCCGAACAAGCTCTTTTCCGGCGTGTCGTGCATGTAGACGTCGTGCTTGTTGGGGAAGCGGAATTTCACCACGCCGAGCGCATTTCGCGGACCTGCAGGCTGAATGAAACTGTAGCGACGCGCGTCCACGCGCGACCAGTCGACGGAATCGGGATCGACATCGTGCCCGTTATAGGTCACGCGAAGGCCGCCCATGCGCTGAAGAACGCTCGACGCGCCGCCACCTCCGCCGCCGCTCGGGCGGCCGCCGAAGAACGAGAAGAGGTCTTCCGAGGGGCCGCTCGGCGCCGCTCGCCTCAGCTTCGGTGCAATCTCATTCGCCTTTATGCCGTCCGGAACGCCCCATTCGGGATTGAAGATGACGAACTGCATTTTTGCCGAGAACGATGGCGTCTGCGATGTGGGCTTGCCGACGACGATGCGCTCCTGAAACGCGACCCGGCCGCGATCGAAAACGCGCGTGATCTGTTCCGGGATCGAATTCCACACATTGAACTCGCCGAGATCGTCCGGCATCCAGCGCCAGCGCTCCATGTTCACGATGAGGCGCATCTTCTTTTCTTCGACCGAGCCGCCCGCGCCCTCGTTCAGCGCCGCGCGAAGCTTCTTGTCGATGATGCCGTTTACATTGAGGCCACGTTCCTTCTGGAAGCGGTTCACCGCCACGAGCAGCGCCTCGTCGTAAATCGTGTCGCGCGGCGCGTCGAGACCGGCGTTGAGGCGCTTCCTGATAAGCGCGATCTGCGCGTCGTCATCGCCGGGCTTGAATGTTTTCCCGGCCGGGATGCGGATGGATGATGTGCCGCTGTCTGTCGTCTTGTCGAGCGCGATGAGAGCCTGGCGGAGCCGCTTGAACTGCTCCGATTTCGGATGGAGGCCTCGCAGATAGGCATCGGCATCGTCAGCGGCGGTGACGGCTTCAAGCACGGATTTCGGCTCATAAACATGCGGCTTGCGGTCCATCGCAGGACTGATGGAAGGAGGATCGACACGGCCGCCGCGTGCATGGCGCGCATATTTGAGGATTGCGAGGCTAAGCTTCACCTCGGCTTCGGCGCGCGCTTCTGGCGTCTCGCCCGCGCTGGCGGGAAGCTCGAACGCCGAGGCTTCGAGGCCATAGCTGTCGGCGGCGCGGATCTCGCGGATGGCCTTCGTTGCGGCGGGCGTGAAGCCCTCGGCCGAGGTCCAGATGGGCTTGCCCTTGGTCGCGGTGTAGAAGGTCTTCACGGCGCTGACATCGTCGCGCGCATCCGCCTTGCTGCCTGCGTTGGCGGCGCGCTCCACAACGAGCGGCGCAACGGGATCGCCAGCGGGCGCTTCAGCGGCAACCGCCGGATGCGCGGGCGCACCGGGCGCGAGCAGGGCTGGGCCGTCCTCGTCGTCCTTCGGAGCGAGGGGATCGGGAGTTGCATTTTCGACCGTAGACTCGATCGGTGCGGCGGGCGGGGTCTCGTGCTTCGCGGCGGCATTTCTGACGGAGGGATTGCCCTCATGTGTGGCAGCGGTGCCGGGTGCATGCGGCGAAACTTCCGCCTTGATATCGTCCAGAGAACCGGGCGCCGGTGCGGCGTTTTCGGGCGCCGCTTCGGTCTGGGGCTCCGTCGCCAGCGCATCCAGATCGGCGAGCGGCGGGCGGCTATCCGCATCCTGCGCCATCGCCTGCGGGACAACGGCCGAGAGACAGGCGATCAGCGCCAGCCGCGACGTAAAACTCACCTTCATAACAACCCTCTCCAGCCCCAAGGCCCTCAGGCCCGCCGCTTGCCCGACGCGCGACGCCCTGGTACAGACCGCCATACTCACAGAAAAAGGGGCAGCCGAATGCGCGTTTTCGCGAACGCGCTCCAGTCGCCTACCCATGTTTCGCACACGTTAAGCGGTAAAAACAGACGTGGCAAGTTAACGATAGCACAACCTTGAGACGCGGCGCGCTTTAGCTTTCCCGTATGGCCGGAACGGTCACAGGAGCCGCATCGCGGTCACTGCGACCGTATTCGGAAGATTAGTCTTTCACCGCGACGACTTCGATCTCGACATGCGCGCCACCCGGAAGCGCCGTGATGCCGATGGTCGTGCGCGACGGGTATGGTGCCGTGAAGTGCGTCTCATAGACGGCGTTCATGGCCGCGAAGTCGGTCATGTCGGTGAGGTAGACGTTCGACTTCACGACATTGTCGAGGGTCAGGCCCGCCTCTTTCAGCACGGCGGCGATGCCCTTCAGGATCTGGTCCGTCTCGGGGCCCGCGCCGCCCTCGACGAGCTTGTTCGTCGCCGCGTCGGTGCCGAGCTGGCCCGACAGGAAAAGCGTGTTACCCGCCCAGACGGCGCGGGAATAAGGCCCGAGCGCCTTTCCAAGGCCCGGTGCATCAATGATGGCGCGACGTGTCATGGTATCCTCCGAAATCGCCTGTTCGGGCCAAGGGATACACGAGCCAGCGGCGTCGGGGAAGCGCGTTCGCGCCGCCATTTGGGGCCTTACGGCGCCGAAAGATCGCGGAATTGCGCCACGGCCACGGTGAGCTTTGCGAGCGTCAGGCCGCGCCCCGAGAGCACCTCGGCGAGCCCTTCGGCGACGCGGCTCACCGCCGCTTCGTTTCGGGCGCGCCATGTCGCGAAATCCGGGCGTCGCGTCGATTGCGCGAGGATGCTGCGGGCGAGCCGCCGCTGCGCCGAAGCGATGCCCGCGAGGCTCGCGTCCACGGCGAGACGGTTGAAATGGTCGCCGCCCGCGAGCGCCTCAGACGCCGCCGCGATGTCGTCCAGATGGAACGCGTCGCGGATGGCGAACACGACGCGTGCAGCGTCCTCGACCGACGTTTCCATGTCGCCAGCGACGCGCACGATGTCGAGCGCCTGCGCCAGCGGTTCGAGCGCCGCGACCCGCCGGGCGAAATCGGGCGATAGGCCGGTCTCACGCAGACGCTCCTCAGCCTCGCCGAGCCGCGCCACCGCCTTTTCCGGCAACAGCGTCGCCATCGCGGCTGAAAGGGCTGCGATGCCTTGCGCATAGGGCGCGATGCCCTGCTCCAGCCCGTCCCTGAAGCGGTGTTGGCGGAGGAAAAAGCCACTCTGCCGCCGTAGCAGATCGCGCACGAAGCGATACAGCCGCAATTGCTCCGCGCTGTCGATCCGGCCGTCGAGTGCATCGAGCCCGGCGTGGATCGCGGGGAGATCGTAAATCGCGCTCACCGCCGCGAAGGCGCAGGCGACGGCCTCCGGCGGCTGTCCGGTTTCGTCCATCAGCCGCACGACGAAGGTCGGGCCGCCGCGATTGACGATGTCGTTCGCGAGGCTCGTCGCGATGATGGCGCGGCGCAGCGGATGCGCGTCGATTTCGGCGGCGAAACGCTCGCGCATGGCGGGCGGGAAATAGGCCGGGAGTTCGCGGGCAAGCCACGGATCGTCCAGCGCCTTCGTCTTCACGAGGTCGTCTTCGAGCACGATCTTCGCGTAGGCGAGCAGCACGGCGAGTTCGGGCCGCGTCAGCGGCTTCCCCTGCGTCGCGCGCTCGGCAAGGTGGGCGTCGGTCGGCAGGGCTTCCACGGCGCGGTTGAGGCGACCTTCCTTCACGAGGCGCTGGATGAGCCGCTGCTGGAAGCCGAGTTCGGCCAGTCCGTCGCTTTCGGCCACACTGAGCGCCAGCGTTTGCAGATAGTTGTTGCGCAACACGGCTGCGGCGACATCGTCGGTCATCGCGGCGAGGATCGCGTTGCGTTCCGGCGTGTTGATCTTGCCTTCCGCCACCGCGCGGCCGAGCGCGATCTTGATGTTCACCTCCACGTCGGAGGTGTTCACGCCCGCCGAGTTGTCGATGGCGTCGGTGTTGATGCGACCACCTGCGAGCGCAAATTCGATGCGCCCACGCTGCGTAACACCGAGGTTCGCGCCCTCGCCTATTACCCTCGCGCGAAGCTCGTTCGCCGCCGCGCGGATCGCGTCGTTCGCCTTATCGCCGGCTTGCGCGTCTGTTTCGGTGCTGGCGCGCACATAGGTGCCGATGCCGCCGAACCAGAGCAGATCAACATCCGCGCGAAGGATCGCAGCCATCACGTCTTGCGGGGTCGCCTGCGCGCCGACGCCAAGCAGCTTCCGCGCGGCCTCTGAAAGCGCGATGGACTTCTCCTTGCGGCTGTATATGCCGCCGCCCGCCGAAATCTTCGCCCTGTCGTAATCCTGCCAGCTCGAACGCGGGCGCTCGAACAGGCGCTTTCGCTCATCGAAGCTCGTCTCGGTGTCCGGGTCGGGATCGATGAAGATGTCGCGGTGATCGAAGGCAGCCACGAGCCGGATCTTCCGCGATAGCAGCATGCCGTTGCCGAACACGTCGCCCGACATGTCGCCGACGCCCGCCACCGTGAACGTCGTCGTCTGGATATCGACGTTCAACTCGCGGAAATGGCGCTTCACCGCCTCCCACGCGCCACGCGCCGTGATGCCCATCTTCTTGTGGTCGTAGCCCGCCGAGCCGCCGCTCGCGAACGCATCGCCGAGCCAGAAGCCGCGCTTCGTCGCGATCTCGTTCGCGAAGTCTGAAAACGTGGCGGTGCCCTTGTCGGCCGCGACCACAAGATACGGGTCGTCGCCATCGCGGCGCACGGTGTCGGCGGGCGGCACGATCTCGCCCTTCACGAGATTGTCGGTGAGCGAGAGGAGGCTCGACACGAAGCCCTCATAGGCCGCCACGCCCTCGTCATAGGTCGCGTCGCGGTTCAGCCCAGCCGACGCGCGCGGCACAAAGCCGCCCTTTGCGCCCTGCGGCACGATCACGGCGTTCTTGACCTGCTGCGCCTTGGCGAGGCCGAGAATTTCGGTGCGGAAATCCTGCGGGCGGTTCGACCAGCGAAGCCCGCCGCGCGCGATGGGTCCGCCGCGAAGATGCACGCCCTCGAAGCGTGGCGACGAAACGAAGATCTCGGCATGGGGCTTAGGCGCGGGCAACCACTCGATGTCGCGGCTTCGGAGTTTGAACGCGATGGTCTCGGGCGGCATGCCGTCCGCGCTCCGCTGATAGAAATTCGTACGCAGCGTGGCGCCGATGAGCGAGGCGAGTTGCCTCAGGATGCGGTCATCGTCCATCGACGGGATCGCGTCGAGCGCGGCGAAGATGCGCTCTGCAATGGCCTGCCGCGCGGCCTCGCGCTCCGCTTCGCCGCCTTTCGCCGGATCGAACATCGTCTCGAACAGACGGAACAGGTCGGCGGCGATTGCGCCATGCTTGTCAAGCGTCTCCGCAACATAGGCGGCGCTGTAGGTCGTCCCCGTCTGGCGGTAATAGGCCGCATAGGCTCGGATCAGCGCCGCCTGCCGCCAGTCGAGACCCGCCGTAAGAATCAGCCCGTTGAAGCGGTCGTTCGGCACGGCATCCGCCCACACGGCGAGAAAGCCGTCCTCCAGCGCCTCGCGCCGCTCGCAAAACGTCGCCGCGTTGCCCTCGCGCAGGCGGAGGTCGATGTCGTGCAGATAGAACCGCCGCGCGCCGCCGTTGGCCTTCGGCGTGAGCAGATAGGTGCGCTCCGAAATCACGTCGAAGCCGAGATTTTCGAGGATCGGCACGCGCCGTGACAGCGTCAGCGGCTCGTCGAGCTGTTGCAGCGTCGCCCGCACGGCGCCGGGTTCAGCGTCGCCCGCGCGATAAAGGTCGATGCCGGTCCGATGCCCTTCGGTCAGCTTTTCGAAGCGCTCGATGTCCTTCAGGGCGCGCTCGGCGTCGTTTCGCTCCTGATAGCCCGCCGGAAACGCGTCGCGATATTTCTCGATCAGCGCCTGCCCGTCGCCGCCGCGCTCGGCGAGCACACGCGCGGAAAACCGATCCGCCCAGGTGGTGATGATGTCCTCGACCTTCGCTTCCAGTTCGCGTTCGTCGGGATCGAGAAGGTCGCCGCCCGCTTTCCAGATTTCGACCTGAAGTCGCACCATCGCGCTTTCGGGATAATACGGCGTCGTCTGCTCGAAGCGCCCGTCGAAGGCTTCAGCGAGCATATCTTCGATGCGCTCGCGGACGCTCGTATTGTGCTTCTCGCGCGGCACGTAGACGAGCACCGTAACGAAGCGGCGGAACTCGTCGCGGCGCACCAGCACGCGCGGGCGCGGCGCAAGCTCGGTCTTGAGGATTTCCTCGGAGATGGTGGAGAGCCGCTCCGGCGAAATCTGGAAAAGCTCTTCGCGGGGGAAAGTCTCAAGGACGTTCATGAGCGCTCGGCCGGAGTGGCTCTCGGCCGGATGGCGCGAGCGCTGAAGCACCTTGCGCACCGTGCGGCGGAGGATGGGGACGTTGTTGACGGGAAGGTTGTAGGCGCTGGCGGTGAAAAGCCCCGCGAAGACGATCTGTCCGGTCACGCGGCGCTCGGCGTCATGCAGCTTCACCGCGATGGCGTCCATGTGAACGCGGCGATGCACGGTGGATTGCGCGTTCGCCTTGATGACCACCACTGGCGGCGCGTTAAGATAATAGGTGCGGCTTTCGGGCGTCAGCACGCGGGTCGGCTCGACGCGCAGCACGATGCGCTCGGGATTTCGCAGGAGGCCGAGGCTTCGCTTCGTCTGCGGGATCAGTTCGCCGCCCTGCGCGTCATAGGTGAACTCGCGGACGCCGAGAAAGATGAAATTGTCCACGGCGATCCAGCGCAGGAAATCGATCCCCTCGGCGTTCGTCTGCGGCGACGCGGGCGGCGGGTTCTGCTCGATATCGGCGATCGCGGCGTGGAGTCGGTCCGTCATGGCGTGGAAGTCGCCGACCACGAGGGCCGTATCGCCGATCACGCGGCGGAGCGCTCGGTCGATGGTTTCGAACGACGGCGCGATGCCGGGCCTCGGGATCTCCAGGTGTATGACGCTTTCGCGGGCGTGGCCGTTCGGCTCGGGCGCGGCGGGCGCGAGCGCGGTCAACACGCCGTTGCCGTCCCGCTCGACCTCGAAGATCGGATGCGCGACCACGAAGGGGATAAGGCCAAGCTCGCGCAACTCGCCCAGCACCGAATCGAGCAGGAACGGCATGTCGTCGTTCGCGATGTCGATGACGATGTGCTCTCCCTCATGCGAGGTATGGGAATGGATCGAAATCTCCGGCGCGGGCGAATGGCGGCGACACAGGTTTGCGAAGGCCTCGGCCGCGAGTGTCGTGAACGCGGCAGCCCGATCCGACGCGAAATCCGAGCATCCGGATTCAGCCACAAGCTGCGCGGCGAAGCGGGAGGCCAGATCGGCCGTTGCGTTTGGATAGGGGCGTGCGAGGACCGAAGAACCTGCGCCCGTCCGGTCTGCCTCTTGAGCCATCGAAGTCTCCATGCATGAAATCAGACCGCGCGGGGCTTGCAGGAAGCCGACCGCAGTTTGATTTTTCGCAAATTTCTTGACGGCGATGCGATTGCCTGCGCCGCGCTCACCTTACATCGGCGGCGACACGGCCCTTTCCAATGGCTGAGCGGAGCCCGCGTTCCATGAACCGTTATCGCCTTTTACGGGCTAGAAGGCGCTTCATGGTTTTGTTTGAGCATGATCATATCGCAAAACCGGCGTCCACTTTTGCGGATCATGTCATGCTACGGTTCAATAAGCGCGTGCGCGGCGAAAAAGGCGGCCTCGGCGGCGAGAAGCCCGACCGCGAGCCTGCTCCCGGACAGCCAGAAGGCGACGAGCCCGGCGCCGAACGCGACAAAACGCACGGCATCGCCGACGCCCGCGAGCGCCCCCGTCGGCGACAGCAGCATGCGCGCGATCAGCGCCGCGACCAGCGCCGTCGACACGTCCTTCACCCACAGGATGACCGCGCTTTCCGGGTCGACGCCGCGAGACAGGAGCACACCCGCGAAACGCCAGATGTCGCTCGCCGCCGTCCCCATGATGGCAAATGAAAGCCATATCCATACGCTGTCGTGCATCGCGGCGGCCTCAGGCTTTCTCGGCGCGCGACGCCGATTTGCGCCGGAACAGCAGGAACGAGACGGTTCCGCCGACAAGACCGCTCAGCACGAGGTCGAGGCTCGGCGTGAGCCACATGAAAAACGGCGCCATTCCGAAGCCGATTAGGATCGGCGCGAAGTCGGCGGCGGCGCGGGCGTTGGCGGACAGGCCCATGAAGAAATAGACCGGCGTGAGGAAGATCAGCGACGCAGCCACGATGGGCGGCAGCCGGTCCGCGATGAGATAGCCCGCGACGGTGCCCAGCGTGCTCACGCCTACGAGCATCGCGGTGAGGCCGAAGTAGAACGGCAGCCGCAGCCCGCGCGGGAGGAACGGCACCCGCCGCATGCTTTCGATCCACAGCGTCACCGATACGAAATGCGAGGCGAGGTAATCGACGGGCCGCGTCTCGCGTCCGCCGCGCAGATAGGGAACGAGCGCGATAGTCATCGGCAGCAGGCGCACGCCGGTGAGTGAAACCGCCAGCGCAGCCGTCCACAGCGGCATGTCGCGCCCGATCTGGTCGACGAGCGTCACCTGTCCCGGCAGCGCGTACATGAAGATCGTGGTGTAGAGCGCGAATGCGAGGCTGACGCCGTTGCCGTGGCACAAGACGCCGAAACCGACGAATGACAGGCAAAGCACGGCGGCGGGCGCGCGGGCCGCATCGCGAAAAGCCATGCGGAAGCCGGCTTCAGTGCGTGTCATGAGAGGGAAAACTGGCGGTCGCGGCTATGGGGAGCGCGACGGGTTCAGAAAGAAAAAGCAAGATGGCCTCGAAGAAAACGGCCGGTAAGCGGCCAACCGAACTGTGGAGCTTTATCGCTTCGATGGCATGCGTTTTCGACATCCGGGGCGACAAAGAATACGCGTCAGATCAGGAGCAGAGTCTTGTGTTTCGTTGAATCGCAAATGCTCGACGCAATCGCATTAAATAATTTTAAGCGGATGGCTGATCGAAGGGCGCGGCGGCGTCCTGCCATCGCGCGGCTCCCGTGGCCCGCGAGCGCGCACGCCCGCCATCGTGCCCAAACTAAGACGCCGGGCGCTGAACAAGCGCACCGGCGTTGAGTTACGGTCGCCGCGAAACCGCGGCGACCTTTTAATTTACCGCGCGACTCAGGCGGCGCCCTTCGGCAGCAGCGCCGGGCCATCGCCCTCGCCTGCCTCGGCGTCTTCCGCCTTGACCACCGGCGGCTTCGCCTCAATGACCTCGAAGGCGAGCTGCTTCTGCCCGTCCTTCTCCTCGACCACCACGCGCACCGTTCCGCCGCCTTCGAGCTTGCCGAACAGCAGTTCCTCGGCCAGCGGCTTCTTGATGCTCTCCTGAATGACGCGGGCGAGCGGCCGTGCGCCGTACATTTCGTCGTAGCCGTGATCGGCGAGCCATTCCATCGCTTCCGGCGTCAGTTCGATGACCACATTGCGGTCAGCGAGCTGCGCTTCGAGCTGGAAGATGAACTTCTCGACCACCCTGCCGATCATCTCGCGCGAGAGGCGAGCGAACGGGATCACGGCGTCGAGGCGGTTGCGAAACTCCGGCGAGAACATGCGTTTGATCGCCTCCTCGTCTTCGCCGACGCGCTGCTGGCTACCGAAGCCGATGGCGGGCTTCGCCATGTCGGCCGCGCCCGCGTTCGTGGTCATGATGAGCACCACGTTGCGGAAATCGACCTGCTTGCCGTTATGGTCGGTGAGCTTGCCGTGGTCCATGACCTGAAGCAGCACGTTGAACAGGTCCGGATGCGCCTTCTCGATCTCGTCGAGGAGAAGCACGCAATGCGGGTTCTGGTCCACGCCGTCGGTCAACAGGCCGCCCTGATCGAAGCCGACATAGCCCGGAGGCGCGCCGATGAGCCGCGAGACGGTGTGCCGCTCCATATACTCCGACATGTCGAAGCGCAGGATCTGCACGCCGAGCAAGCTCGCAAGCTGGCGGGCGACTTCCGTCTTGCCGACGCCGGTCGGGCCGGAGAACAGGTACGAACCGATCGGCTTCTCCGCATCGCGAAGGCCCGCGCGGGCGAGCTTGATCGCGGCGGCAAGCGCGTGGATCGCCTGATCCTGACCGAACACGACGCGTCTCAGATCGCCTTCGAGGTTGCGCAGCAGCTCCGTATCGGTCTTCGACACCGTCTTCGGCGGGATGCGCGCCATGGTGGCGACGGTCGCCTCGACTTCCTTCACGCCGATGGTGCGCTTCCGCTTCGAGGGCGGCAGCAACATCTGCGATGCGCCGGTTTCGTCGATCACGTCGATCGCCTTGTCGGGCAGCTTGCGGTCGTGGATGTACTTCGCGGAAAGCTCCACCGCCGCCTTGATCGCCTGGTTCGTGTATTTGATGTTGTGGAAGTCCTCGAAATAGGGCTTCAGCCCCTTCATGATTTCGATCGCATCCTCAACCGTCGGCTCGGCGACGTCGATCTTCTGGAAGCGCCGCACGAGCGCGCGGTCCTTCTCGAAGTGCTGGCGGTATTCCTTGTAGGTGGTCGAACCGATGCAGCGCAGCACGCCGGATTGCAGCGCTGGTTTCAAGAGGTTCGACGCGTCCATTGCGCCGCCCGAAGTCGCGCCCGCACCGATCACGGTGTGGATCTCGTCGATGAACAGGATCGCGCCGGGATAGGCCTCGATCTCCTTCATCACCGCCTTCAGCCGCTCCTCGAAGTCGCCACGGTAGCGCGTGCCAGCGAGCAGCGTGCCCATGTCGAGCGAGAACACCGTCGCGTTGGCGAGCACCTGCGGCACCTCGCCGCGCACGATCTTGCGCGCCAGGCCTTCCGCAATCGCCGTCTTGCCGACGCCCGGATCGCCCACATAGAGCGGGTTGTTCTTCGACCGGCGGCAGAGCACCTGAATCGTGCGCTCGATCTCCTTGTCGCGGCCGATCAGCGGATCGATGCGGCCGTCCTTCGCCTTCTGGTTGAGGTTGACGCAGTAAGCTTCGAGCGCATCCGTCGAACGCTTCTTCTCCTCCGCGCCGTCGACCGTGGTCGCGTCGTCCTCAACGCCCCGCACGCCGCGCGGCTCGGACATGCCGGCACGCTTCGAGATGCCGTGGCTGATAAAGTTCACGGCGTCGAACCGCGTCATGTCCTGCTCCTGCAGGAAGTACGCGGCGTTGCTCTCGCGCTCGGCGAAGACCGCGACGAGCACGTTCGCGCCCGTCACTTCCTCGCGGCCCGAGGACTGGACATGCACCACAGCGCGGTGAATCACGCGCTGAAAACTAGCGGTTGGCTGCGCCTCGCCATCCTGGTCAAGGACGAGGTTGTTCAGCTCCTTGTCGAGAAATTCCGTGAGTTTGGCACGAAGCCGCTCCACATCGACGTTGCAGGCTCTAAGGACAGAAGACGCGTCGCGGTCATCCAGCAGCGAAAGGAGCAGGTGTTCCAGCGTTGCGTATTCGTGATGCCGCTCGTTGGCGTATTCGATAGCGCGATGGAGCGACTCTTCCAGGCTGTTTGAGAATGATGGCACTGCCGCACCTACTCCTTTTCCATAGTGCACTGAAGGGGATGCTGATGCTGGCGCGCGAAATTCATCACCTGAGTGACTTTCGTCTCAGCAACTTCATAGGTGTACACACCGCAGATACCGACGCCCTTCTGGTGTACATGCATCATGATGAGCGTTGCCTCCTCATGCGGTTTGTTGAAAAACCGCTCAAGCACGTAAACGACGAATTCCATCGGCGTGTAGTCGTCGTTCAGGAGGAGAACCTTGTAGAGGCTGGGACGTTTCGTCTTGGGACGAGTTTTTGTTACGGCACCTGTTTTCAGGCCGTTATCGTCCTTGAAACCGTTATTGCCCGCCATCGCAGCAACCATTCGAGACCCTATCGGAAGCCTGAACGTTTCAAGCGTCTGCCATTCTGCCTGACGCCTCCATATCGTACGCGGAAACGAGGCCATCACCTTGCATCATCCCGTTTATCGGTTTCCCCTGTCAAGGCCTCCGAAGCGCCGCGCTTCATCGAATATATGTGCGCTTTTACACATTGAAAGGGTTGCGCCACGTCCATCACGCAGCGGTGTTTCCAAACTCCCAAGAATGCACTCGGCCAGATCGAAATGCTACGTCCTACCTCGGTCACGGGTAAGACCGAATTAATACCCGCACAGGTATAGCAGCTTGAGCGGACAACCTTGCATTGAGATTGATCGCCCACGCGACGCCTTGACGCGGCGCCTTGCTGACGACACGTTTCTGAGGTTTTACACCGCCGTGATCCGACATTTGCGTTTTCAATTTCCGTGGCAAAATAGGGACTTGGCACCGAAAAGCCGGGTACCGAAAGGCGTGGCTGCGAACGGCAGCGCCGAAAATGCATGCGCTCCGGAAAGCATCGCTCGGCGCGCATCGGCGGCGACGGTGGCGTTGTTTTTCTGCGCAATGGCCGCGCTCTTCCTGCTCGCCATCTCCAGTCCCGCCGAGGCACGCCGCAGAGCCTCGCATGCGAAGTCCTATTCCCCCGCCAATTCCGCCATGGTGGTCGACTTCCACACCGGCCGCATCCTCATTTCGAGGAACGCCACCGATCCGCGCTTTCCCGCATCCGTCACCAAGGTAATGACGCTTTACCTGCTTTTCGACGCGCTTCGCGACGGCAAGCTCAACATGAACACCAAACTTCGCGTTTCGGCCTATGCTGCGGCGCAGTCGCCAACGAAGCTCGGCCTCGATGCTGGCGACACGATCACGGTTTCCGACGCCATCGGCGCCATCGTGACGAAGTCGGCGAACGACATGGCCGTGGTGGTTGCGGAGGCGCTGGCGGGCTCCGAGGAAGAATTCGCCCGCCGCATGACGCAGAAGGCGCGCACCATCGGCATGCTCAACACGACGTTCCGAAACGCGTCCGGGCTGCCGAATTCCGAGCAGCGCACCACGGCGCAGGATCTCGTCATCCTTGCCCGCTCGGTGATAACAGACCACCCCGAGCGCTCCCGCGTCTTCTCGACGAAATATTTCCAGTACGACGGCGAGATCTACCGCAACCACAACACCATGCTGTTCTCCTACGAGGGCATGGAGGGCATGAAGACCGGCTTCACCTCGGCGTCGGGGTTCAACCTGCTCGCCACGGCGCGGCGCGGCGAGAAGCGGCTGATCGCCGTGGTGCTTGGCGGATCGTCGGCTGGTGTGCGCAACGCCGCCATGCGCAACATACTCGACGCCTCATGGTCGAAAGCCATGACGCTCACCGCCGCGAAGAAAGCGGGCGCGCTCGTGTCATCTTTCGCGCCAAAGCAATTCGCCCAGGCCGCGCCTGAAAAGCCATCGGCGGCGGATCGCAAGAACGAGAGCCGCGCCCCAGAACCGCAGCGTGTCGCGTCCGCCGAACCCACCGCAAAGGAGCCCGCTTCGGCAGCGGCAGCGCAGGCGGGCGGCACGGCTCATCTGCGCCGCGTGTCGCGCCTGCCCACCGGTGGGTTGCATCTCAAGCGCAAACCCGACGCAACGTCGAATGCGATCCTGTTCTCGTCGCTGGAAAACGGCCTCGCCGTGCGCGCGACCCGCGAGCCCGACGCATCGTCCGTCACCATGACGGTCCCCGGCCCCGGCGAAGCGCAGCCGAAGAACATGTCGGTCCACAACAAGACTGTCCGGCTTCTCGAGGTTGCGCCGCTTGCCGCCGCTGCCGTTCAGGCAGACGGAGAGACGGTCGAAGCGGTCGCCACCGAAGGATCGCCCCGGCTCACCGGTGCTCACGTCACGCTTGCGTCGACCGACGCGCCGGAGCCCCGGACCATCGCCACGGCTGAAGCCGCCGCTTCACGCGAGGTGGTCGATCAGCCCGGCCCATATCATGTGCAGGTGGGGGCGTTCCCCGACCATTCACAGGCGCAACTGCGGCTCGAAAGCGTGCGTCAGGCGCTCGGCCCGGCCTTCTGCAAATCCCATCCCGATTTCATCATGCCGGTCTCGCTGTCGAGCGGCGCGACGATGTTCCGCGCCCGGTTCGCGCGCTTCGACAACGAGGCGCAGGCGAAGTCGGTCTGCCAGAAGCTCAAGCGGTCCGGCATCGAGTGCATGAACGTCCGCGCGCCATAGAGTGTCCTGCGCTTTTCGTACATCCCCTCGATCGTGCCGCGAGGCCCAGCCTACGTTGAGGGACAGCCAAGCAGGGACTGCCATCACGCCCGCGATCTGCGCGCCGGCTGCGAAGGCACGCTCTACGGGCGCCAAGCAAGCGCACCCGACGAAAAGAAATACCGCCGCACACTCCGCGCGGAAGTCACCGCGAGCGCGCACTATCGGCAGCCTGAAGCCCCAGCCGAAACGCGGTAACGGTCATACGCCGCTGCCACAGTTTCCGCGAACAGTCCCGCGCCGTTGGGATCTCGACCGGGCGCGGCCAGGCAATCAGCACTTCGGCTCGCAGCACTGCGGCTGCGACGGAGCGGGAACCCAGCGGGCGCCTTCGGGCTGGACGGCCACGCGCTCACGCGAGAACGCAATGTAGGGCCGCTGGAAATGTGCGTAGTTCTTGTAAGGCCGCAACAGCACGCGCCGCTCGGTCAGCGCAACCGCGTCGGGCGCCACTTGCTCGGCCCAGCGGCGGCCCGGACGCACGAGCACCTGCTTTTCGACCAGAATATCCTGCGGCGGGACACGCACGCGGCAGACGGCGGCCTGCCCGCCCACGCATCGCTCGCTCCAGATCGAACCGCCGCGTTTGCGAACACGCACCGTCACAGTCTTGTAAACGGGCGGCGTTTCGCGCCACACGACATTGCCCGCCACCGCCACCTGCTGCCGGATCACCCCGTGCTGGCTCGCTCGGCGGCTCACCTCATAGACACCCGGCTCGACGACGTCCCGGCGGATGAAGGTTCGATGCACGGGCCGCAGAGGCGCCTGCACATAGCATTCGGCCCCCGCGTCGTTCGGTGCGACGACCGTCAGCACCGACAGACCGGCGAGCCCGAAGCAAAAACCCCGCGTCCAGTTTTTCATTGCAGCCGACCGCATGTTTCGCCCCCGCGTTAAATTTCAACAGGAATCTATAGACACGGTTTGGGTAAATATCACGTGCCGGAAATCGATAATTTCGTTCCTATGGCCGCGCCGCAACAGAACGTTGAGCACCGCCCTCCTGACGACGCCGCGTCCGGAGGGCTTCTGTGCACAATCAAGGGTGGGAGTGAGCGTCCCCATTGACCTTCGTCAGGGTGGGGAACCAACCCTGGAAAGAGGAATCGAATTCGTGGTAGTTGCAGGTGATCTCCTCGCCCGCAGCGATGTCACAGATGGCGTAGCCCAGTTCCGCGTCCGTGAAATCGGTGTTGGGCGCTTCGCTGTGGTTCATGAAACGGCCATTGTCCGATTCAAGAACCCAGATGCCCTTTTTCTGCATATGCGGGTAGGAATAGCGCTGGATGAAGTCCTGCATGTGCGACGGCAGTTCTTCGATGTCGGCCTCGGTGAAGAAAACGTCGAACTTCGGCTCTAGCCGCCAGATCACGTCTCCTTTCTTGATCGGTTCGGCAGCATAAATGCCTACTCCCTCGATCGCACTGTTCGAGAGATAGGTGCGGACAAGCATCATGATTTGATTTCCCAAGATTTTTGTGAGGTTGGTTGCTTATCGAGCCTGAACGGCTATGCGCTGAATGCTTCGCGCTTCACGGCCTTCTGGCGACCTCGGCCGCGAAGGAGGCAGTCTTCTCTCACATGTGCTTTTTCAACATCCTTCAGAGGATTGGAAATAGCGCTTGATCCGGTTGCCGAAGACAACACAGGGAGCCGATGATTGCGCCAAACATTGTCATTTGCAACAAGCTTAATGTCGATATTTACGAGGCCTTGGGACCGCGTGTGAAAATCCGACTCGACCATCTTCTGGTTCAGCGTGAGCTGGCCGAAACGCGCTCGAAGGCGCAGGATATGATCCGCCGCGGCGTTATCCGCGTGCGCGGGCGCACCGATGTGAAGCCGGGATTCGAAGTCTCGGACGACGAGCCGGTGGAAGTGCTTGAAAAGATGCCGTATGTCGCGCGGAGCGCCCTCAAGCTCGCGGCGGCGCTCGATGCTTTCGGCCTCGCTTCGAACGCGCGCACCTGCCTCGATGTCGGCGCCTCCACCGGCGGCTTCACCGAAGTGCTGCTTGAGCGCGGTGCAACCCGCGTCTATGCGGTGGATGTAGGCCGCGATCAGCTTCACGCGTCGCTGCGACAAAATGTCCGAGTCGTGTCGCTGGAAGCGCAGGACGCGCGCGCGCTGACCCCGACGCTCTTCGATGCACCGATCGAGGCCGTGACCTGCGACGTGAGCTTCATCTCGCTCGAAAAGGTGCTGCCCACCGTGCTGCCGCTCGCCGCGCCGGGCGCATGGCTCGTGGCGCTGGTGAAGCCGCAATTCGAGGTCGGGCGCGATGGCGTCGGCAAGGGCGGGATCGTGAAGGACGAAAATTTGCGTTGCGCGGCGGTGGAGCGCGTCATGGCATGCATCGAGGCGGAGGGTTGGCGCGTGATTGGCGCCGTCGCCTCGCCGATCAAGGGACAGGACGGCAATGAAGAAACACTCGTCGCAGCCTCGCGCGAGCGATAGCCCGCCGGAAGGTCTGGAAACGCTGACGCTCGGCATCAATGCCATGGGCGCGCAAGGCGACGGTGTCGCGCGTGTCGGCGATGCCGCGGTGCACATTCCTTTCACGCTGGCGGGCGAGATCGTGCAGGCGGACGTGGCGGGCGCCAAAGGCCGTCTCATCGCGGTCGATGCGTCAAGCCCGGAGCGCGTCGAACCCGTATGCCGCCATTTCGGCGTATGCGGCGGCTGCGCGCTCCAGCACTGGGCAGCTACGCCCTACGACGCGTGGAAGGCGGGTCTCGTAGAGGCCGCGCTCGCTCAGGCCCGCGTCCGCGCGCCGGCGGTCGAGACGCTGAAGACATATCCCGTTGCGAGTCGCCGCCGCGCCGCGTTCACCGCGCGGAAAGACGAAGGCGCGCTACGTCTCGGCTTCAACGCCGCGCGCAGCCACGATCTCGTGGACATCGAGGAGTGCCCCATCCTGTTGCCACGGCTCGCCGCCGCGCTCCCGCACCTTCGTGCGGGCCTCAAGGGCGCGATGGCGGATCGCGGCGAAGCGAAAATCCAGGTCACAGCCGCCGACAACGGGCTCGACGTCGCCATCGCCGGGCCGCGCCTCGCGAGCAGCGCCCGCCACGCCCTCGAGTCGGAGCTTCAGGCGGCCGATGCGATTCGCGCGTCATGGAACGGCGAGGCGCTCTTCATCAACGGCGTGCCGCGGGTCGGCTTCGGCGGCGCGCGTGTATCGCTGCCCGGAGGCGCATTTCTGCAGGCGGTCGAGGCGTGCGAGCGCGACATGGCGGCGTTCACGGTCGAGGCGCTCGACGCGGCAGGCGCGGGCAAGGGGCCGGTATGCGACCTGTTCGCGGGGCTCGGCGCGTTCACTTTTCCGGTGGCCGCCCGCGCCTCCGTGACGGCCTATGAAGACAATGCAGCCGCCGTCGCAGCACTGTCCGCCGCCGCGAAGGAAACGAAGGGCCTCAAGCCCGTGAAGGCGATCCGCCGCGACCTGTTTCGCAGTCCGCTCGGGTTTCAGGAACTGAACGCCTTCGCCGCCGCCGTGGTCGATCCGCCGCGCGAGGGTGCGGAAGCGCAGGCGCGCGCGCTCGCCCAATCGAAAATTCCCGCCGCCGTGATGCTGTCGTGCAACCCCGCCACGTTCGCGCGCGACGCCGCCATTCTTGCGGAGGGGGGGTTCGAACTGACACGCCTCGCCGCCTTCGACCAGTTCCGCTACTCGGCGCATGTGGAGGTGGCGGCGCTTTTCCGCCGGCCGCGCACGAAAAAGGGCAGGCTTTCGCCCGCCCTTTGCTGAGGCCGTGTCAGGCTGGGGGCTGCGTTACGCAGCCGCCTCGACCTTCGAGGCCGCGTCACCTTCGATCACGCGCGGCTGGGGAGCGCCCTTCGTGATCTGGATCGTGCGCGGCTTCATGGCCTCGGGCAGTTCGCGCTTCAGATCGACGTGCAGAAGCCCGTTCTCAAGCGCGGCGGCGGACACCTCTACGTAATCGGCGAGCCGGAAACGGCGCTCGAAATTACGCGCGGCGATGCCCTGATGAATGTAGGCGCGAGCGGCGGGTTCACCCTTCTTTTCGCCGCGTATGGTAAGAGTGCCCTCCTTCACGTCGATGGAGAGATCATTCTCGCCAAAACCGGCGACGGCCATGGTAACGCGATAGACATTCTCGCCCAGGCGTTCGATGTTGTAGGGCGGGAAGCCGCTTTCGCTTTCGAGGCCAGAGAGCTGGTCAAGCACATTGGCGAGGTGATCGAAGCCGATCGCGGACTTATACAGGGGAGAGAGATCAAGACGACGCATGTGTGTTCTCCTTATCAAGCGAGAAGTTTCCTCCGCCTTAAAGGCCGGAGCGTATGTTTGCAGCCGACTGGCCTGCACCCATAAATTTATTTCGGACATCTTCGCTGTCAAGGGGTGCTTGAGCAGCGCTATGCGTATGCGATAGAGTTTTTCACAGACAGCGAGGACAGCTCGATATGGCCTTTCAGGGGGCTTCACCGGCGGCCGAATTGATCGGCATCACCCGCAATCCCGTGCCGGGCGGCGCCATATGCGGCACCTTCGCCTCGCGCGACGGCTTGCAAATTCGCTATGCCCGATGGGACACGACCGCCGCCCGGCGCATCGGGACGGTCTGCCTTTTCCACGGGCGCACTGAGTTCATCGAGAAATATTTCGAGACCATCGGCGATCTGCGTCGCAGGGGCTTCGCCGTCGCGACCATGGACTGGCGCGGGCAGGGCGGCTCCTCGCGCATGCTGAAAAATCGCTCCAAGGGCCACGCCGAGAACTTCGCGCAATTCGACGACGACGTTCGCCGCTTCATGTCGGGCATCGTGTTGCCGGACTGTCCGCCGCCCTATTACTGCCTCGCGCACTCGATGGGCGGTCATCTCGTGCTACGTCTCGCGCAAACGAAGGTTTGCTGGTGGGATCGCATCGTGCTCACCGCGCCGATGATCGATTTCGCGCAGACCGAGAAGCGTAAGGGGGTCATCGGCCTGGGTGCCGAAGTGCTGACGCTGCTTGGCTTTGGCGACAGTTTCATTCCGGGCGGCAAGGCTCAGCTTTGGGAGCGCGCGCCGTTCGACGGCAATCCTCTGACTTCGGATCGGCTGCGATACGAGCGCGCGCAGGACGTGCTTCGCGCGTCGCCGGGTCTCGGCATCGGCGCGCCGACTATCGGCTGGGTACAGGCAGCCTGCGCCTCCATCGCGACGCTCGCCTCGACGGCATTCATGGATAGCATCCGCGTGCCGACCCTGATTGTCGCGGCGAGCAACGATCAAATCGTGTCCAACGCTGCAATGGAGCGTTTCGCGAGCCGCGTGAAGAACTGCCGCCTCATCGTCGTTTCCGGCGCGCGCCACGAGATCCTCATGGAGCGCGACCAGCTCCGCGACCAGTTCTGGGCCGCGTTCGACGCCTATGTTCCGGGCTCGACGCTGCTGCCGCGACGGCTGGAGCAGCCCGAAATCGCGCTTTGAGCGCCCGATTGCACACGCGGCGAAAGTGACCGGGCGTCGAGATGCTTCCGATAGAGGGGTCCGATGAAGACTGTTCAAGCCGATTTTCGCGATCCGACGCTTACGGCCGATCAAGCTCGCGCGGCGCTGGATCTGAAGCCGCACCCCGAGGGCGGCCACTATCGCGAGTTGTGGCGGGATGCGCCGCTGGATGGTGAGCGCGGGGCTGCGAGCGCGATCCTGTTTTTGCTGGCGGCGGGCGAGCGCTCGCACTGGCATCGCGTCGATGCGGCGGAGATCTGGATCTGGCAGGCGGGCGCGCCGCTGGCGCTCGGCATTGCTCATGCGGATGGCAGGCGCGAGACGCTCACTCTCGGCCCGAACGCGGGCGGCGGCGAAGCGTTTCAGGGTGTCGTGCCGGCATTCGCATGGCAGGAGGCTGTCAGCCTCGGCGCGTGGACGCTCGTGAGTTGCATCGTGGCGCCGGCGTTCCGCTTCGCAGGCTTCGAACTCGCATCGCCGGGATGGTCGCCGGACGCGGCATGAACCGACGACTCGACGAAAGAAAAGGACGAGGCGGCGGCCTCGTCCTTCGCACTTTAACTATTTAGCCAGCCCCGGCTTAATGCGGGAGGCCGCTGCCATCCGCCACCGACGGCTGGCCGATCTCCTTCATCTTCGCCGCAGCGAGCGCCGCCGCCTCGTCCCATTCGATGGGATCGAGCTTGCGGGTGAGCGCAATCGCCAGCACTTCGTCCATCCGCGCGACCGGAATAATTTCAAGCCCGTTCTTCACATTGTCGGGGATTTCCGCGAGGTCTTTCGCGTTTTCCTCCGGTATGATGACGCGCTTGATGCCGCCGCGAAGTGCCGCGAGCAGCTTCTCCTTGAGGCCGCCGATGGGCAGCACGCGACCGCGCAACGTGATCTCGCCCGTCATGGCAACGTCGCGGCGAACCGGGACGCTCGTCAGGATGGACACGATGGCCGTGACCATCGCAACGCCCGCCGAGGGGCCGTCCTTTGGCGTTGCGCCTTCCGGTACGTGCACGTGGATATCGCGCTTGTCGAAAAGCGGCGGCTCGATGCCGAAGGCGATGCAACGGCTGCGGACATACGCGTTCGCGGCCTGGATCGACTCCTTCATCACGTCGCGCAGGTTGCCGGTGACGGTCATGCGGCCCTTGCCGGGCATCATGACGCCTTCGACCGTGAGCAATTCGCCGCCGACTTCCGTCCAGGCAAGGCCCGTAACGACGCCGACCTGATCCTCCAGCTCGGCCTCGCCATAGCGGTATTTCTGCACACCAAGAAAGTCGCGCAAGTTTTCGAGGGTGACATTCACCTTGACCTGCTTGCCGCTTTCGATCTGCTTCACGGCCTTACGCGCAAGCTTGGCGATCTCGCGTTCGAGACTGCGCACGCCAGCTTCGCGGGTGTAGCGGCGGATGATCTCCACAATGGCTTCGTCGTCAACCGACCACTCGCCCGGCTGAAGGCCGTGAGCCTCCATCTGCCCACGCAGAAGATGGCGCTTCGTGATTTCAAGCTTTTCGCTTTCCGTGTAGCCCGCGAGCCGGATGATCTCCATACGGTCGCGCAGCGCCGGCGGAATATCGAGCGTATTCGCCGTCGTCACGAACATCACGTTCGACAGGTCGTAATCGACTTCGAGGTAATGATCGTTGAACTCGTGGTTCTGCTCCGGGTCGAGCACCTCCAGCAGCGCCGACGCCGGATCGCCGCGGAAGTCCATGCCCATCTTGTCGATTTCGTCGAGAAGGAAGAGCGGGTTGGTCTTCTTCGCCTTGCGCATCGACTGGATGACCTTGCCGGGCATCGAGCCGATATAGGTGCGCCGATGGCCGCGGATCTCCGCCTCATCGCGAACGCCGCCAAGCGACATGCGCACGAATTCGCGGCCAGTCGCCTTCGCGATGGACTTGCCGAGCGAGGTCTTGCCGACGCCCGGAGGGCCGACGAGGCACAGGATCGGGCCTTTCAGCATGTTCGTGCGCTTCTGAACCGCGAGATATTCGACGATGCGTTCCTTCACGCGCTCAAGGCCGTAATGATCCTCATCTAGCACGGCTTGTGCCTCGTCGAGATCTTTCTTGACCTTGCCCTTCACGCCCCACGGGATCGACAGCAGCCAGTCGAGGTAGTTGCGCACCACCGTCGCTTCGGCCGACATCGGGCTCATCTGCTTGAGCTTCTTAAGCTCGGCGATGGCCTTGTCCTTGGCTTCCTTCGACAGCTTGGTGTTCTCGATCTTCTCCTCGAACTCGGATATATCGTCACGCTCGTCGGAATCGCCGAGTTCCTTCTGAATGGCCTTCATCTGCTCATTCAGATAATACTCGCGCTGGGTCTTCTCCATCTGGCGCTTCACGCGGCTGCGAATCTTGCGCTCGACCTGAAGCACGGAGATTTCGCTCTCCATGAGCGTGAAGACGCGTTCCAGCCTTTCCGAAACGGACAGAAGCTCAAGGATTTCCTGCTTGTCGCCAATCTTGATGGCGAGGTGCGAGGCAATCGTGTCGGCGAGCTTCGAATAGTCTTCGATCTGGCTGAGCGTGCTCAAGACCTCTGGCGAGATCTTCTTGTTGAGTTTGACGTAATTCTCGAACTGGCTGATAGCGGAACGCGCAAACGCCTCGATCTCGTCCTGGTTGCCGAGCGTCTCTTCGATGCGTTCGACTTCCGCCTCGAAATAGTTGTCGTTCGGAACAAAACCCTTGATGCGGGCGCGCGTCGTCCCTTCGACCAGAACCTTCACGGTTCCATCCGGCAGCTTCAGCAGCTGCAACACGGTGGCGAGCATGCCCATCGTGTAGATGGCGTCGGGCTCTGGATCGTCGTCGCCCGCGTTCTTCTGCGCGGCAAGCAGGATCTGCCGGTCCGTCCGCATCACCTCGTCGAGGGCGTTGATGGATTTCTCACGCCCTACGAACAACGGCACGATCATGTATGGGAAAACGACGATATCCCGAAGCGGAAGCACGGGAAAGATCTCGCCCTGGCCCGGCGCCGTGGGATGGTCCGAAGTTGGATTCGTCATGTCGCTCTCCTCAATCCGACAGCGCAAAGGCCCGCTGTCATCATCCTGTAGCAGCCGGGTATCCCGGCCTTGTGACCGCCACCCGCGTCTTACCGCCGCTCATCCGACAGTACATGCCGCATAAGCCGTCAGTCCAGAGCGCAGTTATCAAGACGTTAATCGCCGCAATTGAGGCAGCGCCGCAGACGGCGCTGCCTGTGCTTGGTGGGGTCCGATGAAAAATTCTTTGGGACAGGTTTGCGATTAACAAACCGTGTCATCCGGCACTCGTCGATTCATCTAGTCGCTCGGCGTAGATCCGCAAGGGCTTGGCGTTCCCTTCGATCACTTCCGGGCTGATCACGACTTCCTCGACACCCTTCAGGCTCGGAAGCTCGAACATGCTGTCGAGCAGGATCGCTTCCATGATCGACCGGAGGCCGCGGGCGCCAGTCTTGCGCTCGATGGCCTTGCGGGCGACGGATTTGAGCGCTTCGTTGGACAGCGTGAGCTGCACGCCTTCCATGTCGAAGAGCCGCTGATACTGCTTCACGAGCGCGTTCTTGGGCTCGGAAAGGATTTTCACGAGCGCCACTTCGTCGAGATCTTCGAGCGTTGCGAGAACGGGCAGACGGCCGATGAATTCCGGTATGAGGCCGAACCTCAGCAGGTCTTCCGGCTCCACGCCGCGCAAAATCTCGCCGGTGCGCCGGTCGTCCTCGGAAGTCACCTTCGCGCCGAAACCGATCGAACTCGATTTGCCACGCTGGGCGATGATCTTTTCGAGGCCGGAGAACGCGCCGCCGCAGATGAACAGGATGTTCGTCGTATCGACTTGCAGGAACTCCTGCTGCGGGTGCTTGCGACCGCCTTGCGGGGGAACGCTTGCAACCGTGCCTTCCATGATCTTGAGCAGCGCCTGCTGAACGCCCTCGCCCGACACGTCGCGCGTGATGGACGGGTTGTCCGACTTGCGACTGATCTTGTCGACTTCGTCGATATAGACGATGCCGCGCTGCGCCCGGTCGACATTGTAATCCGCCGCCTGAAGCAGTTTCAAAATGATGTTTTCGACATCCTCGCCGACATAGCCCGCCTCGGTCAGAGTCGTGGCATCGGCCATCGTGAAGGGCACGTCGAGGATGCGCGCGAGCGTTTGCGCGAGCAAAGTCTTGCCGCAACCGGTCGGACCGATCAGCAGAATGTTCGACTTCGCCAGCTCCACGTCGTTGTTCTTCGCGGAGTGGTTGATGCGCTTGTAATGGTTATGGACAGCGACCGAAAGAACGCGCTTCGCATAGTCCTGCCCAATCACGTAGTCGTCGAGGACCGTGCAAATTTCCTGAGGTGTCGGCACGCCGTCACGGGACTTCACGTAGGAGTTCTTGTTCTCCTCGCGAATAATATCCATGCAGAGTTCGACGCACTCGTCGCAAATGAACACCGTAGGCCCTGCAATAAGCTTGCGGACTTCGTGCTGGCTCTTGCCGCAGAACGAGCAGTAGAGCGTATTCTTGGAGTCGTGACCCCTGCTTTCTTTCGTCATTGACCTACCTTAGCACCCACATGCCCGAATGTGGCGATGGATTGTGCCTGACTGATGACGTGAACAACCGGAGTTCCCGATTTATTCCGCACCCGCAAAGCCCCCAAATCCGCCGCCCTCCTTGCATGCTTCCCCACAGTCTTACGGCTTCTGGGGAGATTGTCCATAGCTTCGATTCGCAACTCGCCCGAAGGCCGTCTGGCACGTTGGACTGCTTATGCTTTCCAGTCCGTTAAAGATCCTGCCCGGATCTGACGTGCCCGTGAAGCTCTAGGTCGGTCACGAACGTCCCGGATTTCCTGCCTCTTCGGCAACCGCCCGCTTCGTCAGAACGTCATCGATAATGCCGAACGCTTTCGCCTGCTCCGGAGACATGAAGTGGTCACGGTCCAGGGTGCGTTCAATAACTTCGTATGGCTGCCCTGTGTGCTTGACATAGATTTCATTAAGCCGCCGCTTCGTTTTCAGGATGTCCTCGGCGTGCCGCTCGATGTCGCTCGCCTGCCCCTGGAAACCGGCCGACGGCTGGTGCACCATCACGCGAGCGTTCGGCAGCGCCCAGCGCATGCCCGGCTCGCCCGCCGCGAGAAGCAGAGAACCCATCGAAGCCGCCTGACCGACGCAAAGCGTGGAGACCGGCGGGCGGATGAATTGCATCGTGTCGTACATCGCGAGGCCGGAGGTCACGTGGCCGCCGGGCGAGTTGATGTAGATGTTGATCTCCTTCTTCGGATTCTCGGATTCGAGAAACAGAAGCTGCGCGATCACCAGCGAGGCCATGTTGTCCTCGACGACGCCGGTCAGGAAGATGATGCGCTCTTTCAGGAGGCGCGAATAGATGTCGAAAGCGCGCTCGCCGCGATTGGTCTGCTCTACGACCATGGGAACGAGCTGGCTGGTATAGAATTCAACGGGATCGCGCATGGGCTTACTCCAGGCCGTGAGGAGCCGAGGAAGGCTTCGTTCTGAGGAAAGCCCGCAGCACGTGTGGCGCGGGCGCGACCGAAGCCGGTGGCTTGTGAATTTGAGGCGGCACACGAGGCGCCGCCGTCATAGATGGGATGATTTGAGCGCTAGCGCAACCGGTCGGTAGCGCTAGCGTCCATTCGAAGCCGATCCCGTGTGAACACGAACGCGATCCATCTCGCATCATCCGCGCGTAAACTTGCGCGGCCCTGCTCAGCCGTGCTTGTGCCCGGCGTGATCGTGGTCATGGTCGTGATCGCAATCGGGACCGTGCACGTGCTCGTGTTCCTCTTCGATACCGCCGTCGAACAGCGATTGCTCGCGCTCAAGCTCCGCCAGCGACTTCATCAAATCTTCTGGAGAAACCTTGTTCTCTTCCGTCTTCACGAGTTCGAGCACGAAGGTGATCACCTTGTCCTCGTAGACCGGCGCACGCAGTTCGTTGAGCGCCTGCGGGTTCTTGCGATAGAACTCGATGACCTCGCGCTCCTGTCCGGGGAACTGGCGCGCGCGGTCGATCATGGCGCGGCGAAGTTCGTCATCGAGAATCTTGATCTCGTTCTGATTGCCGATCTCGGAGAGCACGAGACCGAGACGCACGCGGCGCTCGGCGAGCTTCTGATATTCGGCGCGCGCCTTTTCTTCGGTCGAGCCTTCGTCCTCGAAGGTCTTCTTCGCCTGTTCGAGCTGACGGGTGATGCCGCGCCAGATGCCGTCGAACTCGCTCGTCACGAGCGAGGGCGGCAACTCGACCGCATGACGCTCATCAAGCGCGTCGAGCAGCGCCTTCTTGAGCTTCGCGCGCGAGGCGTCATCAAGCTCCTTGCGAAGCTGGCCACGCACCGCGTCTTCGAGCTTCGCGAAGGACTCAAGCCCCAGCGTTTTGGCGAATTCGTCGTCCGCCTTCGCGTCAACAGGCTTCGAGACGTCTTTCACGGTCACATCGAAGACCGCGTCCTTGCCCGCGAGATGCGGCGCCTGATAGTCCTCGGGGAACGTCACCTTGACGTCGCGCTGATCGTCCTTCTTCGCGCCGATCAGGCCATCCTCGAAGCCCGGAATGAACCGGCCGGAACCGAGCACGAGGAATGCATCCTCGGCAGCGCCGCCCTCGAAGGGTTCGCCGTCGATGCTGCCCTTGAAGTCGATGGTGAGTCGGTCGCCAGCTTCGGCCGCGCCTTCCTTCGTCTCATAGGCCACGTTTGCCTTGAGAAGGCGATCGATCGCGCCCTTGACGTCCTCTTCCTTGGGATCGGCGACGTCCTTCGTCAGCGTAATCGCCTTGAGGTCCGTCAGTTCGATCTTCGGCAGCACCTCGAACGCCATCGTATATTCGAGGTCGCCCGTGCCATCGAGCATGCGCTCAATGACGTCCTTGTCTTCCGGCAGCTTGATGTCCGGTTGGAAGGCGGGCCGCTCCTTGCGCTCCTCAAGCACCTTCATGCTCGATTCGCCCACGGTCTCCTCCAGCACTTCGGCCAGGACCGACCTGCCGTAAAGCTGACGCACATGCGCCATCGGTACCTTGCCGGGGCGGAAGCCGTTGAGCTTCACCTTCGTCGTCAGGTCTGCGAGCTTCGATTCGACCTTCACCTTCAGATCGGCGGCGGGTACGACGACCTTCAATTGGCGTTTCAGCCCGTCTGAAACAGTCTCTGTAACTTGCATTGTCCGGAATCTCGTTGGCCGTTGTTCGGCGAAGTTTTTCGAAGCAACGGGAATCGTTGCCGCGGGCGCATTCGCCCCGCATCTAGACGTGTGAAATTGCATATCGCAGCCCAATCCACAAGGGCTGCATCAATCACCCGTGGAAAAAACCACAACGTTCGGTCACACTTGAACATGCCCGAAGGCATCCTTGCTCGGACCTCTTTCGACCTGAAGGTGTTGTCTGGCGGCGATTTCGAGCTGAAACTCAAGAGCCGGGAGCATCCTTGTCGGGACCAGAAGCCGCAACGGCGCAGACATTTTTCCACGGTGCGCTCGCAAGACGCCTCGACCGGGCGAGCCGTGCGCTCCTCGAACCCGAAGACGGGCGCGCAGTGGATTTCCGGCGACCGGCGGGCGAGGCGGCGCTGGGCCAGCCGACGCAAGTCTCGTGGCGCATCTTCAAGAACCCGCTCACCGTCTTCATCGGCGGCATGGCGGCGGTGATCCTCGAACTCGCGGAACCGCGCGTGCGCACCGGCGTGTGGGAGCACACATCCTTCCGCAAACAGCCGCTGCGACGCCTGCGCCGTACCGGGCTCGCCGCGATGATGACGGTCTACGGGCCGGCAGGCGTCGCGCAGGCGATGATCGCGGGCGTTCGCCGCATGCACGCCCGCGTGCAAGGCACGACGCCCGACGGCGAGCCGTACAGCGCCGACGACCCGGAGCTTCTGAACTGGGTGCAGGCGACAGCCGCATATGGCTTCCTGCAAGCCTATCACGCTTATGCCGCGCCCCTCTCGCAGGCCGACCGCGACCGCTATTACCGCGAGGGCGAAACCGCCGCGAGCCTCTACGGAGCGACACAGTCCCCACGTTCCGAGGCCGACCTCGACGCGGCGTTCGCGGCCATGCTGCCGCGCCTCGAACCGTCGCCGATCATCTTCGAGTTTCTCGATATCATGCGCACAACCCGCATCGTGCCGCCGGTGTCACGCATGCTCACGCCAGCCGCATATCTGGCGCAGCCGATGTTCGTGCGCGCGGCGGTGAGCCTTACGCCGCCCGAGATCCGCGAACGCCTTGGCCTCGGCGCATCATACGGACTGCGGCCCTTTGAACGCGCGCTCCTTCGGCAGGGCGGCGCGCTCGCGGATCGAATCGTGCTTCATTCGAGCCCGGCCGTGCAATCGTGCCAGCGCCTCGGCCTGCCCGCCGACTTCCTCTATGCGTCGCGCTAGTGCTCTGGCGCATATTTTTGGTCCACGTTGTTGCTCGCTCTCCAGCAAAAATATGCGCCTCAACGAGCACAGCGAACCAATTGATTTTAGTGCAGTTTCAAATTTTACATTTGATGACGGTGCCACCAGCGGGCGTGAATCAAATGCAAAATTCACTGCACTAGCGTCAGGCTGCTTCGAGGAACGAGGGCAATTCCACATCCGGCAGCGGCTTCGCCATCACCTCAAGGATGGTCGCCTCGGGCACGCCCAGAACGGAAAGCGCCGTGCTGATGATCCGGTCGGCGTAATCGTCGTCCACCTCACCCGAAACGAGCTTCAGCGTCGCCAGCAGCAGGAGGCCCGCTACGGTTTCGCGCGCCATATCGACATCGGCATGCTTGAACACGCCCTCTTCGACGCCCGCCGCCACGGCCCGCCGGATGAGATCCGCGATACCGAACCGGAAGTCGTTGCCCGCAAGCACCGCGCGGATCATGAACCAGCCCCACATGCGGTCGGTCCTCGCCACGCGAAGCCAGACGCGCACATCGTTGGCGAACGCTTCGACGCGATTGCTTGTGAGGCCGTCGAGGCTTTCATACATACCCTTGGTATGCAGGCGAAACGCCTCGATGGCCGCGCTGACGATGGCTTCCTTGGAGGGAAAATGATTGTAAAAGGAGCCGTAGCCGACGTCTGCCCGCGCGGTGATGTCCTGAATGACAAGGCCTTCGAGGCCGCGCTCCGCGACGATTTCGTATGTGGCCCGCATGAGTTTGCGACGCGTGTCCTCCCTGCGCCGGTCGGTCCGGCTCTTGAGAAGGCGACGGCCCGAAGCGTTTTCTTCAAGGGCGGGCAGTGCAGACTTGACCAATATCAATGCTCCTTTGACTAAAGTTTATGGGACACGACTCTGAGACTTTTTTATGAACCGCGTGCGCGGGGTTGGAGTGCGGCCCTTCGCGTGACATGCTCGCGCCTCTAGGCCTAGGCGGCGAGGCGAAATTGGCGCGCATCGCGTTATCAGAAAACCGCGTACAATGCAGGCGCGATGATGCGCCCGCAGACCATTGGCGGCGAACACCTTTCCAGCTCCGGAGATATGAGACGTGCTTAGAATCGTCGGTGTAACGGGAAGCGTGTCCTCACCCTCACGGACGCGCGCCGTCGTCGAGGCGACGCTCGCCCGCATCGGCGATGCGCCCGACGTCGAGCGAACCCTCATCGATATCGCGGAGCTTCTGCCCTGGCTCGCCATTCGCTGCCGCGACGAGGCGTCACCGCCGATCCTCCACGCGCTCGACGCCATCGAGAGCGCTGACCTGCTCATCGTCGGCACACCCGTCTACAAGGGCTCATATACGGGGATGCTGAAGCATCTCTTCGACCTTCTCAATTACCCTGCCCTGTTCAAGACCCCCGTCGGCCTCATCGCGGTCGGTGGTAGCGACCGGCACGCGCTCGTGATCGAGCATGAACTTCGCCCGCTGTTCGGGTTCTTCGGCGCCAAAACGCTGCCCACCGGCATCTTTTTGTCGGACAAGACCATCGAAGGCGGCCGCGTCACCGACGATGCGGCGAACGCGCGCCTCGACCATCTCGTGGGCGAAGCGGTGCACGAACTCGAACTCGTCCGCCTGAGAAAAGCCAAGGCGTCCACAAATTAACGAGTCGTCCTCAAAAAGCCCCGAAGATAATGGACGGCAAGCGTCCATTATCCGAGGAACGTCATGGTCATAAACGGCAGGCTTAGGTGGAAGCTCCTCATCGGGCTCATCGCCGCAATCGCCTTCGACACGATGCTTCAGATCGTGTGGAAGACCGCGGTCGTCGACACGCCCGAAGTGAACCTCTCCGTGTCGTCGTCGTTCGCGGCTTTTGTTGCAAATCCGCTGTTTCTCGGCGTCATCGCCATCATGACGCTGCAATTCTTCAATTGGCTCATGGTGCTGGGTGAGGCCGATCTCTCATACGCGAAGCCCATCGCCTCGCTGAGTTTCGCTTCGGTGCCGATCATGTCCGTTCTGCTCCTGCATGAAAACTTCGATGCGGTGGAAGTGGCGGGCGTCATCTGCGTCATCGCGGGCGTCTTCTTCATCAGCCAGACAAAGCCGCTCACAAGCGCGACGAAACTCAAATCCCGGCCCGAAGCATCATGAACGGCACCACACTCGGCATCCTGCTCGTCGTCCTCTGCGCCCTTCTCGAAGGCATCGGACAGGTGTTCCTCAAGAAGTCCACCATGACGAAAGTGCGCTGGTTCATGTGGATCTCGGCCGGCGTGATCGCGCTCGCCGCCGAGGCGCTGATCTACACCGAGGCGCTGAAACTGCTCGATGTGAGCGTCGCCTTCACGATATGCAGTCTGAACCTCATCGCCATCACCATCCTCTCGCGGTTCATCCTTCGCGAAGAAGTCACGCGGACCCGCTGGATCGGCGTCGGCCTGATCTTCGTCGGCGCGGCGCTGGTCATGACGCGCGCCTGACGCTCCGGCGCAGACGTGAGCGCACACCTTAGCGTCGTGCCGCGTCTGCCTGGGGCGCGCGGCGTTTGGACCGTGAATGCCGGTTCGCGAGAAGACGCAAGCCCTGGATTGTCGTTCGGAACGAAGCTCGAAGGCGAGCTTCCGCCCAAACGCGGCCGCACTTTTTTCCCCCGCCGATCGCAGGAGTGTCACAACCAGGCCGGGACGTCAGCCTGCGCTGGCAACTTGGCTCGTGGGCTGCTTTTGACGCGCTACCAATTGCATGCAATGACTACACAACCTGTCCACATCGCATGCAATCACTGCCTATTAAATTAATCATTGCATACATTCTCCAGAGACGTTGTTAACACATTAGCCTCACTCGCTTTTTCACGAGACGGTTGTCTTCAGCGTCTCCCGCGTGGTTGCTAATGAAAAAGACCAGCAGCAGGACGTGACACCATGTCAGGAACCAACCACCTTTTTTCCGAGTTGCGCGCGAACTGGACCGATCTCGACAAGGTCGCGCTGGAGACGAATGACGGTCGTCAGTTCCGCTATCGCGAGATCCTTGCGTTGACGGCGCGTTTCGCGAACGCCCTCGTGGCGGCGGGCGTAAAGCCGGGCGACCGCGTGGCCGTGCAGGTGGAGAAGTCACCCGAGGCGCTGTTCCTTTATCTCGCCTGCGTCCGAGCCGGTGCCGCCTATCTGCCGCTGAACACGGCCTACACGGATGCCGAGCTTGAGTATTTTCTCGGCGATGCTGAGCCGACCGTGTTCGTCGCCCGCCCGACGCACGCCAGCGCGCCCGCGCTGTGCACGAAAACGGGCGTGGCAGGCTGCTATACGCTCGGTGCCGACGGCGACGGCACGCTGATCGAGCTTGCCGCCGGCCGGGCCGAAACCTTCGAGAACGTCGCGCGCGGCCCGGATGACCTCGCCGCGATCCTGTACACCTCGGGCACCACGGGCCGCTCCAAGGGCGCGATGACGACGCACGAGAACCTCGCCTCCAACGCGCGTGCGCTCGCCGAATACTGGCGCTTCACCGACCGGGACGTGCTGCTGCACGCGCTGCCGATCTTCCACACGCATGGCCTGTTCGTCGCCTCGAACGTCATCTTCCGCTCCGGCGCGTCGATGCTGTTCCTGCCGAAATTCGACCCGAACGAGGTGTTCCGCCTGCTGCCCCGCGCGACCACGATGATGGGCGTGCCGACGTTCTACACGCGCCTCATCGACGACGCGCGCCTGTCCCGCGACACAACAAGGGACATGCGGCTGTTCATCTCCGGCTCGGCGCCGTTGCTTGCCGACACGCATCGCGCCTTCGAGGAAAAGACCGGCCACCGCATCCTCGAACGCTACGGCATGACCGAGACGAACATGATTACGTCGAACCCGTATGACGGCGAGCGCGTGCCGGGCGCGGTCGGCTTCCCGCTACCGGGCGTGGCGGTGCGCATCGCGAACCCGGAGACGGGCGAGCTTCTCGGCGCGGACGAAATCGGCATGATCGAGGTGCAGGGGCCGAATGTGTTCATCGGCTATTGGCGCATGCCGGAGAAGACGGCGTCCGAGTTCCGCGACGGCTGGTTCATCACCGGCGATCTCGGCAAGATCGACGCGTCGGGCTATGTGCACATCGTCGGGCGCGGCAAGGATCTCGTGATTACGGGCGGCTACAACGTCTACCCGAAGGAAGTGGAAAGCGAGATCGATGCGTTGCCCGGCGTGTTCGAAAGCGCCGTCATCGGCGTGCCGCACCCGGATTTCGGCGAAGGCGTGGTCGCGGTCGTCGTCAAGACGAAGGATGCCGCCATCGACGAGAAGGCGATCCACGACGCACTGAAGGTGAGGCTCGCGAACTACAAGCTGCCGAAGCGCGTGTTCTTCGTGGACGACCTGCCGCGCAACACCATGGCGAAGGTGCAGAAGAACGTGCTGCGCGACACGCACAAGGATCTTTTTGTGCGCTGACGGCGCCCGCTCCGCGCGGCACCCGCAAAAAGAAAAATCCCGTGCGCGCCGTACTGGAAGGGGACAGGGCGCGTCACGGGATTCAGGGCGAAGGGCTTGCCCCTTCGCGTTCGCGCCATCTCCCTGCCACGGGAAAACGGCGGCGAAATATTTCGGATCGGAAATCGGGAGACGGGACGCAAAGAGCGGGCGGGGAGCGGATACCGGTTGCGCCGGTACCCGCGATTTGGGAGTTACGAGCCGAGGAGCGGAGCCGGATCGACGGGCTTCGCGTTCTTGCGGATCTCGAAGTGGAGCTGCGGCTGGCTCGCGTCGCCGGTCGAACCGGCCTTGGCAACCACCTGCCCGCGCTTCACCACATCGCACTTCCTGACCATGATCTCGTCCGTGTGGGCGTAAGCCGTGACGAACTCGTCGGCGTGGCGGATCAGGATCAGATTGCCGAAGCCAGGCAGTTCGTCGCCTACATAGGCCACGACGCCATTCTCGGCGGCCTTGATCGGTGTGCCCTTCGGCACGGAGATCGTGAGGCCCTCGTTCACGCTGCCGTCATGCTGCGGACCGAACTGACCGATGATCATGCCTTCCACCGGCTTGCGGAAGCTCTTGCCCATGCGCGGCAGCGGATTTGCAAGCGCGGCCTCGCAGGTCGGTTCCTGCTTGCCAGACGTCATCTTGACGTCTGGCGCGGGCGCGGCCTTCAGCGGGTTGTTCGCGTCAGCCATCTGCGGCTGAGCGGGCTCCGGCGCGGGCTGGGCGTCGGCCTGCCGCTGCTGCGGCCCGGCAATCGGCGCCTCCGGCTTCACGCCGTTCGACGCGATTTCCTGACGCGGCGCTTCGCGGCCGGGGATCGCAAGCGTCTGGCCCACCTTGATGAGCCGAGCGTTCGCGATGTTGTTCGCTTCGAGAATCTGCTTCTCGCTAAGCCCATAACCGCGCGCGATGGCGGCAACCGTCTCGCCCTTCTTGACCACATGGCAACCGTCGCCCTGGCAGCCGACCGGCTGAGCCTTCGGCGCGTCATCCTTGGTCATCTTCGCCGGATCGGAGCCGGGGATCAGGAGATCCATACCCGGCCGCACGCTGTTGTGGCGGTCGAGGCCGTTGGCGCGGGCGATCATGTCGACCGTCACGCCATGGCGGATCGCCAGCGAATACAGCGTGTCGCCCGGCTTCACGGTGACGGTCTTGCCGATGCCGCGTTCCGACGCAACCGTCGCGTTCGGCGACATGATCCCGGTGCCGTCGACGCCAGCGCCGTTGCGCGGCGCGAGCTTCGGCGTCACGGCGCCTTCGCGGCGACGCTCATAGAAATTGCGCTCGCCGGAATAGGCGGGGGGCGCAGACGAGTAGTCCCGTGGCGCGGGGGTATAGTCGCGCGGCGCAGGTTCAGCATAACGCGGCAGCGGGCGCTGATCGTAGGGGGGCGTGACGTCAGACCGCCGGTCGTCATAGGCCGGGGGTGGCGGAGGAGGCGGAGCGTCGCGCTCGTAACGCGGCTCATAGACCGCCGGAGGCGGCGGAGGCGGGGGCGCATAATCGCGAGGCCTGTCATCGTAGGGCGTATAGACGCGCGGCCCCGCATAGCTGCCATCGGGGAGCGGCGCCTGATTGTAACGGCCGTAGCCGTCCGCCGTCTTCACCCGAGTCGAGGTGGACGACTGCTGCTGCCCCGCAAGCGGCGGAAGATCGACGCGCGAAGCCTGAAGGTAACCGCCCTGCTGGCCCGGCGTTGCGCTCGCAAGCTGGAAGCCGCCCTGCTGAGGCTGATACGCGGCAGTCTGGGCGTAGCCAGCCTGCGACGGCTGGCGATAGTTGGCCTGCGTCTGATAAGCGGCCTGTGACTGGCTGGCCTTTGGCCTGTAGGCGCTCTGGCTGTAACTCGCCGGGCCGCTGGCCTGGGGCGCGTCGGCGACACGCGACGGCGCTGTAGGGGAGGAAGGACCGGACGCGGTCTCATAGCCGCTTCCGAACGACAACGAACTGAACCGCTCGGTTCCACCGGAGCTGCACCCGCCCAACAGGACGCAACCGATGCCGATCTTTAACGCTGCGCGTACATATGAGGGCTCGCGCTTGCCCACCGCATTTACTTTACTCATCGCAGCACACCTCACTTTCCTAAGGTTATGCGTGCGAGTGCTTAATATTGATTTAAACGGATCGACGATTATCGAACGAACCGGGCGACGCGCGGTCAATCACCGGGAAACTAGAGAAGCGGCACGAAGCGGACGGGGATCAGGCTTTGGAATTCCACGCCGCTCCCGTTGCGGACGACAAGCATGATCCGCTGCGAGGATGTCCGTCCGAGCGGTATCACCATGGCGCCGCAAGGGCCAAGCTGGCCGATGAGATCGGGCGGCGCGGCGATGACACCCGCCGTGACGAGAATCCGGTCGAAAAGCCGAGGCACTGGCCAGCCCCTCGACCCGTCGCCGCAGAGCGCCGTGATGTTAGTGAGGCCAAGCGCCTTGAACCGCGCGACCGCGAGCCGGTGAAGCTCCTCGTGAATTTCGATCGTGTAGACATGGCGCGCAAGCCGGGAGAGGATCGCCGTCTGATATCCCGACCCGGTGCCGATTTCGAGCACGTCGTGTTTGCGCTGCACGTTCAGCCGCTCGGTCATGTAGGCGACGATGTAAGGTTGGGAGATCGTCTGCCCGCATTCGATGGGAAGCGCTTCGTCGGCATAAGCCAGCGGTTTCAGTTCCGGCGACTCGATGAACGCTTTGCGGGGAATGTCCTTCATTGTCGCGAGCACGCGCGGGTCAGCGATGGCGTTTCGCTGCAAAAGGTGGATCAGACTTTCCAGCCGCTCGTCCATCATCAGGTTTCCCCTCCGGACGCGGCTGGCAGCCTCTATTATTCGATAAAGGCCGACAGCTTCCGACAGGTTTCTCTGTGTGTCAGGTTGAGGCAAAGCGGCGTGACAGAAATTGCGCCGGACTTCACAGCGTGAAGGTCCGTCCCCTCCCCCGTTATCATGGACATCGGCTTGAACCCCAGCCAGTAGTAGGGGTTGTTGCGCGTATCCATCCGGTCTTCGATGCGGAGGTAATCAGGGTCACGACGACCTTGCTCGGTGATCTTAATACATTCGACACGCTCTGGTTCCCTGTCGGGAAAATTTACATTTAAAAAAACATCCTTCGGCCAGCCCGCATCGAGCATCTTTCGCACCAGGTCGGCTCCGAGTTGCATCGGGGTCTGCCAATAGATCCGGTCGAGGTCTTCCCAGTCGACGGCGAGGCTCATCGCGATGGACGGAATGCCGAGCAGCGTCCCCTCGATAGCGCCCGCGATGGTGCCGGAATAGGTCACGTCGTCGGCGACGTTCGAGCCGCGATTGACGCCGGACAGGACGAGGTCGGGTGCCTTGTCGGTCAGCACGTGGCGGACGCCCATGATCACGCAGTCGGTCGGCGTGCCCTTGACCGCGAAGGTCCGCTCCGAAAGTTTGCGCAGGCGTAACGGCTCATGCAGCGTGAGCGAATGCGCCGCTCCGCTCTGATCGGTTTCCGGCGCGACGATCCAGACATCGTCCGAAAGGTCGTTCGCGATTTTTTGAAGGGCGTCGAGGCCGGGAGCTTCGATGCCGTCGTCGTTCGTGATGAGGATCCTCATGGCGTCTTTTTACGCCAAGCCCGCGCCCGCGTCACCTTGAAAGCGGCTTGCGCAACTAACGATCGCCGCCGTGCGACGGGCCATCGCAGAGCTTAAAGCAAGGGCGCGCCAATGGCGGCGCGAACTGCTCTCATTTCGCACGACCGGCAATCCCAACGGCGCGCGGGAAGTACGTTGACCCGCTTTCCGCGATCGCGATGAACAGACGTTCGTCTTCGGCAACGACCGCTCCTAGGTCGAGCGCCACTATCTGAAGGAGCGGCTCGACCTGTTCCACGGCTTGGTATGGGACGAACGGCCGGGCACCACGGCGCAGGCGGCGCCGCTGACGGCACGGGCTATTCGGCTCACCCCGCGTGAAAAAACAGCACGTCCGGCTGATACGTCTCGACCACAAGCGAAATCGGCGTCGCGCCGTTCGAGAGGATGGCGCGGTGGCGAAGGATCGGCGCGCGCGGGTTCGCCTCGGGCGTCCAGAGCACGTCCGACGAAAGCGTTTCGCGCCGGAAATCGAGATCCTCCACAACACGCCCGAAAGGCGTCTCCGTCTTTTCAAGGAGGCGGTTCATTTCAGCGGGAAGCCGCGCCGGGATATACCAGTTTTCCGCTTCAGACAGGAACTTGTCGCCGAAGAAGATGCGCACGAGGCGATAGCGCAGCGCGTCGTCCGGCGAGATGGCGAGGCGCGCGCACTCCTCGGCGGTCAGGTCGCGCCGCGTGCCGTCGCGGTGCACTTCGGCCGAAAGCGCTGCGCCCGGAAGGCGGCCTGACGCACGGCACCAGCGGTCGAGCGTGTCGGTTGCGCTCGGATGGGAAAGAAGGTCTGCGTTCAGCCTTTCGATCAGGGCGGCGGTTGCGCCCTGCCGCGAAAAGCGATCCTGAAAATTCAACGTGTGTGCTCCAAAGAGCGTTTTCGAGCGAAGGAATGCCGGTTCGCGTGAAGAAAACGCGTCAGAATAGAAACCCGTAGCTTCGCGATGGGGCTCACGCGCCCGCTGCAACGGCCGTCGGCCGATCCTCGCCGCTCACCATAAAGGCGGGAAAGCCCATCCGTTCAAGGCCGAAGCGCCCAAAGGGTGAAAGGGCGCGTCGCTTCGGCGCGCCTGTCGCGACCATCGGACGGCTCGCGGGGCTTTCCGGCGAAAAGCGGCGGCTTTCGTTCGCCGCGCTTCGAAACGCCGCAGCTTACGGTGATGCCCAGTGTTCAAATGCGTTTGTTCTATTTTTTGCAGGCTTATTCGAATTTGTCGGTCGAAACGCAACCGATTTGCGAGGCTTCCATGCTCGAAACTGACAACTCGCTGACATCCGCAATCAGCAAAGCCTCACGTTTCAGGGCGCAAGCTCCTGGCGGTTCAGATTTCGGCTTATGCGTCGGCGTGCGGCACCCTCGCGAATGTCGGGCCTTTGACATCTGGGTGAAAGCCAATCGCGAATGTCAAATTCGTTCCACCAGAGTTACAGCCACAGGAGGATTGCATGAGACTTGCAGGAATGGGACTTGCGGCGACGCTCGGACTCGCGCTTGCGACCGGGGCCGCGGCTCAAGGTGGCATGGGTGGTGGAATGGGCGGCGGCAGAGGCATGTGGCAGGGTATCGTCACGAAGCTGTGTCCCGCCGATATCGAAAAGCACTGCGCGACTGTTCCGGCTGCGGAGCAGCGCGATTGCCTCGCGGGCAAGATCAAGGAGCTTTCGGAACCGTGCCTGACCGCGGTCGAATCGACGGCCGTGGATCGTGGCCCCGGTACCGGCCCGGTGGCGAGCCTCTGCATGACGGAGATCGCGAAGTTCTGCCCGGAGGTGGAGCATGTGCAAGGACAGGTGCGCCGCTGCCTGATGCAGCACAAAGCGGAACTCGCGCAGCCCTGCGTGGTCGCGCTTGAAAACACCGGCCCCGCCTGGGCTCGGTGAGAGCGAGAGGGGCCGCGAAGTCACGCCCGACGCCCACGCGGCCTCTTTCGCGAGTTGCGTTCAATGTGGAAATTTAGCCGCGCCACGCCTTCAGCCGCGCCGTCGCCTCGCGCATGCGTTCGAACGGCCCTGCATAGCTGAAGCGAATGAAGCGGCGCCCGTCTTCCTCGTCAAAGTCGACGCCGGGGGTCGCCGCGACGCCCGTCTCATCAAGCATGCGGCGCACGAAAGCGGCGGAATCGTCGGTGATGCCGCCTGCGTCTGCATACACGTAGAAGGCGCCGTCGGCGGGCGCGAGGCGACCGAAGCCAGCGCGCGGGAGTTCCTCCAGAAGCAGGTCGCGGTTCCTTGCATACACGGCCTTGTACGCCTCCAGTTCCTCGACAGCTTCGAACGCCGCGAGCGCGCCAACCTGCGACGCGGCGGGCGTCGAGATGTAGAGGTTCTGCGCGACACGCTCGAACACACGCACAAGGCGCTCGGGCACGACCATCCAGCCGACCCGCCAGCCGGTCATCGAGTAATATTTCGAGAAGCTGTTGATGACGATGGCGTCGTCCGAAAAGGCGAGCGCGGTCGCGGCCGGAGCGCCGTAGGTCAGCCCGTGGTAGATTTCGTCCGAGATGAACCAGGCGCCCGCCTCGCGCGCCGTTTCGACGAGGAGGCCGAGCGCGGCTGGCGATAGCATTGCGCCGGTCGGGTTCGAGGGGCTGGCCAGCACCACGGCGCGCGCGCCTCGGTCGCGGAAAGCGGCGGCCAGCGCATCCGGCGTCGGCGCGTAACCTGTGGCAGCGCCTGCCGCGACGGGCACCGGCACGAGGTCGAGCACGCGCGCGATCTGGCGATAGCATGGGTAGCCCGGACGCGGCAGCGCGAGCCCTTCGCCGGGGTTGAGCAGCGCAAGAAACGCCAGCACGAAGCCCGCCGACGAGCCCGTCGTCACCACGATGCGCGACGGCGACACGTTAACGCCGTAAGCGTCGGCATAATGCCGCGCGATGCGTTCGCGCAGCGCCGGAAGACCGAGCGCATCCGTATAGCCGAGCGGGCCGTCATCGATCGCGCGCTTCACCGCCTCGCGCACGAGACGCGGCGCGGGCGTGCCCGGTTGGCCAACTTCCATGTGAATGATGTCGCCACCCGCCGCTTGAAGCCGGTTCGCCTCGCGCATCACGTCCATGACGACGAAGGCACCGATCGCGCTGCGAAGCGATGGCGAAAGCTCACGCCGAGCCGGGGTATCGATGGGTGTCTCGGTTTCGTCCGCCATGGCATTCATCCTTTCGCGAGCCTGTCCGGTCCATAGATCCGCAGGCAGCGAGCCGCGCCCGCGTCATCCTTACGCCCGAATTCCACCGCCATTATTCCTCAAAAAATTCCGTTCGATGCATGCTCCGTCGGCTCGGTATGAACTTTCGGCAAGCGGCGCCATCCGGGGTGGAAGTTTCCAATGGCTTTATCACAAACGATTTCGCGCTTGAGAAAATTGGCGGCTTGCGTCGCAATTTTTGCCACCGCAACGACTGCTCCGGCGTCGGCGCAGGAAATCAGCCTTATCCGCGACGCCGAGACCGAGGCGCTCATCGCCGATTACACCGCGCCCATCTTCCGGGCGGCGGGCGTTTCCGGCAACAATATCAAGGTCCATCTCGTCAACGATGGCAGCTTTAACGCGTTCGTCGTCGACGGGCGCAACATGTTCATCAACACAGGCGCGATCCTCCAGTCCGAGACCCCAAACCAGATCATCGGCGTCATCGCCCACGAGACGGGGCACATCAAGGGCGGCCATATCACCGGCCTTCGCCAACAGATCGCAAAGATGCAAACGGCGGCGCTCATGCTCCAGGTTCTGAGCATCGGCACTATGGTCGGCGGCGCGGCCAGCGGCAGCAGCGAAGCGATGCAGGGCGGCTCGGCGATGATGATGGGCGGCTCGCAGGTGCTGATGCGCTCGATCCTCTCTTATCGACGCGCGCAGGAGTCCGCCGCCGACCAGGCCGGGGTCGAGTACCTGAACAAGTCGCAGCAGTCGCCCGCGGGGATGCTGAAGACCTTCCGCTATTTCGCGAACCAGTCGCTCGGCAATACAAGGGTCGATCCGTACATCCAGACGCATCCGGTGCCCGCTGACCGTATCGCGCAGCTTGAGGAAATCGCGAAAAAGAGCCCGTATTTCGATCAGAAGGATTCGGCGCAACTTCAGCTTCGCCACGATCTCGTGCGGGCCAAGATCGCGGCCTACACATGGAAAAACAATCCGCAGGCGATCGCACGCCGGTATAATGACAACGGCCTGCCAGCCCGCTACGCGCGCGCCATCATGAAGTATCACATGGGCGGCTATCCGTCCGCCGCGCCCGCCCTTGAGGAACTTATCGCGCAGCAGCCGCAGAACCCTTGGTTTCACGAGTTGAAAGGCACATTTCTTCTCGAAAGCGGAAGGGCGAAGGAAGCAGTCGCGCCATTCCGCAAGGCGGTGTCACTCGTTTCGAAGTCGGGTTTCATGCGCATCGAGCTGGCGCAGGCGATCCTCGAAAGTGGCGGCGGCAGCGCGGAGGAGGCGCTTCAGTTGCTGCGCGTGGGAATGGTGGAAGAAGAGCAGTCCTATCTCGGCTATCGCCTCCAGGCACAGGCTTACGGCAAGCTGAGACGCTTCCCCGAAGCCGACCTCGCCTCGGCGCTGGCAGCCTTCCACAAAGGCGACGTGAAGGTGGCCAAGATGATGGCGGAGCGCGCAAAGAACGGTCTTGCCGCCGGTTCGCCCGGCTGGGTCAAGGCTGACGACATCGTAAACTTCAAGATGGAAAAAGTGCGTGGTTAGCCGCGTTGCGCTAGCCACCAGAAACGGAAATCCCGGAGAGACTGATGAAAACGATAATGAAGAGAGCCGTCGCGCTTGCCGTGCCGGCGGCGATGGCCCTGTCCCTTTCCATCGCTGCCCCCATCGCGGCACGCGCGCAGTCGGACACTTTCACCGAGGGACAGACGCGGTCCATCGAGAAGATCGTGAAGGATTACCTCGTCTCTCACCCGGAAATCCTGCTGGAAGTTCAGGACGCCTTCGAGAAGAAGGCCGAAGCCAAGCGCGGCGAAGCCACGCGTTCGCGCATGCCTGAGTTCTACAAGAGCCTTTCGGGCCTGAAAGCCGAGCTCGCGCCGCTGACGATTGGTCAAGGCGACGTCACGCTCGTCGAGTTCTTCGACTATAATTGCGGCTACTGTCGCCACGCTCTGCCGGAGGTCGTGAAGCTTCTCGACGCCGACAAGAAGGTCAAGGTGGTGTTCATGGAATACCCGATCTTATCGCAAGGCTCGGCCGATGCCTCGAAGGTCGCCCTCGCCGCCGCGAAACAGGGCAAATATTTCGAGTTCCACAAGGCGATGTTCGCCGCCGGCCGCGCTAACAAGGAAAGCGCTCTCAAGGTCGCCGAACAGATCGGCCTCGACATGGAGAAGGTGAAGGCCGATAGCGCTTCACCCGAGACGGAAGCGCTCGTGGCGAAAATCGGCGAGATCGGCAAGCGCATGTTCGTTGACGGAACGCCTACCTTCGTCGTCGGCGACAAGGTCACTCCCGGCGCCGCAGATTACGACGCGTTGAAAAAGGTCGTCGAAGATACGCGCAAGGACGGCTGCAAGGCATGCGCCGAAGCCGCATCCGCGCCCGGTGCAAAAGACGAGAAAAAATCCTGACGCTTTTGCGCTGAGATACGAAAGCTGTTAACAAGAGCACGGCCGGGTTCGCCCGGCCCTGTCGCTTGTCTTTTCCGAAAGCCATGGACCTGTTGCCTTGAAGCCAATCTTCATCCTCAACGGCCCGAACCTCAATCTCCTCGGCGAACGCGAGCCGGAGATTTATGGTGGCAATACGCTTGCGACCATCGATGACGCCTTGCGTAACCGTGCCGCCGCTCTCGGCGTTTCCATCGATTTTCGGCAGACAAATCACGAGGGCGTGCTGGTCGACCAAATTCAGGAGGCACGCCATGCGGCGTCTGGCCTCATTCTGAACGCGGGCGCATACACGCATACATCGGTCGCAATTCATGATGCTTTGCGTGCGCTTTCGCTCCCGATTATCGAAGTGCACCTGAGCAACATTTACAAGCGCGAAGCCTTTCGCCATCACTCCTATGTTTCCCCGGCCGCAATCGGGGTTATCTGCGGACTTGGCGCGCAAGGGTACGGGCTCGCGCTCGACGCGGTGGCGGAAATCCTGAAGGCTTCCGCTCCAATCAACCGGAGTCCCCATGCCTGAGACGGCCAACAAATATCCGAATGAAGATCTGATCCGTAATCTCGCCCTGCTTCTCAACGAAACGGGCCTGACCGAAATCGAGATCGAGGAAAACAACCTTCGTGTTCGCGTGGCGCGCACGCTCAGCGTCCAGACGCATCTGGCCCCTACCGGCTACGCGCCTCCCGCCACTGCCGGCGTCGGCCCCGGGGGCGGATCCGCGCCAGCGTCCAATCTCGAAAATCATCCGGGCGTCGTGACGTCCCCGATGGTCGGCACCGCCTACCGCTCGCCGGAACCGGGCGCATCGACCTTCGTCGAGGTCGGCTCACAGGTGCGCGAGGGCGATACGCTGCTCATCGTCGAGGCCATGAAGACGATGAACCAGATCGCGGCCCCTCGGTCCGGCACCGTCAAGCGCATCCTTGTGGAGAACGGGCAGCCCGTCGAATACGGCGAACCGCTCATGATTATCGAATAAGGCGGCAGGCTCATGTTCGACAAGATCCTGATCGCCAATCGCGGAGAGATCGCACTTCGCATCGAGCGCGCCTGCAAGGAACTCGGCATCAAGACGGTCGCCGTGCATTCCACGGCCGACGCCGATGCGATGCATGTGCGCCTCGCCGACGAAAGCGTGTGCATCGGCCCGCCGGCGGCGAGCGAAAGCTATCTCAACATTCCCCGGCTTGTCGCTGCCTGTGAGATCACCGGTGCCGACGCGCTTCATCCAGGCTACGGCTTCCTTTCCGAGAACGCGCGCTTCGCCGAGATCCTCGAAGAGCACGGCGTCACGTTCATCGGCCCCACGCCCGAGCATATGCGGCTCATGGGCGACAAGATCCGCGCGAAGGAAACCGCGAAAGCGCTCGGCATTCCCGTCGTGCCCGGCTCCGGCGGCGCCGTAACGACGAACGAGGAAGCCATCGCCATCGCACGCGAGATCGGCTTTCCGGTGCTCGTGAAGGCCGCTGCGGGCGGCGGTGGACGCGGCATGAAGGTCGCGCGCACAGAAGCCGAACTGCCGATTGCCCTCTCGACGGCGCGCGCGGAATCCAAGGCCGCTTTCGGCGACGACGCGCTTTATCTCGAACGCTATCTATCGAAGCCGCGTCACATCGAAATCCAGGTGATCGGCGACGGCAAGGGCAACGCGGTCTATCTCGGCGAACGCGACTGCTCCCTCCAGCGTCGCCACCAGAAGATCCTCGAAGAAACCCCTTCGCCCGCGCTCAACGAGGCGCAGCGCAAGGAAATCGGCGAGACGGTTGCGCGCGCGATGCGCAAGCTGAAATACCGGAACGCCGGTACGGTCGAGTTCCTTTATGAAGACGGAGAGTTCTTCTTCATCGAGATGAACACCCGCCTTCAGGTGGAGCATCCGGTGACGGAAATGGTCACGGGCATCGATCTGGTGATCGAGCAGATCCAGATCGCGGCCGGTGCTGGCCTTTCCTTCACGCAGGAGGAAGTCCGCTTCGACGGCCACGCCATCGAATGCCGCATCAATGCGGAAAACCCGACCACCTTCCGGCCGTCGCCCGGCAAGATCTCCTACTTCCACCCGCCGGGCGGCCTCGGCGTGCGCGTCGATTCCGGCGTGTATGCGGGCTACACCATCCCGGCCTATTACGACAGCCTCATCGGCAAGCTGATCGTGCACGGCAAGAACCGCAATGAATGCCTCATGCGGTTGCGCCGGGCTCTCGGGGAGTTCGTGATCGACGGCATCGAGACGACGATCCCGCTGTTTTCAACGTTGATTCAGCAATCGGACATTGTCGACGGCGTTTACGACATTCACTGGCTCGAAAATTATCTCCAAAAGCATTAGATTAGAGGAACGGGTTCTTTCGCGACAAAAAGGCAGGTTCGCGGACCATGGGATCGCCCTCCAATCTCAGCATTGAAATCACGCCGCAGGTTCTGCTCAAAGCATATGCCTGCGGCATCTTTCCGATGGCCGAAAGCGCCGAAGACACGACGCTCTACTGGATCGAACCGGAACGACGCGGTATCCTCGCCCTTGAAGGGTTGCACGTGCCCCGCCGGCTTGCCCGCGTCATCAAGCAGGGCAAGTTCGAGGTCCGTGTCGACAGCGACTATTACGGCGTGATCGAAGGCTGCGCGTCCTCGCGCGCGGGCCGCCGCACCACTTGGATCAACAGGCGCATCCGCGAGCTTTACGCCGATCTCTTTGACATGGGCTACTGCCATACCGTCGAAACGTGGCGTGACGGCAAACTTGTCGGCGGACTGTACGGCGTGGCGCTCGGGCGGTCCTTCTTCGGCGAGAGCATGTTCTCCTACGAAACCGACGCGTCGAAGGTGGCGCTCGTCTACCTCGCGGCGAGGCTCCGCTATGGCGATTTCTGTCTGCTCGACACGCAATTCGTCACCGAGCACCTGCGACAATTCGGCGCTCAGGAGATAAGCCGCGCGGCGTTCCACCGGCGGCTGGAGCAGGCGCTTCAGGGTTTCGGCGCGTTCGACCGTCTCCCGGCCGATATGTCCGCCGAGGGCGTCTTGCAACTCGTCAGCCACACATCGAAGGTGGGATGCTCCACCGCGTGAAGCCCCGGGCTTTCCGCGAAGGTCCAGCCCGTGAAGATGCGGTGCGACGAGCCGTCGAGCACGACCTCGTCCACCTCGATGAAGGCGCTTGTCAGCGGCGTCTCGGTCGACGGCCGCGTGTAGCAGGCGCGCGGCGTAATTGTCAGCGCGCCGAACGTGACCGTGCGCCCCATCGGTATTTCGAGCGGTTGGACGCGGCCCGTCACCTTGTCGAGCGCGGCGAACACGGCCGTTGAATTGGCGATCCTGTCGGCAGATGCCGGGGTGCCGGGTGCCACAAGCGCAAGACCGGCGAGGACCGTCGAAAGAGCTATCTGCCGCGCATTCATGATCATACCGGAAAGCCTGGACCGTTGAAGCGCCGCGCGCTCGCGCCGACGCCCGAAGTTCTTGTTGCCGACCGACGCGTCCGCTTTGTGAGCGCCGGTCGATCTTCCGCGCGGCCAGAGCAAATACAGCCGCTTTTCACCAATAGATCAGCCCGCGTTAAATCGAAATCGATTTGACGCTTGAAGACCGATCGTAATCGCGCCCTGCGCATGAGGCAGCGTCCGATTGCAGCACGCTTCCGAGCATGGAGAAGCGAAAGAGCACCACCATCAAGAAAGATTTTCGAAGCGATCCCCACAACGGCGAGCGCTCCGGCGGCGCAAACGCGCGAAAGCGAAGCCCCGACGCCGAAGATCGCTGAGCGACACAAGCGCCCTATCGCGGCAAAAGTCTGGCGGCGACGCGCAGGCGCACATAATCCGCCCACCAGCGCCCATCTTCATCGCACAAGCTCGGCCGCAACAGTTCGACCGCGTGCGCGAGAGCGGCGTCGCGAACCTTGCCCTCGAACTGGTCGAAGAACGGCTTGCGGAAGGTGGCGAGCCAGCCCTCGATGCCGGTCGGCAGCGGCGTGGGGCGCGGCATGAGTTCGATGCGCTCGCACATGAGGCCGTTCTTGTAGAGAAGTCCCTCATAGGCGCGCGGGCTTGGAAAATACCACGGGTGCGCGAGCGCGGCGTTGCCCTGATACAGGCGGGCCGCCGAGCGAAGCGCGGTAACGATGGCGGCGACATTGCCGAAGCCGCCGAACTCGGCGACGAAGCGCCCGCCCGGCTTCAACACGCGGGTAACGCCCTTGATAACATCCTCGGCGCGCGTCATCCAATGCAGCGCCGCGTTCGAGAACACAGCGTCGAATTCACGCGGCAGATCGATAGCCTCGCCGCTCATGGCGCGGACGTCGAGGCCGCGCGCCGTAGCGGCGGCAAGAAGCGCCGCGCTCGTGTCGATGCCGAGAACCGATGCACCGCGTGCCGCAATTTTCGCTGTCAGCGCGCCGTCGCCGCAGCCGATGTCGAGCACGCGCTCGCCCGGCTTGGGGTCGAGCCATGACAGGATGTCCGCACCGAGGTCGGAGACAAAGCGCGCGTTTTTTTCATAGCCCGCTGCGCTCCAGCTCTGCTCGCCTGAGGCCGCGCGCGCATGGCTTGGTGTCTTACTCGGCATTCCACGGCTGGTAATCGCCATCGCCCTTCGGACGACGCATCTCGCCGACGAGGCTACCCTGTGGGCGATAAGCCGCCGGGGTGCCGGTCAGGTTCGGCTGATGCGGCTTCTGCCACGGGCGCGCGTGATAGGTTTCCTCGGTCGGCGGCGTGTCCACGATGTAGTGCAGCCAGCCGAACCAGTCGGGCGGAACCTTGCTCGGCTCCGCATAGCCCTTGTAGATGACCCAGCGGCGCGGCTTGCCTGCCGTGCCGGTTCCGCTCGCGTCCTGATAGTAACGATTGCCCTCTTCGTCTTCGCCGACGAAGATGCCGCGCGCGTTCGTGTAGAGCTTCGTCGACAACGTCGCGCCGTTCCACCAAGTAAAAATATCGCTGAACCAGCCCATGCTTGCCCTCGGTCTTTGAGCTGCTTTTACGCGAATCAAGGGCGGGCGTCCACCCATTCGCGCCCGCCAGATCGCGCGTCTTCGCGTGGCTCAGCCTTCGCGCGACTTCTGGGCAAGCCACGGCATGATGCCCGAGAAATCCTTGTCCGCGCCGCCTTCCGCCACGAACGCCGCGTAGAGGTCGGCGGCGTGCCGTCCAAGCGGCGTCTCCGCGCCCACGCTTTCCGCCGCGCGCTGACTCAGCTTCAGGTCTTTCAGCATGAGCGGCGCGGAAAATCCCGGCTTGTAATCATTGTCAGCGGGCGATTGCAGCCCGATGCCCGGCACAGGACAATAGGTGTCGATGGACCAGCAGCGCCCGGACGATGTGGACACCACGTCGAACATGGCCTTTCGGTCGAGACCGAGCTTGTCAGCCAGCGAGAATGCCTCGCACACGCCGATCATGGACACCGCCAGCACCATGTTGTTGCAGATTTTCGCCGCCTGCCCCGCTCCCCAATCGCCGCAGTGAACGAGCGTCCGGCCCATCGCCGACAGTAACGGCCGCGCCGCCTCGAACGCGACTTCGCTGCCGCCGACCATGAAAGTGAGCGTGCCCGCCGCCGCACCCGCCACACCGCCGGACACCGGCGCGTCGAGCGACTTCAGCCCGGCATTCGCCGCCGCTTCATGCGCCGCGCGCGCGTTCTCGACGTCCACCGTGGAGCAGTCAATCAGAAGGGCGCCGGGCCGCGCCGCCGCGATCACCTCGTCGTAGACGGCGGCTAGAATCGCTCCATTCGGCAGCATCGTCACCACCGCGTCCGCGTCCGTTGCCGCATCCGCGCAACTTGCCGCCAATGCGATGCCCGCAGCAGCCGCGCGCTCCGCCGCCCATAGCGTCGTGTCGAAGCCCTTCACCTCGAACCCCGCCTTCGCGAGGTTCACCGCCATGGGCAAACCCATATTGCCGAGCCCGATGAATGCGATCCGTTTCATGGCCGTTTCCCCTGTTCTTGTTTTCGATTTTTCAGGCAGGCGGATGTCACGACATGGTGGGAATTACGAAGCTCGCGCCTTCCTTCACGCCCGACGGCCAGCGCGATGTGACGGTCTTCGTCTTTGTGTAGAAGCGGAACCCGTCCGCGCCGAACTGGTTCAGGTCGCCGAAGCCCGAGCGCTTCCAGCCGCCGAATGTGTAATAGGCGAGCGGCACCGGGATCGGCACGTTGATGCCGACCATGCCGACATTCACGCGGGCCGCGAAGTCGCGCGCGGTGTCGCCGTCGCGGGTGAAGATGGAGACGCCGTTGCCGTATAGGTTTTCCATCGGCAGGCGAAGCGCGTCGCCGTAGGTTTCGGCGCGCACGACCGATAGCACGGGACCGAAGATCTCCTCCTTGTAGATCGTCATGTCCGGCGTTACGCGGTCGAACAGGCACGGGCCGACGAAAAACCCGTCCTCGTAGCCCTGTAGCGAGAAGCCGCGCCCATCGACCGCGAGCGCAGCGCCTTCCTCGACGCCCTTGCCGATCAGCCCGAGCACACGGCGCTTCGCCTCCGCCGTGACGAGCGGCCCGAAATCGGCGTCGTCGCTGGTGTAGGGGCCGACCTTCAGCGCCTCGACACGCGGGATGAGCCGCTCCATCAGGCGATCCGCCGTCCCCTCGCCGAACGGCACCGCCACCGAGATCGCCATGCAACGCTCGCCCGCCGCGCCATAACCCGCGCCTATGAGCGCATCCGCCGCCTGATCGAGGTCGGCGTCGGGCGCGATCAGCATGTGATTCTTCGCGCCGCCGAAACACTGCACGCGTTTGCCCGCCGCGCAGCCGCGCGTGTAGATATATTCGGCGATTTGTGTGGAGCCGACGAAGCCGATGGCCTGAATGTCGGGATCGTCGAGGATCGCATCCACGGCTTCCTTGTCGCCGTTGACGACGTTCAGAACGCCGTCCGGCAGCCCGGCCTCCTGCATCAGCTCGGCGAGCATCAACGGCACGGATGGCGCGCGCTCGGACGGCTTCAGGATGAACGCGTTGCCCGCCGCGATCGCCGGGCCGAACTTCCACATCGGAATCATCGCCGGGAAGTTGAACGGCGTGATGCCCGCGACGACGCCGAGCGGCTGGCGCATGGAATAAATGTCGATGCCGGGGCCCGCGCCTTCGGAGAACTCGCCCTTCATGAAGTTTGGCGCGCCGATGCAGAACTCGATCACTTCGAGGCCGCGGATCACATCGCCTTTCGCGTCGGGCAGCGTCTTGCCATGCTCGCGCGAAAGCGCCTCCGCGAGCTTGTCCATATCGCGATGAAGGAGTTGCACCAGCGCCATCATGACGCGGCCGCGCTTCTGCGGATTGGTCGCGGCCCATGCGGGTTGCGCTGCCTTCGCATTCTCGACCGCCGCGCGGATTTCCGCCCGGTTCGCGAGCGCCACCGTCTTCTCGGGCCGACCTGTTGCAGGATTGAAAACGTCCGAGAAACGACCGGACGTTCCCGCGACGCGGCTTCCGCCGATGAAATGCCCCAGTTCCATGTGGCTCATGTAGCCCAAATTCATGTCGCCTCCATTTCGGGCTGACGTTTGCTCCCGCGTCCATGATGACGCCGAGCGGGTACCGTCAGCAAGCCCAAACGCAGGCCATTCGACCAAAGCGGGGAGCGTGGATGGCGGTTTTCGGGCACCACGCCGGGCGCCGCGCCTATCTGCCGCCATCCGCCTCGCGGGCGGGACGGACCGTCCCATCGGGCGGGGGAAACGCGGTCCCGGCCGCAGCGGCGAGCTGGCCGACATCCGCTATCGTATAGTTCGAGCGGCCCTTCCGGCTGATGAGGCCCTCCCGCATGAGGGCGTTCAGCGCGGCGGACGTGGTCTGGCGCGAGGAGCCGACGAGATTGGCGATCTCCTCCACGGTCAGCTCGATGAAAAGCCGAACTTCGGCGCCGGCGTCTCCCTGCGCCGCCCTCGCGCGGTCGAGGAAGAAGTGCGCGAGCCGCTGCTTGATATCCCGGAAGACGAGATCCTCGATCGTCCGCATGCAGCCCATCATTGCCCGGCCGAGGATACCTATGAGGCCGAAGGCCAGCGACGGGTTTTCCTCCAGCTTCTTCGCGAAAGTCCCGATGTCGGTGTAACGAATATCGGTCCTTTCGACCGCCTCGATCAGGCAGCCGGAGTGCGTGCAGAACATGTCGCCGGGGACGAGGTAGAACAGCGTCATTTCCCTGTCCTCGCCGATCAGATAAACGCGCAGCTTGCCGCTCATCACCACGAGGACGCCGTCGCGATCCGGCAGCCCCGCGCTGATGAGGCCGCCCTTCTCGTGACTTTGCGCGATGAAGCCGTCGAAGAACGAGGCTCCAGAGGGCTTCGCGAGGATGTCGTCGATACTGAAACGCGGCGGCATGGGCTTCTTCCTCGGCGGGGCGCTTCTATCGCGATGCGCGGATACTGATGCCATGAGTCTTCATGCGCCCTGCGAACTGTCAATCGCTCATGTCTCGGGGCGCCGTGTGTTGTGAAGGGTCTGGCGATCCACTGCGCGCTTGCATGCAGATTTGCACGCCGCCCTCGCGCCAAGTACTGTAGAATCAACGCGTTGTAGCGAGGTTGCGCAATTCGCCCGTCCAGCCGCGCTGCCCCCGTTCAAGCCGCATTCCCCTTGAAACGGCGCGGAAATGAACGTTTAAGAACCCGAATTTCCGGGCTCGCCCGAAATTTTAATTGGGGCGTGATGCTATGATGCGGGTGGCATAGCCGAGCCATTGCGCGCTGTTCACGCGGCGAACCAACAGCGATCCATCAGCGCGACAACGCGATGCCAGCCTTCTCACGATCGAATACGCCCGAAAGCGTTGCTAAAGCTCTTCTGGCGTTACGATTCTGTCAGCGTGACGACGCCTTCATTATCGGCCACAGGACAAACGGAGCTTCGGACATCGGTTCGATCCTCGGGTGGCAAGTCACCCATCGCGCGTGAAGCTTTCAGAGCGGCATATGATCTGAAATCGGCGACGCACTCGGCACAGAAATGAGGCTGATTTCAAATTCGCCGCTCTGGGATCGCTCTAAGCGCTGTGGCTGACCACCGTGCTATAGATGCGTTCGAGCAGTGTGAGCGCCCCGCGATAGCCGACATAGCTGCGCGACAGCACCACCTCGTAGGACGTCGGGAAGCCGACCTCGACGATCGAGCCCTTCATCTCCTTCACAAGGTCGCGCTCCCACGTCGTGCCGAAAATGATGGGCGGCTTCTGCCCGAAGTTGGCACCGCGGATCGCCTCGTGAATCCGGTAGCTGTCTTCCAGAAACTCGACCTCAACCGAAACATCGTGATCGATGCGGCGGAACTCGTCGCGGATCGCATCTCGGTATTCGAGCGGCGGGTCTTCGGTCACGATCTGCTTCGCCGGGATCAGACCAAGCTGCGTCACGAGGAATTTCGTCAGCGCAAGATTATAGGCGCTGTCGGCCGCAACCGCGAATTTCGCGGGAAGGCCCCACCAGTATTCGGAATAGAAATCGGTGAAGCCGTCGATGTAGGTGTAATAGCGTTGCTCCTCGGCTTCGATGAAGCTTTCCACGTGCTTTTCCGGCAGCTTGGCGAAGGCCGCGACTTCACGCAGGAAGGCCGCGCTCTGCCGCGCCCCGATGGGCAGCACCGGGATGTGCAGGAGTGGCTGATCGTACTTCTCTTTGAGCAGCTTCGCGGTCGAAAGGTTCAGCCAGGGCGAAAGCACGAGGTTGAAGCCCGCCTTCGGGATGTCGCGCCACTCCGAAACGCCGGCGCTGTCCGGCCCGAACAGCAC
>NZ_JFZJ01000010.1 GCF_000636015.1 Rhodomicrobium udaipurense JA643
CCCGCTGGAGGTCACGCCGTTCCGCCTCTTGCTGTCGGAGCACGTCGATCTCATCAACGACGCCAACATTCTCGGTGTCGAGCAGGGGACGGACGCCGTCGTTCTCACCGTCGAGGACAAGAAAGGCGACGGCTCGGGGCGCATCCGCCTCATGTTCTCGAAGCCGGACATGGTGCTGAAGGAATGGATCATCACCGATGCGCAGGGCCTGAGCACCAAGATCGAGGTCGCGAATCTTGAGGAAAACAAAGAACCTGCGCCCGATGTTTTCAAATTCTCGCAGACGATCGGTTTCAAGGCCCCGAACTGACGCGGTCAAGCTGCGACAGATTCGCCACTGTCAAGGTGCGAATTGCCGATTTTTCATTTGCAATCGATGAGGGCCGTGCTATCTTACCTTGCATAGAGAGATTGATGCCAGTCACCATCGGTAGTGCCCCCCCGTCTAGCCGAAGGCATTAATCTCTCAGCGTCGGCTTCCCTCCCGACGCATGCGTGAAAACGCAAAAGCGCCCAACCTTCGCCGGAGTTGGGCGCTTTTTTTTGTGCGCGATCGAGCGGCAGGCGCAGCGGTCACGCTCTCGATAGTGGGTGACGCGTGGCCGGTAAGTGCTTACGCTTCGGCATCCACGGCTGGGCCAAACGTGCCACTTTCCGCGATGACGGAATCCTGCGCGCCGACGTTGACGGGCTACCGTCGAGTGGTTCGTGCGATGTCATTAATGCGAAGCCGCTGTTCACCGGGCGGCCTATGCGGCACGCGCCATCGGCAAAGACGAAGCTCGTGGAAACGCCGATGGTCGTAGCTTCTTTCAGACTTTGCGGGATCGATTCGCCCGGCTGTGCGGCAGAGCGGGGCGCGGATCGCTCTCCCCCGAGTTCTCGACATCCATCCGCCGCAATGAGGCGTTTCCTGCCTGCCTCGGGATGAGCCCTAAGCCGCAGCCCGCGTGGCCTCGGCACCGAGGTCGCCGTGGCGACGGGCTCACGTAAAAGCGAATCGAGCGCATGACACTCCGCATCACCACCTGGAACATCAATTCCGTCAGGCTCCGCTTTGAGCTCGTCGCCCGCTTTGTGCGCGAGACGCGGCCGGATATCCTCTGCCTGCAAGAAATCAAATGCCGCGACGAGTTTTTCCCGCTCGAAGGCTTCCGCGAGCTTGGCTTCGAGCACATCGCGATCTGCGGGCAGGCGGGCTATCACGGCGTGGCGACGCTGTCCAAGCTACCGCTTGAACCGCTGCCGCGTCAGAGCTTCTGCGGCACGGAGGAAGCGCGCCATCTCGGCGCCAAGATCGCGCTGCCAAGCGGCGGCACGCTCGCCGTGCATAATATCTACGTGCCTGCGGGCGGCGACATCCCCGACCCGGAGTTGAACCCGAAATTCAAGCAGAAGCTCGCCTATCTCGCGGCGTTGGCGAAGTGGGAGCGCGGCTGGACCGACGACGCGAACGCCGTGCTCGTCGGCGACTTCAACGTCGCGCCGCTCGAAACCGATGTCTGGTCGCACAAGCAGCTTTTGAAGGTGGTGAGCCACACGCCCGTCGAGGTGGAGGCGCTAACGAAGGTGCGCGAGGATGGCCGCTGGGTCGATCTCGTCCGCAAGGTCATCCCGCCGGAAGAGAAGGTCTACAGTTGGTGGAGTTACCGCGCGCGGGACTGGGCGGCGTCGGATCGCGGGCGGCGGCTCGACCACATCTGGGGCAGCGCGGCAATGGCCGAGCGCACGCGCGCCGTCAGCGTGCTGAAAGATGCGCGTGGCTGGCCGGGACCGTCCGACCACGTGCCGGTCACGCTTGAGTTCGAGAGGTAAAGCGCGACCTCCCCCGTCAGCCAAGCACGCCGCGATCACTCGCGCACGGCGCGGCTTTCCTTGTCGACAAATGACGGATGCGCAATCGCAGGCTGCGCGAGGCCCCGCGCCTCAAGCTCACGGCGCGCTTCGAGGCGCAGGCGCTCCGATGCTGTTTCGATCTCGCTTTCGAGCCGCTGCATGAACTCCAGCTTCGGCAGCCCCGGCGGGATCGGGTCGAGGAATTCCACGACGATAGTGCCGGGATAGCGCAGGAAAGAATTGCGCCGCCAGAACATGCCGGAGTTGAGCGCCATCGGGCACACGGGCACTTTGAGATCTTGATAGAGGACAATGATGCCCGGCTTGTAATTGGGAGCAGCGCCCGGCGCGGCTCGCGTGCCCTCGGGAAAGATCACGATCTCGCGGCCTTGCGCGACGCGGCCGCGCGCCTCGCGCATCATCTGGCGCAGCGCAGCCGGGCCAAGCTCGCGCTGGATCGGGATGAGCTCGAATTTCTTGCAGAACCGGCCATAGAGCGGGATCGACAGCAGTTCCGCTTTCATCACAAGCGCCGGGTCGCGCATGAGCGAGAGCGGCGCGAAGGTGTCCCACGTCGCCTGATGTTTCGCGGCGACGATGCACGGTCCCGGCAGAAGCTTCTCGCGCCCGCGAACCTCCATTTTAGTGCCGCAGATCACGCGCAACAGCCATTGCGACACGTCGCCGTGCAATTTCAGCGCCGCCATCGCCCAACTGCGCGGCACGAACGGCAGAAGCAGCCAGCTTCCGAGGATCAGAAATATCGCCCAGCTAATGTAGAGGATCGGAATGAACAGCGCGGATCTGAAATAGAGGAGGGCTTTAGCTGGCGCGCGCATTGATCAACTGTGGCTCGTGTTCGACTCTGGCGGAGGCGTTGGAGATGGAGTTCGCGCCGTAACGCGCCATCGCCGTGATGTACTTCATATACTCCTTCCAGAGAACCCACGCAGTGCGCGAATCGCGCCACCAGCGCTCGTCGAGGCGCGGCGCCCTGACCGGATACGGAACAAGCTCCACGTCCCGCATCGCCTGATGAAGTTCGATCAGCGCGCGCGGCATATGATAGGTGGACGTGACGACGATGATCGACCGGTAGCCGCGTTTTCGCACCCAGTTCGTGGTCTCGGCCGCGTTGGCTTCGGTGTTGTGAGCGTTGTCGAGATCGACGCAGCAGGAAAACAGCGACCAGCTTCGCGACCCGCGGGATGTGGTGAGGCTCATGATCTGCGGCGCGCGTGTCGTCTTGTGCACGCCCGAAATAAGCAGTCGGCGCGCCTTGCCCTCCGACAGAAGGCGCACGGCGGCGGCGATGCGCTCCTCGTCACCAGTAAGCGCGACGATGGCGTCGGCGTCCCTCAGCCTCGCTGACGGCATGATGCTGACCGAATACGCGAAGATGAAAAAGCCGCACATGATGGCGAAAGAAAAAAGTGCGGTTATGCGCACGGCGCGACGGAAGATGGCTCTGGGAGAGAGCAGATTACGCGGGCAAGTCCTGTCGCCGTCGGTGCTCATTGCTCCGGCAGTATAGCGCCGGGCTGAGGAATTGCCTATTTTTTTTGGATCGCGTGCCTCGATCATTAACCTTAAATGTTCTGGTTGTTGAGGATTCTCCGCACACCGTAGCGCGAAGTAAGTTTGCAGATGAGAGCAACCGCGACCACGACCACCACAAGCACGGCGTATCCGCCTATGTCGAGCGTGCCCGCGCCGACGAGGCGGCGAATCTCGGCCGCCGATGTCGCGGACGTGCTGATGCCCTCGGTGATGTAGGGCAGGCAGAAGAAGAGAAGGCCAGCCAGCCCCGCGCCGAAAATCCCGGCCCTCACACCAACCTTGACGAAGTGCGTCTCGAACTGGCGCGCGATAAATTTTTCCTCGGCGCCCACAAGGTTCAGCACAGACACGATCTCGCGGTTCGAGGCGAGAGCGCTCGTCGCGGCGGCCACGATCACCGCCGCCGTCGCCATCGCCATCAGGAACAGCATACCGATGCCGCCGATTTCGAGGAGCCGCGTAAGGCGCCGGATTTCGTTGCGCCATAGCCCATGGTCGTCGAGCAGCGCACCCGGAAACTTCGATTCGAGCACCGTCTTGAGCGTGGCGATGTCGGGCGGGCTCGACATATCGATCTGCACCGCGATGAGCTTTGGAATCGCGAAGCTCTTGAGCACCTCGGAGCGGCCGATCCACGGTTCGACCAGCTTCAGCGACTGTTCCTGTGAAAATGGCGTGACGCGAGCGATGCCGTTCTGGCCCTTCAGGAACTGGACGATCTCGGCGGTGTCGTCGCTGGAAGAGTCGGCGTGCGGCTGGATCTGGATGGTGATCTCGGCCGAGATGCGATTCGTCCACACATTCGCGGCGTTGAAGACGACATACACACCGCACGCCGTGATCGAGGCGAGGAAGCCCATGATCGCGATCACGAGCGCGAGCGAGTGGCCCGTGACCGATCCCGGCGGCACGATGGGAGCGTTCGGCCGTGCATATTTGGGCTGCGACTGCTTGCGCGTCTTGTAGGGGACGGGAAGCGAGGACGCGGGTTGAACGGTACTCATGATTCGACGGTACTCATGGCCACATCGCTACTCGTGCATTTCCAGCCGGCCGTTTTCAAGCTGCATGCGCGCTGCCGGGAACTGCGACATGAGCTGATAATCGTGGGTCGCGATGATGATCGACGTGCCGAGGCGGTTCAACTCGATGAACAGGCGGAGAAGGCGGCGCGCCATCTGCGGGTCGACGTTGCCGGTCGGTTCGTCAGCGAGGAGCAGTTCCGGCTTCGCGATCACGGCCCGCGCGATGGCGGCGCGCTGCTTCTCACCGCCCGATAGCACCGCAGGGAAGGCGTGCATGCGGTCGCCGAGGCCCACCCAGCGCAGAAGTTCCGTCACATCGTCCTGATAGTCGCTCTGCTTGCGGCCCATCACGCGGAGCGGAAGCGCCACGTTCTCCCACGTCGTGAGATGGTCGAGCAGGCGAAAATCCTGAAAGACGATGCCGATGCGTCGCCGGAGATCCGCGCGCTGACTCGTCGTATTCTTGGCGATATTTCGTCCGAAAAGATAGACGAGGCCGCGCGTTGGCCTGAGCGACATGAAAAGCATGCGGAGAAGCGTTGTCTTCCCGGCGCCGGACGCTCCGGTCAGGAAGTGAAACGAGCCAGGATGCAGATGAAAATTTACGTCGCGCAGGACTTCCTGGCCGGCCCCATAACGGAGACCGACATTCTCGAATCGAATAAGAGCATGACCGGTATTCACAACCTCAACCCTGCTGTTCGCTCCCGAGCCGATTTATGATAAGCCCGGGTCGATCTAGCAATTGATTTCGACAAAGCCGAGACGGCGGTAGCGGAAAACGAAGAACAGAGTTGATCCGATGATCATCGAATGCCCGGCCTGCACGACGCGCTATGACATCAAGGCCACGCTGCCGCCGGAAGGCCGCTCCGTCCGTTGTGCCAAATGCGGCACGGTCTGGCGCGCGCTGCCTGATGCGGTGGCGGAGCCGCAGGAGTTTCAAGACGCCGTGACGCAGCGTGTTGCCGAGGAAGAGCCGTCCGTTCCCGAGGTGGAGCGTCAGAAGCGCGACCTGGCCGCGGAGCTGCGGCGGCAATGGGCCGCGGAAGCCGCTCCCCGGCCGGAGCGCGAGGATGCCGCGCCGGATGCTCATGCCGATGCGGATATCACAGCAGCCGTGCAGCAGCATCTCGCCGACGAGCCCGTGCAAGAAGAGCCCGTGCCGGAAACGCGTTACGCCTCTTTCGGTGAAGGTTGGCGCCGCGACGCCGCCGCTTCACCCGACGAACCCGATGTTCGCGCGGAAGCCGAAGCGCAGCCGGTCGCCGGTGTCGCGCCTTCGCTGAACGACGAGCGCGACGCGCAGGTGGTCGCTCAGCATGGGCCGCAGGCGGCGCGAGAGCCCGCAGAGGATGTGCCCGCCGAGGAGGCGGTGTCCTCTGCCGAGCCGCCGGCTCCAGATGCCGAGGATGTAAGCGGGCAGGATGCTCCGCCTGAGGACGGCAAGGTGAGCTGGTTTGGCAGCTTCCGCCGTCGCCACAAGCAGAAAGACGCCGAAGCTTCCACCTTTGCCAAGGAAACGGCCGCTTCGCCCCAGGTCGCCGAAACGATCCCCTTTCCGCGCCAGCCGACTGTCGCGGAAGCCGAAGTGGCTGGGCCTGCCGAACCCGATCTTCGCACGCTGGAAGAAGCGCGCGCGGCTGTTCGCGGGGTGTTTTCGAGCCTAGGCGACGGCCGACCGTCCCTTGCGGGCCATTCCTTCGCCTCGCCCATGACCGCGCCAGTCAGCGAGGCGGCGCGCGACAGCGATTTGTCCGCGAGCGGTAAGGATACAGGCGCGCCCGCGACCCAAGGCTTAGGTGAGTGGCGCGAAGGCAAGTATGATCGCAACGCCTGGCGGGCTCCCGAAGACGAGCGCAGGGAAGAAAGCGCAGGCACGGCGGATGCCGGCAGGTCCGATTCCGCTTCCCTTCGCTGGACGCCGACCCAAGAGCACCCCGTCGTGTCCAGCGATCCCGAGGTCGCGCTGCGAAAAGCGATGCAGTCGCAATTCTCCGAAGCCTCGGATGACAAGGAACTGGCCGAGGAGCTGGAAAGCCATCTCCGCGCCGCGGCGGGGCCACGCGATGAAGCGCGGGCCGAAGACGATCTTCAAGGCGATCTCGCGGCGATCTGGAAGCGCCCGCAGGTGCGCGCGCCGATTGCACCCGCCGAGGATGCTTATCCGGCGGCCGAGGAAGCGGAGGAAGCGAGTTTCGATCCTCGCTTGGCGCGCGAAATCGAGGAAACACAGGAATCGTCCGGCGTTGTGCGCCGTGGCTTCGGTAGCCTCGCGGTCGCTGCGGCGTGGGGGCTTTTCGTGACCGTCGCCGCCGGGCTCGTGGTCGGCCTTTTCGCTTTTCGCGATATCGTCGCCGACTCAGCGCCGGGTCTTGCGCCGCTCTACACCGCGTTCGGAATGCCCGTCACGGTTCAGCCGCTCTCGTTCGATGCCGTCACATATAAATGGACGCTTACGGACGGAAAACCGACGCTTCTCGTCAGCGGAGCCATTTACAACACGTCCAAGCGCAAGGTCAAAATGCCGGACTTTACGATCACCATCAAGGATCGCGATCCCGCGCTCGACCGCGAATACTCCGCCGCGCTTCGCAGTGGAACAACCAAGATAAGGTCTAGGCAGCGCGAAGATTTCGATATTGAACTGGTCTCGCCAAGTCCGACATTGTCTTCCATCGAACTCGCGCTCAAGAAAGTCCGCTAGGCCATAATGACAGCCGGTCTCCTGGAACGCTACCGCCGCCTTCTGGCTGACGGTAAGATCTCACCTGACCCCGCGCAGGCGCTCGCCGTCGAGAAACTGCAAATCCTCACAAACCGGCTCGCGCTCTATGTCGCGCCGACGAAGACGGACTTCTTCTCCTTCTTCACGCGGAAGCGCGGCGAGGTGCCGAAGGGGCTTTACGTCTACGGCGCGGTCGGGCGCGGCAAGACGATGCTGATGGACCTCTTCTATCAGGAAGCGCAGGTGGAGAAGAAGCGCCGCGCGCACTTCCACGAGTTCATGGCCGATGTCCATGCCGCGCTGACGGTGGCGCGGCGCGCGGCGAAGGACGATCCTATCGTGTCCGTGGCGAAGTCCATCGCGGCGGAGGCGCGGCTTCTGTGCCTCGATGAGCTGTTCGTGACCGACATCGCCGACGCCACCATCGTCAGCCGCCTGTTCGCCACGCTGTTCGATGCGGGGACGGTCGTCGTCTTCACCTCGAACGCGCACCCGATGCAGCTTTACAAGAACGGGCGCAACCGCGACCAGTTCGTGCCCTTCATCCATCTGATCGAGAACACGATGGAGGTTCTGCAACTGGAATCCGCGCAGGATTACCGCCTTCAGCACCTCACCCACGGCGCGCTGTATTTCACGCCCGCCGACTCAGCCGCGAAAGCCGCCATGGACGAGCTTTGGAAAAAGCTTACGTTCGGCGAGCCCTGTGCGCCCGAAGCCATCCCGGTGCTCGGCCGCGAGCTTCACGTTCCGCGCGCATGCCTCGGCGCAGCGCGCTTCACCTTCGCGGAGTTGTTCGAGCAGCCGACCGCCGCCTCCGATTATCTGGCGCTCGTCCGGCACTACCACACGATTTTCGTGGATGGCATTCCGGTCCTGACACCCGCCGACCGCAACGCCGCGCGCCGCTTCATCACCTTCATCGATACGCTTTACGATGCGCGGACCGGCTTCGTCGCCTCGGCCGATGCGCAGCCGGACGATCTCTACAAGGCGGGCGACGGCTCGGAGCTTTTCGAGCGCACGGCATCGCGGCTCATCGAGATGCGCTCGCCCGACTATTTCACGAAGGCGGCCGCGAACCTGGAAACGGCGGAGGAAAGCGAATAACTCGGCGGCTACCCGCGAGGTTCGCTGCGGTGTTTCGTCCGCTTGCCCTTGACACAACCCCAGCGCATCCGCCACACCTTGCGCAATGAATTCTTACGCGCGAGCGCTTCCATGAAAATCAACGGCAACGAAATCCGTCCCGGCAACGTCATCGAGCACAACAACAGCCTTTGGGTTGCAGTGAAGACGCAGGCCGTGAAGCCCGGCAAGGGTCCGGCTTACAATCAGGTCGAGTTGAAAAACCTCATCAACGGCTCGAAGCTTAACGAGCGCTTCCGCTCGTCCGAGACGGTGGAGAAGGTTCGCCTCGAACAGAAGGACTTCCAGTTCCTGTATAATCAGGAAGACATGCTGGTTTTCATGGACACCGAATCCTACGAGCAGATCGAGCTTGCGAAGGATTTCGTCGGCGAACGCTCGGCTTTCCTTCAGGACGGCATGAAGGTCATCGTGGAGATGCACGAGGGCCGCGCCATCGGCATCGAGCTGCCCGATCAGGTGACGCTGACCATCGTGGAAGCCGATCCGGTCGTGAAGGGCCAGACGGCGGCCTCGTCCTACAAGCCCGCGTTGCTCGAAAACGGCGTGCGTGTCATGGTCCCGCCCTTCATCTCCTCGGGCGAGAAGATCGTCGTCGACACGAACGAGATCGCCTATATCCGCCGCGCGGAGTAGACTACCCTCATAACGCGCTTCCTTTCGGGCATCGCACTCTTCGACGCGATGCAATCGGAGTGCGGTTTTCGCATGCCGGAACCGGCTTGAGCTGGCGTCCGGCATTGTCGCGAAGACGCAACGCGGAAGTGTTACGCTCCCGCGAACGCGTCGTTTTCAGATTTTTTCGGCAGGCCCAAGCCGCCGCCGCCATCGTGGAGTGCCCCGCATGCCCGCATCAGCGCTGATGACGATCATGATCAACGCAGCCCGGAAAGCGGGACGCAGCCTTGCGCGCGATTTCGGCGAGGTCGAACACCTTCAGGTCAGCGTGAAAGGCCCGGCGAATTTCGTCTCCGCCGCAGATCACCGCGCCGAAACGATACTCTATGAGGAACTGTCGAAGGCGCGCCACGGCTATTGCTTCCTGATGGAAGAGCGCGGCCTCGTCGAAGGACCGGACAAGTCGCACGTCTGGATCATCGATCCGCTCGACGGCACGACGAACTTCCTGCATGGCATCCCGCTGTTCTCCATCTCCATCGCGCTCGAACGCGAGGGCGAACTCGTGGCGGGCCTCATCTACAATCCGGCGACGGGCGATCTTTACACCGCAGAGAAGGGCAAGGGCGCGTTTTTCAACGACTCGCGCCGCCTGCGGGTGGCCGCGCGCGATAACCTCGATGCGGCGGTAATCGCCACGGGCATCGCCCATCGCGGCAAGCCCGCGCAGGAGCAGAACCTGCACGAGATTTACAACGTCATGGTGGATGCGGCAGGTATCCGCCGCACGGGCGCGGCGTCGGTCGATCTGGCGTGGGTGGCGCAAGGGCGCTTCGATGGCTATTGGGAGCGCAACATCCAGTCGTGGGACATGGCTGCGGGCATCGTCATCGTTCGCGAGGCGGGCGGCTACGTGTCGGATGCGGAAGGCCGCTCCAACATGCTGAAGTCCGGCACCATTGTCTGTGGCAATGAGTCGATTCATGCGGCGATTTTGAAACGCATCGCCATTAAAGCTTAGCAAGATTGCGTTTTTCAGGGTGAAGTTGTATTCCGCGCTTTCCGCAAATGGTGTATAGGGCGTCCCAAAGCTTGAGTTTTGCACCGATCGACGCGACCGCGGGACACGCTGATCATGAGTAAATCGCCCTACTACAAGACGTTATCCGGCCCCGGACGGTTCGTCGGCCGCATGCTCCTGTTCCTGATCCTCGCCGGGTTGGTCGGGTTCATCATTCACAAACCGATCATCGAGAATTTCGACCACAACCGCCCGTTGAACACGCTGATCGTGGGCGTGCTGCTTTTCGGCATCCTCTACACCTTCCAGCAGGTGTTCCGCCTCTTCCCCGAAGTGCGCTGGGTAAACAATTTCCGCCTCTCCGATCCCGTGGCGACGGATCGCTCGCCTGCCATGCTCGCGCCGATGGCGACGCTGTTGCAGCGGCGGCAAGGCCAAGGCACGATTTCGCCCTTCGCGATGCGCTCGATCCTCGATTCCATCGCCTCCCGGCTCGACGAAAGCCGCGAAACCACGCGCTATCTCGTCGGCCTGCTCATCTTCCTCGGCCTGCTCGGCACATTCTGGGGCCTGCTCGAAACGACGGGATCGGTCGGCCAGACCATTTCCGCGCTGAACACCGAAGGCAAGGAAACGGCGGAAGTCTTTCAGGAGCTGAAGACCGGCCTCGAAGCGCCGTTGCGCGGCATGGGCACCGCGTTCTCGGCCTCGCTGTTCGGCCTTGCGGGCTCGCTCATCCTCGGCTTCCTCGACCTTCAGGCCGGACAGGCGCAGGCTCGCTTCTACAACGAACTCGAAGAGTGGCTCTCGACCATCACCGAACTTCGCTCCGAAGGCCCGGCCGACGCGCCCGGCTCGCAGGCGCAACTCCGCTTCGCGCTTCTCGACATGCAGCGCAGCATCTCCGACCTCGCCGAGAAGATCGAGCACGGGTTCATACGCGGAGGCGGCGCGAACAGCGAACACCTCGCCAGGCTTTCTGAGGGCATCGACAAGCTCGTGCAACAGATGCGCGCGGAGCAAAAGGTCTTGCGCGAGTGGGTGGATGAGCAGTCGCACAATCAGGGCGAGCTTGCCTCCGTGTTGAGAGAGCAAAACCGCCTCGCCGGTGCGCTTCGCGAGATCGCCGCGCGCGCCCGCCGCGACCCCGTGGACCGGTAGCCCCGGAGGATCACCGATGGCCCTTTCGAAGCGCCGCCGCCCGCACGCCGTCGATTACTGGCCGGGCTTTGTCGACGCGCTGTCTACGCTGCTCCTCGTCGTGACGTTTCTCATGGTCCTGTTCATGGTCGCGCAATATTTCGCGGCGCAGGACGCGAGCGGCAAGGACACGGCGCTCGCCAAGCTTCAGCGCCAGATCGCGCAAATGGCCGACCTCCTTTCGCTCGAACGCTCGCAGAAGAAAACCGCGATGGAAGAATCGAGCGGGCTTCGCGAGACGCTTGCCGCCACCAGCGCCGAGAACAAGCGGCTCACAAGCCTCCTGTCGGTCGATTCGGCGAAAAGCGGCGATGCCCGCGTCGCGGCGGTCACGACGCAACTCGATGAGCAGAAAAGCATAACGGCGCAGGCGCTCGCGCAGGTGGAGCTTCTGAACCAGCAGATCCTCGCGCTGAGGAAGCAGCTCGCCGCGCTTGAAAATTCGCTCGGCGACTCGGACAAGCGCGACAAGCAGGCTCAGGCGCAAATATCCGATCTCGGCCAGCGGCTGAATGTGGCGCTCGCGAAGCGCGTGCAGGAGCTGTCGCAATACCGTTCGACGTTCTTCGGCGAACTCAAGAAATCGCTCGGCGACCGGGACGACATTCAGGTCGTCGGCGACCGCTTCGTGTTCCAGTCCGAAATCTTCTTCGATAGCGGCTCGGCGGACCTCTCGCCGCTCGGTTACGCCGAACTCGACAAGCTCGGCACGGCGCTGAGAGACCTGGAAAACAAGATCCCGCGCGACATCAACTGGGTTCTTCGCATCGACGGCCACACCGATGTGCGCCCGATCGCGACGGCGGCGTTCCGCTCGAACTGGGAGCTTTCCTCGCAGCGCGCGATCTCGGTCGTGAAATATCTCGTGTCGAAGGGCGTGCCGCCGAACCGGCTCGTCGCGGCGGGCTTCGGCGAATATCAGCCGCTTACGAGCGGCTATACCGACGCCGACCTGCGCCGAAACCGCCGGATCGAACTGAAACTCACGGAGAAGTAGGCGCGGCGCGGTTGCGGATCGCGCGCCGCTTCGTTACGTAAATCGCCATGCTGCCACCGCAAAAGAAATCCTCCGGCGCCGAAATCGAAGAGCTGATCGCGCTGCTCGCGAAGCTGCCTGGGCTCGGGCCGCGCTCGGCGCGCCGCGCGGCGCTGCACCTCATCAAGAAGCGCGAGCAGCTTCTCCTGCCGCTCGCCCGCGCGCTGGGTGTCGCCGCCGACAAGATCGCGATCTGCAAGGAATGCGGCAACATCGACACACAGCAGCCCTGCGCGATTTGCGCGGATGCGGGCCGCGACGCCTCCACGATCTGCGTGGTTGAGGAGGTGGGCGACCTGTGGGCGCTGGAGCGGGCGGCCATCGTGCGCTCGCGCTATCACGTGCTCGGCGGTACGCTGTCGCCGCTCGACGGGCGCGGGCCGGACGACCTCTTCCTCGTCAAGCTGATGGAGCGCGCGCGCCAGCCCGGCGTTAACGAAATCATCCTCGCGCTCAACGCCACGGTGGAAGGTCAATCGACGGCGCATTACATTGCGGCAGAGCTGGAAGGATTGCCGCTGAAGGTGACGCGTCTTGCGCGCGGCGTGCCCATCGGCGGCGAACTGGACTATCTTGACGAAGGAACGCTCGCTGCCGCGATCAAGCTTCGCCAGCCGATCTGATTCGCACACGCTGCGCGCGCAGCACTCGCCTTACGGTCGCTCTCTTTCCTGTGGTAACGTGTTGGAATGACGACGCAGAGTAGCAAGTCCGAAAACGAGGCCGGGGCCAGGAACGGCGTCGAGGCATCGCCGTCTCCCGAGGAACGGTTCCTGAGGCGGAAGGTGCGTGCCGCGAACCGCGCGATGCTGTTCGAGAAGCTGTGGCCGCGCGTCTGGCTGCCGCTCGCGGTGGTCGGCGTTTTCGTGCTGCTCTCGGCGTTCGAAGTTTGGCAGATGCTGCCGCCCGCCGCGCATTTCGGGCTGCTATGGGGGTTCGGCGCGGGGTTCGTCTTCTCGCTGGTGCCGCTCGTGTTCTGGCGACCTCCGTCGCGGCAGGATGCGCTTGACCGGATCGAACGCGCCTCTGCCCTCGATCATCGCCCGCTGACCGCCTTTCAGGATACGCTTTCGCAGGATGCTTCGCCCGCCACGCGCGCGCTATGGGAGGCGCATCGGGCACGCGCGGCCCGGTCGCTCGCGAAGCTCAAGACGGGCGAAGCGCGGCCGCGTATCGACCGTTACGACCCTTTCGCACTTCGCGCGCTTCTCGTGCTCCTGCTCGTCGCCGCGCTCGCATCGACGCAAGCCGACCTGCCGAACCGGATCCGCGCCGCTTTCGCGGTGCCCGACCTTCCACTCATCGGCAACGGCCTGCGCATCGACGCGTGGGTTTCCCCACCCACCTACACGCGCAAGGAACCCTTCGTGCTTTCGGCGAACGCGTCGGCCACAGAGGCCGTGCCCGTGCCGCAGGGCTCTACGCTCACCGTCAAGATCAACGGAGCCGACGCGAAGGGCTACAGCGTTGCGCTGGCGTCGCCCGGCGGCAAGCAGCCGATTGCGCCGACAGCGCAGTCGACCGACACCTATGCGGAATACACGAGCGCCATCGACGAAGATGTGACGCTTTCCATCGGCTGGACGCTCGGCTCGGAGCGGACCTGGCGCTTGAGCGTCGTGCCGGACGGTGCGCCGAGGATCGCATTTCACGGCCCCATTGAGGTGTCGCCGCGCGCGGTGATGCTCCTCAAATACAAGGTGGACGACGATTATGGCGTCGCGAGCGCGGAAGCGCGCGTGGAGCGCGTCATTATCCCGTCCGTAAGCGAGAGGGACAGCGAGGCTGTGGAAGCGCCCCCGCCGCCGGCCGTTCCGCAGATCGGCAAGCCGCCCGTGTTCCCCCTCTCGCTTCCGCATGCGCCGGTCAAGGCCGCCGACGCGAAGACCTACAAGGATCTGACATCGCATCCCTGGGCGGGCCTGCCCGTTGTGATATCGCTCGCGGCGAAGGACGAGGCCGGACATGAAGGGCTGAGCGCGCCACGCGGCATGATCCTCCCCGAGCGGAAATTTACGAAGACGCTCGCGCGCGGCACCATCGACCAGCGTCGTTCGCTCGTGCAGAACCCTGCCGACACAGCGCGCGTCGCTGAAAATCTCGACGCGCTGGCCGTCGCCGCGCAGGACGAGGGAGCGGCCGCGCCTATTTATCTCGGGCTGCGCTCGGCTTTCTGGCGGCTCAAGAACGAGCCGGAAATCGGCGACATCGAGGATGTGGTCGAACAGCTTTGGGATGTCGCCATCCGTATCGAGGACGGCAATTTGTCGGCGGCAGAGCGGGAGCTTCGCGCCGCGCAGGAGCGTCTGAAGGACGCCTTGGAACGGGGCGCACCGCGTGAGGAAATCCAGAAGCTCATGGCCGAGCTTCGGCAGGCGCTGAACAGCTATTTGCAGGCGCTCAGGCAGCAGCAGAACAAGAACAGCGACCGCGCGGCCGCCTCGCCGAACGCGAAGACGATTTCGCCGCAAGATCTCGCGCAGATGCTCGACAAGATCGAGAACCTCGCGAAATCGGGCTCGGCCGATGCCGCTGCGCAAATGCTGAACCAGCTCCGCGACATCCTCGAATCGCTGCAAACCGCGCAGGGCAGCGGCCAGAGCCAGGAAGAGGACGCCGAGAGCCTTCAAAAGCTCGACGAGATGACCGATCTCCTGCGCAAGCAACAACAACTTCTCGATGACACATTCCGCGAGCAGCAAAATCAAGACGAGAACGCCGACGACGAGAAGGGCGCTCAGCCCCGGCAGGGACAGCGCGGCCAGAAGCAGGGACAAGCCAGCCCGAAAAGCTCGGCCGAACTCGACCAGCGTCAGGAAGACTTGCAGAAACAGTTGCAGGAGCTTCTCTCCGGCATGAATGCCGAGGGGAAAGACCCGGTGCAGCAGAAGCTTCGCGAGGCGGATGAGGCGATGGGCGACGCTGTCGACTCGCTGCGTCAGAAGCAGCTTGGCGACGCGGGGGAAGAGGAAGGGCGCGCGGTCGAAAGCCTGAGGCAAGGCACACGCGCGCTCGCCGAGCAGATGATGCGCTCGGCCGGCGGGTCGGGGACCGGCAATCAGGCCAACCGCGATCCGCTGGGGCGCAAGCAGAACGGCCCGCTCGACAACGCCGGCGATGATGTGAAAATTCCGGACGAGTCGAGCGGTCAGCGCGCGCGCGCCATCATGGACGAGCTTCGCAAGCGACTCGGCGAGCCGACGCGACCCATGCTCGAACTCGATTACCTCGAACGCCTGATCAAGCCCTATTGAGGCTCGTCGCCTTGCGAAATCGCACCGGCGGCAAGATATTTGCATTAGGGAGAACAAACGGATTTGGGCGGAACGCGCCCGGACAGGAAACATTATGACCGGCTCAGCAAACATCGACGAACTCGTCGAGAATTTCGGTTTCCTCGACGATTGGGAGGACCGTTACCGCTATCTGATCGAGCTTGGCCGCGCGCTTGCCCCGCTTGATGACGCCGAGCGCAACGAAGTCACCAAGGTGCGCGGCTGCGCGAGCCAGGTCTGGGTTGTCAGCAAGGCGACAGGCGCCGGTCCCGACACGGTGATCGAGCTGCGCGGCGACAGCGACGCGCATCTGGTCAAGGGGCTGATCGCGGTGGTGCTGGCGCTGTTCTCGGGCCGGACCGCGCGCGAAATCCTCTCGACGGACGAGAAGGCCGTTTTCATGACGCTCGGGCTCAACGATCATCTGACGCCGCAACGCTCGAACGGGCTTGCGTCGATGGTGCAGCGCATCAAGCGCGATGCGCTCGCCGCGTCGAGCGCGGAAACCTCGGCGGCTGTGCATTAGATCGACGCGGCGCGCTTACATGGGCGCGGCGTGCGTTCGTGAGCGGACTATCGACCGCCCGAATGTGCGGTGCGTCAGCGGCCATGAACGGCTCTACCCGCGCCGCGATGCCCCGCTCCCGGCGCGCCGGAGACTTTGACGCAACGGCGCAAACATACTAAAATTCAACGCTTCAGCCGCATTATCGGCGGCACAGGCCTTTTGACCCGGTGCGTTGCTCGTGATGCGTTTCGCTTCTGAAAACATCCCTCCGACCGAATTCTCCGCCATCGAACACGCGCCCTATCCATCGCAGCCCTACCTGCCGCTGCCCTCGCATCGGAAGCGCGTGGCGGTGACAGCGTCCTCGGCTGGCGCGCTCATCAATTTCTGCCATGGCCTGATCCTCGACATGGTCAATCGCGGGCACCGCGTCTTCGCGTTCGCGCCCGAACTGTCGAACAGCGACTTGCGCATTCTCTCGCACATCGGCGCGGAGGCATACTCCCTGCCGACGCAGCTCGCGCTTTGGGACAAGTACCGGCGCATGCGCGAACTCTCGAATCTGTTCGGCGACCTCGCGCCGGACGTGCTTCTCGTCGAGTCCGCCCGTAACGGCATGGTGACTGTCGCTGCGGCGAAGATCGCGAAAATCCCGCACGTCGTGACGGTGGTGCCGAGCTTTGGCCCGGCCTTCATGGAGGGCGCGGCGGGTGCATCCGCGTGGAGCCACCGGCAGGCGATGAAGACCGTGTTCCGCACGGTCTTCTCCTGGAGCGACGCGGTGGTGTTCCACAGCGCACACGACATGAAATTCGCGGACGACACGAAGCTTCTACCGCCGTCGAAATCGGCGGTCGCGGTTGGCGGCTGGGGCGAGGATTTGCACCGCCACGTCCAGCGGTCTCTGCCGCCGCTCGATCGCGGTATGCTGTTCCTGATGGCCGCGCCGCTCGACCAGCTTCAGGGCATTCTCGAATATTGCGAGGCGGCGAAAACGATGCGCCTCAAGGCACGCCGCGCGCGGTTCTTCCTCGCGTCCACGCCGGGCGAGGCTATCGCGCCGGTCGGCACCGCCATCCTGAAGCAGTATCGCGAGTTCGTGCAGTATATCGGCCCGATCGACGACGCGGGTTCGCTCATCTCGAAATGTCATGTGCTGGTCGCGCCCTCTTGGGGCAACGGCGCCCCGCGTTCGTTGTTTCAGGCGCTGGCCCTCGGGCGGCCGGTCATCACCACGGACACGAGAAGCTGCCGCGACTTCGTCCAGCTGGGGCTGAACGGCTACAAGGTGCCCGTCCGCGACCCGGAGGCGCTCGTCCGCGCGATGATCCAGATCTTGCAGAGGCCGGATCTCATGCCGTTGATGGCGGAGGACTCGCGCCGCCTCGCGCTCCGCTTCTATGACATGAACGCCGTCAACGCGCTCGTGCTGGAAACGCTGGGCCTTTAGGGTTCCGGACTGAAAACTTGAAAGAGCAACTGCCAAACGAAGGTCGAACTGCGCCCGGGTTTTCCCGCTCGCTTTTTGCCGTCTCGGCGTCACTTGGCGTTCAGTGCTTGCGCCTGGTCGGTTAGCCTCCAGGACGGGCGATTGAGGGTAATCCCGCACCGCAGAGTAGCGTTCGCCCGTCTTCGAGCCGATATGCTATACCTTTTTCCTGTACACGGGTCGAAAGCTCCGGTTCGTCGCTCACTTGCGACGCAGACGAAGCCCCACGGGCACTGCGCCTCGCCTGACTGTTCGAGGGGGCTTTCCGGCGTGACTATTTCGATTTGCCGATAGCTTACCCTTGAAAAGTCGAGGAAGATTTTAGGCCGCTTGGAGCGACGCCTCTAATGCGAGACAAATGTCGCGACGGGCACCTGACGCAGCACGTCGCGGCTCACGCCACCGAACAGCATCTCGCGGAAGCGCGATTTCGAGTAGCCGCCCATGACGAGCAGGTCGCAGTCCTGCCCCATCAGGCGCACGATGGCGTCCGCCGCGCCGTTGTCGCCCGCATAGGCGACTTCGCTTCTGGCGGTGATACCGTGCCGCGTGAGGTTCGCGATCAGGTCTGCGCCGAGCGCTTCCGCCGCCGCGCGCTCGCTTTCGCGCTGGATCACCGTCACGGCGCGAACGCTGGCGGCATCCTTGATCAAGTCGAGCGAGTCGAACACCGCGCGTGCCGCCTCGCGCGTGTCGTTCCACGCGATGATGACGTTCCGGGCAACGGACTTCTGCGGCTTCAGCGTCGGCAGGATCAGCACCGGACGCCCGCCGCCCATCAGCGCGATTTCGGAGAAGTCGTTCCACGCGTCGGGCAGGTCTTCGGATTGCGCCCCGCAAACCACGAGGTCCGCTCCGTGCGCGTTCCGCAGGATTGCGTCGGAACCGGCGGCATAAGATGCGCTGAAGCAGCGCCATTCGTAGGTGAGACCGCTATTCTGAAGCGTGCCTTCAAACGCCTGTTTCGTTTCCATCGCCGCATCTTGCCCCGCCTTTTGAATGCGGGAGATGACCTCCTCGGAAATGTCGGCCGGAAACTCGCCATATTCGGGCACCTGCGGGATGAGGTGCAAGCCGATCACATGGGCCGACCGCGCAGCCGCGATCGTGACCACGGGTTCGAGAATGGCAGCGGCCGTGCGGCCATTGGGCAGATAAACCAGGATTGTTTTAATCGGCATCGCGCGCCTCCAACCTGTCGCTTCCCGGAAACTCCGCAGCGTCGGCCGGTTGCCCGGCCGCGACTGCGCGCGTTTCAGATCGGGAACTCGTCACCAATATACTCCCGTACGCTTCCATTTGGAACCTTGGTGAGATCTTTTGGCACTTCGCCAAGGACAACAGCGCGCAGTTTTTCGCTCAACGCCGTCCGGATCACGCCCAGAGTTTCCGGCGCGGCCACCACGAGAAGCCGGTCGAACTCGTTGTTCTCCAGCCGCTTGTCGAGTTTCGCCGCGAGCGCGACCGCGAACTTTCCTTTTTCGACCTGATGCAGGTCGGGACGCTCGATAGCGTGCCGCGACACATTCGCAGACTCATGCACGCGGCCCGGCCGGTCTCTCTCAAGCTCGTGATCGGGCTTCAGTGTCTGGCGCTCGTCCGAGCTTGGCACCTCGGTGAGGGCTTTCGTGCGCCCCTCGGACAGGAGAAGGCGCGCCCGCGCGCCGTCCGCGATCAGGATATAGGTTCGAATGGGCTTCATCGGCGGTACTCCGTGGCAAAGGAGACATGGTCTCCTGCCTGTCTCAACAATCCCTTGACGCATCTGTGCCCCGGACGCCTCGCGCGCCGTGTTGAGGCGGGCGTAGCATCCGCCCACGTCAAGGGCAGAGATAGGCGCGAGTTCTCGGTACCGTTTCGATCCTCTTCGCAAGCTGGATCTGGAAGACGCACAGATCGTAATAGCGGAAGCTCACTTCGCAGCCTGCGAGATAATACTCCCACATCCGGCAGAACCGTTCCGACAGCATCGCCGAGGCCTTGCTCCGGTTCCGCTCGAAGTTCTGTCGCCAGATCGCAAGCGTGTCGGCGTAGTGCAGTCGCAACACCTCGACATCGGTGATGAGCAGCCCCGATTTCTCGACGGATGGCACGATCTCGCTCAGCGACGGGATGTAGCCGCCGGGGAAGATATACTTCGCGATGAAAGCGTTCGTATGCCCCGGGCCGGACAGCCGCCCGATGGTGTGCAGCAGCGCCACGCCGTCGTCTTCGAGGCAGTCTTCCACCTTGCGGAAGAATGCCCTGTAGTTCGGCACGCCGACATGCTCGAACATGCCGACCGAAACGATGCGGTCGAATTTCTCATCGATGCTGCGATAGTCTGTGAGGCGGACATCGACTGCCCCCGCGCCTGCCTCGCCCGCCTCGATCCTTTTCTTCGCGTAGGCTTCCTGTTCCTCGCTCAGCGTGACGCCAACCACGCGCGCGCCCCTCTCGCGGGCCAGATGCAGCGCGAGACCGCCCCAGCCGCAGCCGATGTCGAGCACGCGCTGGCGCGGCGCGAGGCAGAGCTTCTTCGCGATATGCCGCTTCTTCGCGATTTGTGCTTCGTCGAGGGGTTCGTCGCCTTTCTCGAAATAGGCGCAGGAATATTGGCGGTCCTTGTCGAGAAACAGCTCGTAGAGCGCGCCCGGCAGATCGTAATGCCGTTTGACGTTACGCCTCGCGCTGATGGTGTCATTCCATTGCCGCGCAAATCGTGTCAGGCGACGATACTTGTCCCCCGCTCGCATCCAGAGCGGGAAGTCCTTGCGCGTCAGGTTCTTCGCGAACAGCGCCAGAAGTTCGTAGAGCGTCCCTGATTCGATCTCAATGTCGCCATCCATCCAGCCTTCCGCGAAGCCGAGCTGCGGATCGGCGAGGAACGCCCTCTGCACCTTGCCGGTCACAAAGCGCACGGCGAGCGGCTTTCCTTCCCGGTCGCCGAAAACGCGGACTTCGCCGCGGCAATCCCGCGCGCGAAGATGCCCCTCGCGCACTACGGTTGCAAGAACCCGCCAGAGCGGCCAGGACGAAGCCGTCCGCCGATCTTCAACCTGATGAGTAATCTCGTGGACCATCGCTAAAAACTCGCAATTCGGCCACGCGTCCAATTTTATTGCCGCGGTGCAACGCGTGAGCCAGTTTAACTCACGCTTGAAAAAATCGGCGAAAGACAATGTTCCCGCCGATTGTTATATTACTTTGCGCCGCATCAAGGCGATTGTAACAACTGCGTGTGACGATTAAGAATTCGGTCAGAAAACGGGTCTTGACATGCAAAACCTCAAGTTGGAAAAGCGCGACTGGCAGCCTCTTCTCGATCACATCTCCCGTTCGGACGGCGCTTACAAAGTTACGATCGAAGTTGACCGCGCGGATATCGGCGCTCAAATTCAGGTTCAGGACGTCGATTTCCGCGGGGTGAGCTACGACCCGAAGCACGACGATATTGCCATCGACGCAGGCTCCATCGAGCATCGCATCCACAAGCCGACGGATCTTCTGGTAGCGGTTGAGGGTGCGGAACTGGTTTCGCTCGAAATTCTCGGCGAGGACAAGGCCGTGAACTCGATCAGCTTCAAGCCGCGCATGAACCTGCCCGATCTACTGCTGCCGGGCGATCAGTAAGGCCGGGAGAGCCGAAACGGCATGCGCTGCGCTCGGAGTTACTCGGGGCATGATTGCTTTCGCGCCGATCAATCGTTCAGCTTCAATTCAAAGCAAAACTGAGGATGTTCGCAAACGCACTGCACCGAACATAAAAAAAGCCGCTCCGATGAGCGGCTTTTCGTAGTCCTGCGCCGGGAACCGGCTCCGATCAAGCAAATTCCATGATGACAGCGTCGACCGCGAGGCTGTCGCCCGGCTTCGCGCGGAGCTTCGTCACGGTGACGTCTCGCTCGGCCTTCAGCACGTTCTGCATCTTCATGGCCTCGACGATGGCGAGTTGTTCGCCTTCCTTCACTTCCTGGCCCTCTTCAACTGAGATGGAGATCACAAGGCCGGGCATCGGGCAGAGAAGCTTCTTCGAAGTGTCGGCAACCTTCTTCTCGGGCATGAGCGCGGTAAGTTCGGCTTCGCGGTTCGTGTAGACGTAAGCCTTGGTACGCACGCCATTATAGGAGAGGTCGAAACCGTTCGGAATGACGCGCACCTGCACGGAGACTTCCTTGCCGTCAACCTTGCCATGCCAGACGGGCTTGCCGAACCACCAATGCGTCTCGAACGCGACCGTCTTCTGAGGATTGCCCTCGGCATCCGTGAAAGTGACTGTCGTGCCGCTCTTGTAGTCGCCCGCCAACACGACTGGCTGCTCGACTTTGCCGAACTGGACGATACGCGCCGCGCCGAGCCGCAAGCCGACCGCATGCGGGAGCTGCCCGGAGATGTGCCGGCGCCTGATGTTGTTGATGTGATCGATCCAGGCGGCGACGGCGACAAGCACCTCGCGTTCCTCGCCCTCCGGCTCGCGGTGCTTGAAGCCGTCAGGGTATTCTTCCGCGATGAAGCCGGTGGAGAGATTGCCCTCGCGCCAGCGCGGATGCTGCATCAGCGCCGAAAGGAACGGGATGTTGTGCTCGATGCCGTCGATGTAGAACGCGTCGAGCGCGGCGGCCTGCGCGTCGATCGCGGCTTCGCGCGTCGGCCCCCAGGTTACCAGCTTCGCGATCATCGGATCGTAGAACATCGAGATTTCGCCGCCCTCTTCCGTGCCGGTATCGTTGCGCACGATGGTGCCGTTCAGGCGCGGCCCTTCGACCGGCGGGCGATATTTCACAAGGCGGCCGATGGACGGCAGGAACTTGCGGAACGGGTCTTCGGCGTAGACGCGGCTTTCCACGGCCCAGCCGTTGATCTTGAGGTCTTCCTGCTTGAACGGCAGCTTCTCGCCATAGGCCACGCGGATCATCAATTCCACGAGGTCGAGGCCGGTGATCATCTCGGTGACCGGATGCTCCACCTGAAGGCGGGTGTTCATTTCGAGGAAGTAGAAGTTCTTTTCCGGGTCGACGATGAACTCGACGGTGCCCGCGCTCTCGTAGTTCACGGCCTTCGACAGCGCAACCGCCTGCTCGCCCATCGCCTTGCGGGTGGCTTCGTCAAGGAACGGGCTCGGTGCTTCTTCGATGACCTTCTGGTTGCGGCGCTGGATCGAGCATTCGCGCTCGAACACGTAGACCACGTTGCCGTGCTTGTCGCCCAGCACCTGAATTTCGATGTGGCGCGGGTTCTCGACGAACTTCTCGATGAACACGCGGTCGTCGCCAAAGCTCGACTTCGCTTCCGCCGTGGAGGTGAGGAAGCCCTCGCGCACTTCATCGGCCGAACGCGCGATGCGCATGCCCTTGCCGCCGCCGCCCGCGCTCGCCTTGATCATCACCGGATAGCCGATGTCGTTCGCTATGGTGATCGCCTGTTCGGGGCTTTCGATGACGCCGAGATAGCCGGGAACGGTCGAGACGCGCGCTTCCGCTGCCGCCTTCTTCGACTCGATCTTGTCGCCCATCGCCTTGATGGCTTCTATGTTCGGGCCGATGAAGGCGATGCCTTCCTTTTTGAGCGCCTCGGCAAAGCCCGCGTTTTCCGACAGGAAGCCATAGCCGGGGTGGATTGCTTCCGCGCCCGTCTTTTTCGCGGCCTCGATGATCTTCTCGGCGATGAGGTACGACTGAGCGGCGGGAGCCGGACCGATGAGCACGGCCTCGTCGGCCATCTCCACGTGAACGGCGTTTCGGTCCGCCTCGGAATAGACGGCGACCGTCTTGATGCCCATACGGCGCGCGGTCTTGATCACCCGGCAGGCAATCTCGCCCCGGTTTGCGATGAGAATCTTCTTGAACATTGCGGGCATCCTATGCGGCAGGCAGCGGCAGTTTGGTTATTGTCTTGTTTGTGCCTGTTCTAGCCGTCATAGGGCCGCGCATCAATGGTGCTAATGGTCCAGTGCTGCCATATACCACGCATGCGGATCAGGTATGTCCGGGATTGCGCTGGAAAGACCTAATCGTCAGGAACTCGCTTCGATGCCTGAATCTACAACCTTGAAGGCCAAATTGCTGCCTGAAGAGAAGGTGATGTGGTCCGGTCGCCCTCGTCAGGGCCTGATGTTCTACCGGGCCGACGCGTTTATCATTCCATTCAGTATTGTCTGGACCATGGGAGCCTGGAGCGGCATCTCAAACGGGCTCAACAAACATGCGGCCCTCCTTCCTACGCTCATGGCGCTCCTTTTTCTCGCAGTCGGCTTTTGGCTTCTGATCGGGCGCTTCGTCTACGACATCTGGCGGCGGTCCCGTCTCACCTATGCCGTAACGGACCGGCGTGTGCTGATCCTGCGCGGGGAAAACTCCTGCACTTCACTCGATATCGCTAACCTGCCGGCACCGAGGCTCGACACTTATGGCAGCAACGGATCCGGTTCTATCATCTTCGGCGTTCCGCAAACGGGATGGGCAAGGGAACCCTTGTTCTGGCCGGATGCTGGAGTGCCAAACTTCATTTGGATCACAGGCGCACGCGACGTGTTCACGCTGATAATGCAGCTTTCGCATCCCTCGCCGAACGCTCTCGCGGCGCGCGAAGAAACTTCTCAGCCATCATCCCTGTCGTGAGCCATCATCATCACGGCCGCGCCCGCCGCCGCGCTGCCGAAGGTGATCGCGAAGCCCGCCATCAGCATGCCGATGGGCACGAGCGGCGTTTCCGACGTCGCGATAAGGGTGCCGACACCGTTCACATCGGTCACGAGGATGAGCACGAGCAGAAGCCAGCCCGCAAGGATGCCGATCCCCGCGTTCAGCCCGAGAAAGCGGATAAGTTGCGGGAGGTCGTTCCAGCCCGCCGAAGCGCGTTTCAAGAGAAGCTTCATTTCGGCCTCGATGCCCTTGTGCCGGACCCAATCGATCGAACGCCCGATCGGTTGATCCGCTGCGCGTGCGCGCTGCGCCACCCACCATGCCACGGCCGGATACCGACCGCATGGGGAGGCAATGCACGAGCACGGAGATTTGTTCAAAGGCGGCCGCAGAAGGCGGCTTCGAGGGGAGGGGCGCGGGGCAAGTCCTCGATTGCGAAGGGAGGAGGTTGTCCCGCTTATTCCAAGGAGGTGTCCACCGTGTCGACTTAGCTGCGGACGGACACCAGCCTTCTTCAAAGCTTACGCGTCAGTGTTGATAGCCGGCCAGGCCTTGAACGGGAAAGGCTTCTCCTCCGTGTCATGGTAGATGAACCGCGATGCGTCACCCAGCCACTGACCTAAGCTTGGTCCGAACCGAGACAGGAACGGGTTCGGAGCCCGCTGGACGAGAAACCAGACCATCTGCACGAGAGCCAACGCAAAAAACAGGCTCTGACCGATACTGAACAGAACAAGAAAGAAAAGTGATAGACCCGCGCGAGGCCAGTTCCTTGGCTCCTGCGCGGCATCAGACTTGGTCTTGTCGGCCTCTATGGCCGAGAGATTCGCTGCTTCACTCATCATGATTATCCTCCATCCCTTCGCACTCCCCGCTTATCATGCGAAGTGAGCGGCATTGCGCCGTTGGGGCGACATGTGGCATTTCGCCACGGGTTCTCCACAGCGCTAGGGTCGCGCTGAGGGTATTTTTCGGTTGAGCGATGCGATGGCGCACGCTTGGCGCGAGTTTCGCCCAAGATCCGTCAAGCTTCGAGCGGCGCCTTGGCGAAGCGCTCAATCGCAATTTGATTCGCGGCCGCCATCGAAATGCAGCGCGAGCCACACCGTTGGCGCGTCGGGCGACGTCCAATCCACGCGGTGGCGTCGCCGAGCCGGGATGAAAACATAATCGCCGGGCTTGAGCGCGCGCGCCTCATCCTCGCCATCGAACCGCAGCCGCGCGGCACCCGACAACAGCAACACCCATTCGGCACGCGGCTGGTCGTACCAGAAGCCCGGTGGGCTCGCCTGCCCGGTGGAAACGATGCGCTCGACGCGAAGCCCCGGCACGTCCAGAAGCGCGGCGATGTCCTCATCCGCACACTCCATGACGGGCAGGTTGGCGAATATGTTGCCGGTGTTCGACATCGCGCACTCCGGATCGACGCTAATCCCTCACGACGGTGCGCGCGAGGATCTGGAAGTCCATCGGGAACTTGCCATCGTTCGAAGCGACATCCGAGAGAATGAGCGTCGAGCCGACATAGAGCCGTTCACCGATGCGATCCTCCACGTCCTCCGGGATCTCGATACGGTCGAGCGCGGCGGCGGCGGTTTCGGGGAACGGCTTCGCAGCCTGCTCCGGCTCAAGCGGCTCGACCGTGCGGCCGCGACGGCTCGAATGCCTGCGATATTTCACCTCGACGGCGGCAGGCGGTGTGATGCCGACCCAATTCAGCGATGCCTTGTTCTCGCCGGTGCGTGTCGCGATGAAAAGATGCGTGCCGAGCGGGCGATCCGCGTCCTTGATCGTCACCGGCACGTCGAACAGCGGGGTTGTGCCCTGCCGCACATAAAGGCGGCTCGTCTTGCGACTGATGAGGATCGAGATCGGGGTGGCGCGCGACGCTGCGTCTTTCGCCATCCGAACGGCCTCGTCGCCTTCGGCAGCCGCCGCGCGGATGGCCTCCTGCGCCAAGAGCAATTCGCGCTCGACCGCTGTGCGCACGTCGCGTGCCGCGCCCGCCTTCGTTTCGGCATCCGCAAGCCTTGCCTCGACCGCGTTCACGCGCAGATCGACGGCCTTCGACGTTGCCTCGTCTGCGTCCACCTTCTCGGCGGCACGGGTGGCGGCCTCAAGCTCACGGCTCACGCGCTTCACCTCGGCCTCGGCCACCGCGACATCCCTGTCGGCCTGCCGAAGCTCCGCCTGCTTTTTGCCGGCTAGAGCCGCGGCGGCCTTTTTTGCCTGCGCGGCGGCTCGGCCCTTCTGAACGGCGGCGGCCTTGAGCGCCTCCGCATATTCGCCCGGCGCAACGAGTTCCGGCTTCGGCTCGTCGGCCTTTGCGGCGGAAAGGGCGACAGGCTCGACGCCGGGCGCGGTGTCTCTCGCCGTGGTCTTGTCATCGCCCTTGTCCGGTAGCGCCAGGAGCTTCGGTGCCGGAAGCTTCGCATGGGCGATGTCCACCGGGGGGACATCCTGCGGCGCGATGACGATGCGCTGGCCCAAGTCTGTCACGCCGAAAAGCCGCTGCGCGAAGGCCCCGGGCAACCGCACGCAACCATGGCTCGCCGGGTAGTTCGGCACGACGCCCAGATGCAGAGCGACGCCCGTCCAGGTGAGCCGCTGCATGAACGGCATCGGCGCGCCGCTATAGATGTTGGAGCGGTGATAACGGTTCTTTTCGAGGATCGAGAACACACCGGCGGGCGTTGCGTAGCCCTGCTGCCCCGTGGACACCCGGCTTCGCGCCCAGACGCCTTTCGCGTCGTAAAACGTCACGTGCTGATCGGCGAGCGAAACTACGCCGTAGAGTGGCCCGACCGGCGCGCGGCTCTGCGCGTCTTCAGCCGCCTGCGGTTCCTCGCGTTCGGACTGATAATAGCGGCGGCGCGCGTCAGCCGGTTGCGCCACCAGTCCGAAGCCGATGAGCGCGACCATGAAAGCTGCCAAGGCGGATGCGGAGTTTGGAACGGATGCAAAAATGCGGCGCGGGCTCGGAAAATCAAATGGACGCATGACGTTGAACATTCGTGAGGTTGCCGGGGAGCGTAGTATGCAGGCTGTGCCGTAACTATAGCGTGAAATTGTGCCGCGCAAAGCAGAAGCGAATATTAGGCGCGCAACAGGGCAAGCCGCCTACTCCGCCGCGTGGCGCTGCATCACCATCGACGTTATGAGCGCGCGCAGCGCCGCCGGTTTCACGGGCTTCTGCAGGAAGGCATAATTCGCTTCGCTCACGATGCGCCGCACCTCGTAGGAACCGTCCGCCGTGACGATGATGCCGGGCAACTCCGTCTCGCAGGCGGCGCAGATATTCTTGATCGCCGCGCAGCCGTCGCCCCGGTCGAGGTGGTAGTCCGACACGACGATATGCGGCACGATCATCGCTTTCTGAAGCTGGCTGATCGCGTCTTCCGCGTTGAGCGCCGTCATGACCTGGCATTGCCAGCCCGAAAGCAGCGTGCTCATGCCGTCTATGATGCTGCGTTCGTTGTCGATGCAGAGAACGATCGTGCCGCGCAGGTCGCCATAGGATGCAGGGCGGGCGGGGAAGACGCGCGGCTGCTCCATGTCGACCCAGCGCGCCAGCGGTACGTTGACAGTGAACGTCGAGCCGTGTTCGAGCTTCGAGCGTAGCGCGAGTTCATGACCGAGCACGCGGCACATGCGCTCGACGATGGACAGGCCGAGACCGAGGCCCGGCGCGTGGATGTGATGATCGAGCCGCTGGAATTCCTTGAAGATGAGGTCGCGCTGGTGCTCCGGGATGCCGGGGCCGCTGTCGTGCACCTCAATGACGAGATCGCGGCCATGACGGCGGCAGCCAAGCACGGCGCGGCCCTTCTCGCGGTTATATTTCAGCGCGTTCGAGATGAGGTTCTGCAGGATGCGCCGCAAGAGTTTTCGGTCCGAGCGAACGAGCGCGCCGGAATCGAGGATCTTGAACGAGATGCCGCGTGCCTTCGCGATCGGCTCGAAGTCGATGCGGATCTGTTCGAGCAGATCCTTGATCGGGAAGACGGTAAACTCGGGCTTCATCGCGCCGGAGTCGAGCCGCGAAATGTCGAGCAACGCGTTCAGAATTTCTTCCACGCCGTCGAGCGAGGCATCGATGTTGCGGGCAAGGCGGCCGAGTTCGGCAGGCGGCGACCGTTCGATCAGGCTCGCAGCGTAGAGCCGCGCGGCGTTCAACGGCTGGAGCACGTCGTGGCTCGCCGCCGCAAGGAAGCGCGTCTTCGAGAGGTTCGCCTCGTCCGCCTTGGCCTTGGCGATGGCGAGTTCCTGCGTACGCGCTTCGACACGCCTTTCGAGCGTCTCGTTCGCCCGCGCCAGCGCTTCGGCGGCGGTTTCGCGCTCGGTAATGTCGGTGTAGGTCACCACGATGCCGCCCTGCGGCATAGCATTGGTTCGCACCTGGAGCACGCGCCCTTCGATGGAGCGCTCGTGGAAGCTCTCCATGGTAAGCTGATACTTCGCGATACGATCCGTGACGAGTTCCTCGGCCGCCGTCGGGTTCTGGTGCACGCGCTGGGCCATGTAGCGCAGGATTTCGTCGAGCGGCGCGCCGACGCGGCCGAATTGCTGCGGCAGGATGAGGATCTCGCGAAATTGCCGGTTCCAGCAGATGAGTTGCATGTTCTTGTCGAACACGGCGATGCCCTGACGCACGTGATCGAGCGCCAATTGCAAAAGGTCGCGGTTGTACTGGACCGCCTCGGACGCCTCGTCGAGGAGCCGGAGCGCCGATTCGCGCCCGACATTGAGACGCCTCAGCATCAGCGACATGACAAGCCGCGAGGACGGCGCGCCGATGGCGCTCGCGAGCAGGTTCTCGGTGAAGCGCAGCGCGTGAACGTCGCCCTGAGGATGACCGGTCCTGTCGATACCCCGGCTCTCCATATAGTCCGAAAAGGAGCGCTGCGTTCGCTCCTCGCCGAGATAGCGCGATACCGTGCCGATGAGTTCCTCGAAGGATACCGTCGTGCGCCATGGTTTGAACGCGGGGCCGCTGGAGGGCTGCGGGTTCGGGTCTTCGATAAAGACGTTGGTCTGAAGGCGCTCGATGGGTTCGAGCGGTCGCAGCAGCGAGACGGTTACGAAGGCGAAGAGGTTGACCGCGAGGCTCCAGACGACGCCATGCGTCAGCTGGTCGAAGTTCATGTAGAACAGCATTTCGGGGCGCAAAAACGCGATGCCGAAGGGGCCGTCCTTCAGGAAGGCCGCGCCTTCCACCGACGAACCGATGAGCTTCGGCAGAAGCAGCGTGTAGGCCCACACCGCGAAACCCGCGAGGATGCCCGCGACCGCGCCGCGCGCCGTCGCCCTGCGCCATACCAGCCCGAGGAAGAATGCGGGCGAGAACTGCGCGATGGCGGAGAAGGACAACAGCCCGATTTCCGCGAGCGACGCCTTGCCGATGTGATCGTAGAGCAGATAGGCGAGCAGGATGACCGCCAGCATCGCCATGCGGCGAATGTCGAGCAGCACGCCGCTCATGTCGCGCCGGTTCTGCACCACGTTGGCGCGGCGCTTGAGGATCAGCGGCATCAGGAGGTCGTTGCAGACCATCACTGACAGCGCGACCGTTTCCACCACCACCATCGCGGTCGCTGCCGACAGGCCGCCGAGAAACGCGATGAACGTGAAGAACTCGCTCCCGGCGCTCAGCGGCAACGCGAGCAAGTACATGTCGTGCGGGACGTTCTGACCCTGAAAGATGAGCGTTCCCGCCATCGCCACCGGCACGACGAAGAGGTTGATCGCCACGAGATAGAGCGGGAACAGCCACGATGCGCGCTTCAGCTCTTCGTCGGAGACGTTCTCGACGACCGTCACATGGAATTGGCGCGGCAACAGGAAAATGCAGACGAAGCTGAGCCATGTCACGGTGAGCAGCGTTCCGCCATGAAGGCCGGTGCTGAAGATCTGGCTGATGTGCGGATCGGCCATGGCCTTGGTTACGAGCGGGCCTATGCCGTCGAACATGCCGTAGACGACGAACATGCCGACCGCGAGGAAGGCCGCGAGCTTGACCACCGATTCCACGGCCACGGCGAGCATCAGGCCGCGCTGATGCTCGGTTGCGTCGCTGTCGCGCGCCCCGAACAGGATCGCGAACGCCGCGAGCACGAGCGCGACCGCTAAATCGGTGTTCGGCGAGGGGGCGGAAGGCAGCCCGGCGGCGGTCGATGATGAATTGGCGAGAAGCACCGCGATGGCTTGCGAGATCGCCTTCAGTTGCAGCGCGATGTAAGGGAGCATTCCCACCACCGCGACGATTGTCACGACAGCGGCAACGGCGGGGTTCTTGCCGTATCGCGCGGCGATGAAGTCGGCGATCGAGGTGATGTTCTGCGATTTCGAAAGCACGATAAGCCGTCGCAACAGCGGCATTGCCGCTGTGAAGGCGATGATCGGCCCGAGATAGACCGCGATGAAGTCGAAGCCTTTCTCGGAGGCGGACCCGATACTGCCGAAGAACGTCCACGACGTGCAGTAGACCGCGAGGGCGAGCGCGTAGACATAGGGACGACCGTACAGGGTGCGGTATTTCTTGCCGGCGCGGTCTCCGTACCAGGCGATTGCAAAGAGCGCTCCGATGTAGAAGAACGAACACCCTATGATGACCCAGCCGTCGATCATTTTTCTCTCGTGCTCAAGCTGGATTAAAGCTGACGCGTGTCAGCCATGCGGAACTGGAATATCAATGTAGAACGCCGGACCAAGGTTAAGCAACAGCGCTGCGTCGCTCGCCACGTCCGAGAGCGATAATTGCGCAATGCATGGCGGCGGCGCTTTTGATTTGCGCCCGCATCGGTGGTTTCGGTGAGGAGACGCGCCGGTCGCCAGCGACAGATTGCATCGGGGCATTTGGCGAGGCGTCGCCTCTACCTTATATGTTGCTTCGTAACGAGAACCAAAAAGCTCCGACATGCCGACATCCATCGCCGACGCGCCCGCGCCGCTCGCGGGACGCGACCCGGACATTTCTCCCGCCGCGCTCGGGCTCACGGGATCGCCGTCGAGCCATCGCATCGTCGTGGCCATGTCGGGCGGCGTGGACTCGTCGCTGACGGCCGCGCTCGTGAAACGCGCCGGCTACGATACCGTCGGCATCACGCTCCAGCTTTACGACCACGGCGAGGCGATGGCCCGAAAGGGCGCGTGCTGCGCCGGGCAAGACATCATGGACGCGCGCGGCGTCGCGGACAGACTCGGCGTTCCGCATTACGTCCTCGACTACGAGGATCGTTTCCGCCAGTCCGTGATCGACGATTTCGCCGACAGCTATCTCGCGGGCGAGACGCCCGTTCCCTGCGTGCGCTGCAACCAGACGGTCAAGTTTCGCGATCTCCTTGGCGCGGCGCGTGAGCTTGGCGCATCGGCGCTCGTCACGGGCCATTATGTGCGGAGCGTGCCGGGGCCACGCGGCATAGAGATGCATCAGGCGGCCGATCCGGACCGCGATCAGAGCTACTTTCTCTTCGCCACCACACAGGCGCAGCTCGACTTCCTTCGATTTCCGCTCGGCGGCATGACGAAGACCGAGACGCGAGAGATGGCCGCAGCCCTCCATTTGCCTGTTGCATCGAAGCCCGATAGTCAGGATATCTGCTTCGTGCCCTCCGGCGACTACGCGTCGATCATCCGGAAGCTCAGGCCGGAAAGCGGCGAGCCGGGCGACATCGTCCATGCGGACGGGCGTGTGCTGGGCCAGCACCCTGGCATTATCAATTTTACTGTGGGCCAACGCAAGGGCCTCGGCATTGCAACGGGAGAACCGCTGTTCGTGATTCGGATCGAGCCATCGGCAAGACGTGTGATCGTGGGCCCGCGCGAGATGCTGCGGACCGCGCGTCTTTCCCTGCGCGACGTGAACTGGATCGGCGGCGGCTCGCTGGATGAGGCGGTGGCCGGTGGGCGGTCGCTGTTCGTGAAGGTGCGCTCGACGCAGCCCCCTCGCGAGGCACGCCTTTTCGCGGAGCGTGGCGGCGTCGGGGTGGACCTGGCAGGCGGCGAATTTGGCGTCGCGGCCGGTCAGGCTTGTGTGTTTTATGACCGCGCGGGTGGCGCGGCCCGTGTGCTGGGCGGCGGATTTATCGAAAGGGTTGCGGCGTGAGCACGGAAACGAAGACGGTCAATCAGCCGTCGCTTGACGACAATGCGGTGCGTGAAGCCTATCGCTGGTGGGCGCCCATCTACGATTACAGCTTCGGCATGATCGCGGGGCCGGGACGCCGGCTCGCGGTGGACAAGCTAAACGAGGAAAACGGGCGCATTCTCGAAGTGGGCGTGGGAACAGGGCTCTCGCTGCCGCGCTATCGCACCGATCTCGACGTGACCGGCATCGACCTGTCGCCGGAAATGCTGTCGAAAGCGGCGCAGCGCGTGAACCGGCTCGGCCTTCGCCGCAAGACGCTGCTGGTGATGGACGCGAGCCGCCTGTCCTTCGCCGACGAAAGCTTCGACGCCGCCGCCGTCATGTATGTGATGACCGTTGTGCCGGAACCCGCCGCCGTGATGGCCGAACTGCGGCGCGTCCTGAAGCCCGGCGGAACCGCCATCATCGTCAACCACTTCAGCCGCGAGAAGGGTGCGCGAGCCGGGGTGGAGAAGTGGCTTGCGAAATATTCGCGCAGCCTCGGCTGGCATCCGATCTTCCCGATTCAGAACGTGACCGAAGCGCCGGGCTTCGAACTCGTCGACGCCACCGACGCGGCGCCGCTCGGGGTCTTCACCCTTCTCAGGCTGAAGAAAGTCGGATAGCGCGGGCGTTCGGAATATTGACGGCGCGAGCGTGTCTCCTTATACAGGTTCGACGCGGCGCAGTGATGCGTTGGCAATGGCCGTATTGGCGGAGTAGCTCAGTTGGTTAGAGCAGCGGAATCATAATCCGCGTGTCGGGGGTTCGAGTCCCTCCTCCGCTACCACTTAGCATTGTTTTCGCTGCCAATTTAGACGCGGCTCGGAATCTACCCACATTCTACCCACGCTTAACGGGGCGAACAGCCCGACGCTTAAGGCAAAGGACCAAGACCAAAGAGGCGGCCAGCCGTTCCGGCCCATGATCCATTCATTGCTGCGATCTTTCGCTGCGACCATACCCGCGCCAGTTGCGACGCATCTCGGTTTCCATCGCACACCAATCCTCTGAGCCGGGGCAATTTATTCGCGCTTGCGAATGCGGTCAAAAAGAAGGCAGCCGCTTTCCCCGGACATTGAAGGAATGTGCTTTAATCGACGGTCGCGCTCTCGCCCTCGGCAAGGCCACGCTTCTCCAGCAGCGGCCCGACTTCGGGATCGCGTCCGCGAAAGGCGCGATACGCTTCGTCGGGCTTTAGCGTCCCGCCGCTCGAATAAACGAAGCGGTGCAGGCGCTCGGCCACCTGCGGATCAAATACGCTGCCCGCTTCCTCGAAAGCGTTGAAAGCGTCGGCTTCCATCACCTCCGCCCAGAGATAGGTGTAATAGCCCGCCGCATAGCCGCCGCCCGCGAAAATGTGCTGGAAGTGCGTCGGCCGGTGGCGGAGCCCGATGGCATCCGGCACGCCAAGGCTCACGCGAAGCTCGGTCTCGAATGCGGCCGGGTCGATGTTGTCCGCGTCATCGGCCTCGTGGATCGCGAGATCGTACAGCGCCGATGCGGCATATTCCGCCGTGGCGAAGCCCTGGTTGAATTTCCGAGCCGCGTGCAGCTTGTCCACGATGGCTTGCGGCAGCGGCTCGGCCGTCTCGACGTGGCGCGCGAAGCGATTGAGGATTTCCGGCTGAAGCGCCCAGTTCTCGTAAAGCTGCGACGGCAGTTCCACAAAGTCGCGGTCGACGCTCGTGCCGGAAAGGCCGGGGTAGGTGACGTTCGACAACATGCCGTGCAGGCCGTGGCCGAACTCGTGGAACAGCGTGCGCACGTCGTCGAGGCTGAGGAGCGAAGGCTTGCCGTCGCCGCCCTTGCTGAAGTTCAGCACGTTGACGATGATCGGCAGCACCTCGCCATCGATGCGGGACTGCTCGCGGAAGTCGCTCATCCACGCGCCGCTGCGCTTCGACGGCCGCGCGAAATAATCGCCGACGAACAGCGCGAGCGGCTTGCCGTCGCGACCCTTCACAGTCCAGGCGCGCACGTCGGGGTGATACACCGGCACGTCCCGCCGCTCCTCGAAGCTGAGGCCGAATAACCGGTGCGCCGTCTCGAACGCAGCCGCGATCATCGCATCCAGCTCGAAATAAGGCTTCAGCGCCGCGCCGTCGATGTCGAACTCGGCCTTGCGCTGCTTCTCGGCGTAGTGGTGCCAGTCCCACGCGGCGAGCGGCTCGTTATGTCCCTCCGCCTGGGCGAGCGCCGCGAGCGCAGCCGCCTCCGCGTCGGCGCGTCGTTTCGCACCGGCCCACACCTTTTCGAGCAGGCCGCGCGCGGTGGCGGGCGTCTTGGCCATCGCATCGTCGATCTGATAGGCGGCGTAGGTGGAAAAGCCGAGCAGCCTTGCGAGTTCGGCACGGAGCGCAAGGATTTCGCGGATCAGCGGCGTGTTGTCCGGTGCGCCGTCGCCGCCGTCACCACGCGCGATGTAAGCGCGGTAGGCCTTTTCGCGCAGGTCGCGGCGCGTGGAAAATTCGAGGAATGGCTCGACGTTCGCCCGCGAGAGCGTGATGACATGCTTGCCGGGAAGGCCGCGTTCCTCCGCCGCCATCGCCGCGCCCTCACGCACGAAATCCGGTAGGCCCGCGAGGTCTGCTTCACCGTCGAGCACGAGTTGGAAAGCCTTCTCCGCAGCAAGCACGTTCTGCGAAAAGGCCGTGTGGAGTTCGGAAAGCCGGGTGTTGATTTCGGTCAGACGCGCCTTGCCCGCCGCGTCGAGCTTCGCGCCCGCCCGAATGAAACGCTTGTGATAGCGCTCCAGAAGGCGGCGTTGCTCGCCGTCGAGGCCGAGCGTGTCGGCCTTTTTCGCCAGCGCGTCGATGCGCCCGAAAAGCTTCGGGTCGGTGTAAATCGCCATGGAGTGCTTGGCGAGCTTCGGGCCGATGTTGCGCTCGATCGCCTGCCGCGTGTCATTCGTATCGGCCGCTGACAGGTTGAAGAAGACATTCGCCACCTTGGTCAGCGCGCGCCCGGCGCGTTCCAGAGCCTCCACGGTATTCGCGAAGGTCGGCTCGTTCCCGTCATTCGCTACGGTCTCGATTTCCGCGCGGTGTGTTCGCATCGCGTCCTCGAAGGCGGGTATGAAATCTTCGTCGCGGATCGCTTGAAAGGGCGGCAGGCCGAAAGGAGTGTCCCAGTCCTGAAGGAGAATGTTCGATGAAGTCACGCGAGATCCTTTTCGGCTCAAATGCATCTGTCGATGCCACGAGCCGAATTTGGTCTTTGACGGCCCCTTGGACAAGGCGCGAGGTGTATGCGCGAGCCGAAACCGCAGGCATCGCCGCCACGGATGCGATGCGGCCGCCTGAAGTTTGCTAGCGGCCGCGTCCGAGGTTATTCCATATCGAAAGGTTCGTATTTGCCGGTTTCGCCAAGGACCGTGCCCCAGACCTTGTGCGATCCTTGATGATCGCTTCGGCTGAACGAAACCGGCGACCCAAGTCCCAGATCGAAGTCGCGCATGTTTTCAAACGCCTCGACAAGCTTCTCGGAGTCGAGTTGAGGCCCCGCGCGACGAAGGGCTTCGATCATGATTTGCGCCGCCACATAATATTCAAGCGAGACGTAATCGGGGGATTCGCCTTTGAAGTATTTCGAAAGCGCGGATTTGTATTCGAGAATAAGCGACGAATAGCCCTCCACGGCGGGCACCACCTCGGTGACGATGACGCCGGAAGCAAATTTCGGCCCCAGAAGCATCAGCTCATCGCGCAAGGCGATCGGACCGACAGCCGAAATATTGGTGTAGATCAGCCCCGGCACGGCCTCGCGGCTTTTCTCGATGAATTTCGCGGCCGCGCGATAGGTCGCCACCATCACGACCGCCTTGATCGGCGTTTTGGCGGTCTTCAGGAGATTGATCGCGGGCTCCACATCGAGCGAATTGCGGGGGTACGTCATCTTGAGGATTGATCCGCCGTCACCGCCGCGAAGCGCGCGCATCGCCTTCGTCACACCAGCGTAGCCAGCCTCGCCGAAGCCGTCCTGCTGCATGAAAACGGCGATCTGATCGGGCTTGAGCCGCTTCACCTTCACAAGATAGCGGACGACGGTTTCCGTTTCCTCGGCGTAGCTGGCGCGGTAATTGAAGACATAGCGGTCTGGCGGGTCGCGCCGAAGCACGCTTGCGCCCGAGTAGCCCGCATAGAACAGCGCCTTGCGCTCAAGCGCGTAAGGCGCAGCCACCGCGGCCGTTGCCGTTCCGAAATTGCCGATGAAGCCGAAAACCTGTTCGTTCTCGTAAAGCTGCTTCATTGTTTCCGCGGTGCGAGCGGGCTCATAGCCGTCATCGGCGGCGATGAGGCGCAGCGTGCGACCGTGAACGCCGCCTTCATCGTTGACCTTCTTGAAGGCCGTCTCGATCCCAACCCGGATCTGATAGCCGTAATCCTTGTTGGGACCGGTGAAGGGAAGCGACGCGCCGAACCGGATTTCGTTGTCCGATACGCCGCGAACCACGGCGACCGTCTGAGCGGCGAAGACGCCAACGGAGGGCGGAAAGGGGACCGCCACCGGCGCTGCATTCGCTTGTGGTGTCGAAGCACTTTCAAGGTTCGCGAGGTCGCGATTGGCGGCCGTGCAGTCGGTTTTCTTGTCGGCCAGATCCTTTGTGCCCTCGGCCAGGCTCGTCTTGAAGGAGGCGAGGATCGCCGCGCTTTCCGGCTCGCTCGCGGCCGATGTCCTGACGACGTCGACGAACTTGTCGGCGACCGCCTTCACGCGCGACTGGGCGATGTTCGAGCAACTCGCCGCCGTTCCGAGAACATAACCGACACGCGTTGCCAAAGTGCGGAGCACGCCGCCCTTGTCATCGCGAGGCGCGGACCAAGCCGGCTGGAACGCAGATGCGAGGATAAACGCGCCCAGTAACCCCTTGGAAATTCGTACATTCATTCAAGTTCCCCCCAAGTACCCTGTCTTTAATTACGTCTGAGATCCGCGTTTTGGCCCCCGGATGCGACATCGCCCAAACGTTTCAAGCCGTCCCTGCTTCCCTGAAGGCCCGGATTGAGCCGCAGGGCGCTCCGATAGTCAGCGGCGGCTTCATCGCGCCGACCGATAAATTCCAGAACGTGACCGCGCGTATCGAGCAGATCCGGATCGAATGGCCGGATTGTCAGAGCCTTGTTTGCATCGTCCAGCGCGCGCGCTGCATCGCCCATGCTGTAATAGGCCCAGGCGCGATTGTTGTAGGCGTCGGCGTCTTTCGGTCTCAACTCGATGAAGCGGGAGTAATCGGTGATGGCGCTGTTGAATAACGCCATGTCGCGAAGGACGTTTGCGCGCTCGAAATAGGCGTCCGCGCTCTCCGGATTGATCTTGATCGCCGTCGAAAACTCGGCAATGGCGCGCAGGCGGTCCCCGCTCCCGCGATAAACCGCGCCGCGCGCAAGATGGACCCAGGTCGCGCGTGGATTGACGGCGAGCGCCGCATCGTAATCGCTCAGCGCGCGAGAGAGGTTTCCTTGTGCCCGGAAGACTTCGCCGCGCGCGAAGTAAGCCCCGTCGAGCTTCCGGTCGATTTCGATGGTCTTTGTAAGATCGTCCGCCGCGCGGCCGAGAAGGCCCTGTCGGGTGAGGGCGAGGCCGCGCTTGTAGAGCACCTCGGCATCGCGCGGCTCGAATTCCAGCGCCTTCGTGTAATCGGCTATCGCGCGGGTGAAGTCGCCCGTCGCACGATAGGCATCGCCTCGCGCGGAAAAGGCCGTTGGCGTGGGTGCCTTTGCCTCGATCAATGCGGTGCAGGCCGAGATGGCGAGCCTGGAATCCTCGTCCTGCAAACAGTCAATGGCCGTTCCCGCAGCCGATGCGGAAAGCGGCATCGCCACTGCCAAGCCGATCAACCAAGCATGTACGCGTGACTGTCCAGACAAATCACCAAGCTCCGGCGCGCGATCAAAGCCAACAACTGGCTCCGGCGATCCGGTAAGAAACATTTTTAAGTGAATTGCGCACTCTCGACTTCAGTCTAAGCCGGTCTTCGAATTGGTAAAATTTGAAGCTGGTGATGTTCCGCGACGGAAATCTCAATCAAGACTCCACGGCCCGGGCGGCTTCTTCAAACAGCCCGGGCCATGATTTTACGAGCGGCGCTTCACCGCGTAGCCGTATTGCAACGGCCAACTCTTGTCTCCGCCGTTCAGTTCGCGTTCGGCGCGCAGCGCGAAATACGGATCGCGCAGGAACTCGCGGGCGATCAGCACGAGATTGGCGTCGCCGCCAGTGATGATGTCGTTCGCCTGTTGCGGGTCTGTGATGAGGCCGACCGCGCCGGTGCGGATGCCTGCTTCCTCGCGGATGCGTCGCGCGAACGGCACCTGATAGCCCTTCGCCACCGGGATCTGCGCGGTGGGCGTGAGGGCTCCTGACGACACGTCGATCAGGTCCACGCCGATGCGCTTCAGGTGCTTCGCCAGTTCGACCGATTGCGTGTCGTCCCAGCCACCCGGCACCCAGTCGGTCGCGGAGATGCGCACGAACAGCGGCAGGTCGTCCGGCAAGATGGCGCGCAGCCGTTCCGCCACGGTGAGGGTTAGTCGCGCGCGGTTCTCGAAGCTGCCGCCCCATTGGTCGGTGCGGTGGTTCGACAGCGGCGACAGGAATTCGTGCAGCAGATAGCCGTGCGCGCCGTGAATTTCGATGACCTTGAAGCCCGCCTTCAGCGCGCGCCGCGTGGCCTCCTCGAATGCGGCGATCACGTGGGCGATGCCGTCTTCGGAGAGCGCGGTTGGCGTCGGGCTTTCGGGGCTGAACGGCACGGCGCTCGGCGCCACAGGCCGCCAGCCGCCTTGCTCGGGCGGAAGCGCCCTGCCGCCGTTCCAAGGCGCGTCCGTGCTCGCCTTGCGGCCCGCATGCGCGATCTGGATGCCCGGCACCGCGCCCTGACTTTCAATGAAGCGCGCGATGCGGGCGAGCGGCTCCATGTGATCGTCCGACCAGAGGCCGAGATCGTAAGGCGAGATGCGCCCCTCGGGCGTGACCGCCGTTGCCTCCGCGATCACGAGGCCCGCGCCGCCGCTCGCACGGCTGCCGAGATGGACGAGGTGCCAATCATTCGCAAAGCCGTCCTTCGCCGAATATTGGCACATGGGCGAAACGGCGATGCGGTTGCGGAACGTCACGCCGCGAAGTGTGAGCGGCGTCAGGAGGTCGACTTCCGGCACGCCGTAATCCTGCCGCGTGTCGGCCTGCCCAGAACGCTGAGTGCTGTGATCCGTCATGATGCGATCCTTTCTCGCACGACAATGCTTTCAGGGCAGATGTGGGCATTGTTCGAGATTTGTGAACTAGTGGCGGGCAAAAAAACAGCCATGCTCGCGGTCACGGGTTGGCGAAGGCTATCAGCTGTGCTTGAGGTGCGCCCCACGTGTAACGCTGTTGCAAATACAAATTCGCCTTGCCAATCGGCGGCGGTCGCGCGATTCAAAGCGAAAAGCGATATCGTTTGATCGACCATAAGCGCATCGCTTCGAAGGAATGAGCGTGACCAAACCCAAACTCCTCATGACGCGCGTGCTGAGCCCCGCCACCATCGAGCGGGCGCGGCGCGACTACGACCTCGACCTGAACGAGGCTGACGTGCCGTTCACGCCGGACGAACTCATCGCGCGCGCGGCAGGCAAGGACGCGCTGCTCGTCACGCTGGCGGACCGTTTCAGCGCGGACGTGATCGCCAAGCTCGACCGCTCTGTGAAGGTCATCGCCACCTATTCCGTCGGCCATGAGCATATCGACCTTCAGGCCGCGAAGGCGCGCGGCATCCGCGTCGCCTACACGCCCGACGCGGTGACGGTCGCGACGGCGGAAATCGGCTTCCTCCTGATCCTCGGCGCGGCCAGGCGCGCGAGCGAGGGCGAGCGGCTGCTCCGCGCCAAGGCGTGGCACGGCTGGCAACCGATGCAGCTCATCGGGCGCAGGCTCGACGGCAAGCGCCTCGGCATCTACGGCATGGGCAAGATCGGGCAGGCCATCGCCAAACGCGCGCGCGGCTTCGATATGGACATTCATTATTTCAACCGGCGGCCGCTCGACGCGGCGGACGCGCGCGGCGCGACCTACCATGCGACGCTCGACAGCCTGCTCGCAGTGACCGACATCCTCTGCATCGCCGCGCCGTCCACGCCCGAAACGCGCGGCTCGATCGATGCCGCCGCACTCGCGAAGCTCAAGCCGGGCGCCATCGTCACAAACATCGCACGCGGCGACCTCGTGGTGGACGCCGACCTCATCGCGGCGGTGAAGTCCGGCCACATCGCGCATATCGGCCTCGACGTCTACACGAACGAGCCGAACATCCACCCCGGCTATTACGACCTGGAAAACGCGTTCCTCCTGCCGCACATGGGCACATCCGTCATCGAGGCGCGCGACGAGATGGGCCGCGACGCTCTCGACAACATCGACGCCGTTCTCGCGGGGCGCGAACCGCCTACCGCGCTCGTCTAGAGTCCTGTTTTGCCGCGCTTTCCGGGCGGAAAACCGCATACACTTTTCCTGAAAGCGCTCTGAACGAAAGCCAACGCCATGCCGAACCTTCTGCTGGAACTGTTCTCCGAGGAAATTCCGGCCCGCCTTCAGGGGCGCGGCGCGGACGATCTCGCAAAGCTCGTAACCGAGGCGCTCACGAAGGGCGGCCTGACCGTCGGCGCAACGCGCACATTGTCCGGGCCGCGGCGCATCGTGTTCATCGCGGACGACGTGCCCGAGCATTCGGCCGCGACGGTCGAGGAGCGCAAGGGGCCGCGCACGAGCGCACCAGCCAAGGCGCTGGAGGGCTTCGTCAAGGCGGCGGGGCTTAACAGCATCGATGAAGCGCAGGTGGTGAAAGACCCGAAGGGCGATTACTACCTCGCGCGGAGCGAAAAGCCGGGCCGCGCCGCCGCCGACATCATCGCGGAGGCCGTGCCTGAGATCATCCGCAAGTTTCCGTGGCCGAAGTCGATGCGCTGGGGCAACGGGCGGCTGCGCTGGATCAGGCCGCTGCATTCGATCCTGTGTCTTTTCGATGACAAGCCGGTCGCATTCGAGGTGGACGGCATCAAGAGCGGCGACATCACATACGGACATCGCTTCCTGAGTGGCGAAAATGCCACTCAACCAAAGGTTGTGAAAGTCGCCCGTATTTCAGACTATGCAGATGCATTGATGCACGCTAAGGTTGTGGTCGCAGGAGAACACCGGGCGAAGGCCATCCTTGAGGGCGCGCACACCGCCGCCTCGGATGCCGGGCTCGCTCTTGTTGAAGACCACGGGCTGCTTGCTGAGAATGCGGGGCTCGTCGAGTGGCCCGTGGTCCTTTCCGGCCAATTCGAGGAAAGCTTCCTCGATGTGCCGGAGGAAATCCTGATGACGTCCATGAAGGCGCATCAGAAGTGCTTCTCGTTGCGCTCGGCGAAAACCGGGAAACTGGCGAACCGCTTCATTCTCGTTTCCAACCTCGAAGCTGTGGACGGCGGCAAAGCCATCGTCGCGGGCAACGAGCGCGTGATCCGCGCGCGCCTGTCCGACGCGAAATTCTTCTGGGAGAACGACCGCAAGCGCCCGCTCGAAGGGATGACGGCGCTGCTCGGTCAGGTGACGTTCCACGAAAAGCTCGGCACTCAACTTGAGCGGGTGGAGCGCATCAAGGCGCTCGCGCGCGAGCTTGCGCCCATCGTAGGCGCGAACCCGGACGATGCCGAGCGCGCGGCGCATCTCGCCAAGGCCGATCTCATGTCAGAGACGGTGGGCGAGTTCCCCGAGCTTCAGGGCATCATCGGCCGCTACATCGCGCTCGCGCAGGGCGAAAAGCCCGCAGTCGCCGACGCCATCGCGGAGCATTACAAGCCGCAGGGGCCGTCCGACGCCGTGCCGACGAACCCGGTTTCCGTGGCGGTCGCGCTCGCCGACAAGCTCGACATGCTCGTGGGCTTCTGGGCCATCGACGAGAAGCCGACCGGCTCGAAAGACCCGTTCGCGCTGCGCCGCGCCGCGCTCGGGGTTATTCGCATTGTGCTGGAGCGGTCAGCGAGTGAGCTTGATTTGAATAGGTTATTGTCCAAGGCGCTCCATTCATATTTGGTTCCCCCTCGCTGTACGTACGATGAGATCGTCGATAATGTCGTTAGGGCCGACCAGTTGATGGAAGGATTTATCGATACTTTCGAATTATACGGCTCGCTGAGGTCAAAGAAGTACCTAAAGCTTGCAGAGGGCCTTTTCAAAGACGTTGAAGAACCTCAGGGCTATACCGAGCGTTCCGGAAACGAAAAGATGCCAGCTTGGCTGGATCTTTACCTAAATTATACGGATTTCCTAGTCCCGGGATACAAGGAAGATCATCTCGATGATCTTGACCCTGATGGTTTCCACGAAAGGTATATGTCCGCTGCTAAGGTTTTAGAGCCTGCTATTTCTCAGTTCACGCGGTGTTCGCGCTGCCGGGGCAGGACGATCTGCTCATGGTCGTTCGCCGCGTTGAGGCGCTGGGCCGCTTCCTCGAAACCGATGACGGCAAGAGCCTGCTCGCGCTGGTGCGTCGCGCGCTGAACATCCTGCGCATCGAGGAAAAGAAGGACGCGCGCGCGTTCGATGGCGAACCGGCGGCGAAACTGCTGAAGGACAAGGAAGAAAAGACGCTCGCCTCGGCGGTGAAGGCCGTCGGCAAGGATGTCCGCGCCGCGCTCGCGACCGAGGATTTCGAGGCGGCGATGGCGGCGCTGGCGAAGCTCCGCGCGCCGGTGGACGCCTTCTTCGACAAGGTGACGGTGAACGCCGCCGCGTCCGACATCCGCGAGAACCGGCTGACGCTGCTGGCGCAGATCCGCGCGCTGACGCTCGACATCGCGGATTTCTCGAAGATCGAGGGATAAAAGAAAAGCGGCCGGGGATGCCTCGGCCTCAACATTCATCGCCCGGCGACGGTCCTTTCGCCAGCGCCGCACCTATCCCTTGTTCCAGGGCGAATCCGTGCGCTTCGCGCTCGACCCGCCCTTGCCTTCGCCGCGCGGCACCTCGGTAAACTCGACGTCGATCACCGTTTCGCTGCGCACCGGGCCTTGCGCGTCCCCTTGGGGCTCGGGCCGCGCACCCTGCTGAGTCCGCGCCTGCCACTTCCCGCCGCGCGCTCGCATGCCGTAAGATGCGCCGCGCCACAGAAAGCCGCGCACCACCGGGAGCAGCAGCAGGATCGCCACCGCGTCAGACACGAAGCCGGGGATCATGAACAGGATGCCCGCGAGCGATGTCGTCCCGCTGTCGAGAAGGGTCTTTTCGGGCGACCCGCCGGACCGCATCGCTTCCATGACGCGAACGCCGACCAAGCGGCTTTGCGACTTCACGAGGAACGCGCCGACCGCCACACCCGCCGCCAACAGCAGGAACGTGGGGATGCCGCCAATCCAGCGGCTTACCTGGATGATGGAGGCCACCTCCAGCACCGGCCACGAAATCATGAGAAAGAGAATGACGAAGGGCATCGAGACGCTCGGTCCTAGGGGTTGGATTGAAAATTCGCACTCCCTAATATGGGAGCGAAGATCGATTTGCGGAGAAGGATGCAAAGAATTCGGCAACGCTTGCGTCAAAGGGCGCGCGGCTATAGCCAGCGGGCCTCGAAGCTCTTATATCACGCGCAGGAAGTCACACAACATCGGGCCCGACGGGGGTCAGGAGCGGCGGTTTGACGAGCGACATTTTCGACCTCACCAATATTTTGCTTTTAGCGGTTGCGGTGGCCATCTTTCTGCGGTTGCGGAGCGTACTCGGCCGCAGAACCGGCGATGAAGAAACACGGCTTGGTAATTATGCGCGCGATGCGGCGTCCACACGGGACAACGTCGTTCCGCTTCCGAGGGCGGAGCCGAGACCGGGCGGCGCTCCGTCGGCAGGCCCCAGCGTTGACGAGCGGCTCGCCAATGTTCCCGAGGATAGTGCGGTGCGTGCGCCCCTGCGCCAGATAGCCACGGCCGATCCATCTTTCGACACGGCATCGTTCGTCAATGGAGCGAAGATCGCCTATGAATCCATCATCACGGCCTATGCGAAGGGGGACCGCGAAACGCTGCGCCACCTCCTCGCGCCGGAGGTGTTCGATAGTTTCAACGTGGTGATCAACGACCGCGAGGCGAGCGGCGAGACGGTGGAGTTTCACTTCGTCGGCATATCGTCGAGCGAAATCGTCGAGGCCCAGCTTTTGGGTCGCGTCGCGCAGGTTAAGGTGCGGTTTGTGAGCGATCTCGTGACCGCCACGCGCGACAAGCACGGCGAAGTGGTTGACGGCGACGACAAGGCCGTGCGCCAGGTCACCGATATCTGGACCTTCTCACGCGACGTGTCTTCGCCGAACCCGAACTGGCAGCTCGTCGCAACCGACGCGGCGTGACCGCCGAAGCTCGGGACGCCGCGCTCTGGCGCTGGCAGCATGGCGGCGCTTCGCCCGCCGTGCTCTCGCTGGAGCCGATGGACTTCGACGCAATCCCCGGCTGGCGCGACGATAATCATGCGGACGCGCTGGCCTGCTATCTCCGTTCCGCCGCGCTCGCGCCGCATCTTCCGCGACCTGTATGCGATCCGGCGGCGCGCCTCTTCTTCGAGGCGCATTTCAGACCTTGCCGCGTGAACGCCGAACAGGGTCTTCTCACATCCTATTTCGAGCCGGTGCTTGAAGGGTCGCGCATGCGTTCCGCCGCGTTCCCGGTTCCGGTCTACCGGCGGCCGAGCGATCTTTCGCTGCTTCCGACCGAACATCCGCTCGCTGCGCATGGCTTGAGTGCCGCGCGTGCCATGGCCGCAGGTTTCGAGCCGTATTTCACGCGCGGCGAAATCGAGGCGGGTGCGCTCGAAGATCGCGGGCGCGCGCTTCTCTATCTCGCGGATGCGGTGGACGCTTTCATCATGCATGTGCAGGGTTCGGGCGTCGTCAAGCTAGAGGATGGCACGCGTGTGCGTCTGACCTTCGACGGCAAGAACGGCCATCCGTACACATCCATTTCGCAATGGCTGATCGCGCATGGGAAGCTCAGCGTCGGGGATGCCCATCTCGAAGGCATGAAGGCGTGGCTGCGCGCGGAGCCGGGTCGCGAGGCTGTTCTCGCCGAAAATCGCTCCTATATCTTTTTTCGCGAACTCGACGCTTCCGCCGCCGCGCCGCGCGGTTCGTCGGGAGTGGATCTGTACCCCGGAAGGAGCCTTGCGACAGACCCGGCCTTTCATCCGGCGGGTACTCTGCTATGGGTTTCGGCTCCGGACCTCACGTTTCAGAGAAAACGGTTCCAGCGGCTTACCGTCGCTCAGGACACCGGGTCGGCGATCAAAGGGCCACAGCGCGGCGACATCTTCGCGGGAACGGGCGACGCAGCGGGCGAAAGTGCTGGCGCAGTGCGCCATTCATGCGATTTTATCGTTCTTCAACCAAGATGCTAGGTAGCGCGACTGAAGTGGGAAAAGGGATGGAAGGCCGCCGAAAGAAGCGCCTCCTCTCGAAAGAGGAGATCGAGTTGTGGGTCCGCGTGACCCGCAATGACGAGCCTCTTGCGCGCCCGCAACCGGACACGCCTGCGCCGCATGAAGGCGATGGGGCCACCCCCGCGCCACCGCTCACGACCAGGGCCAAGCCCCTCGACGCCGCGCCGACGCGCGCGGAGCCGACTGTTGCGAGCCCCGGCGCCGTGCCCGCTGCGATGCGCCCGACTCCGCCGCCGCACCAGCCTTTCGATCACCGCATCGTCCGGAAGATCGCGCGCGGCCGCCGCGAAATCGACGCCCGGATCGACCTGCACGGCCTGCGCCAGCACGATGCCTACGCGACCCTTCGCGCGTTCCTCGCCCGTTGTCGGGTGGAGGGGCACCGCCACGTGCTGATTATCACGGGCAAAGGTGGCCGCGCCGACTCCGACAGCCGCGACTTCTGGACCACCGAAAATCGCGGCGTTTTGAGACGGCTTGTTCCGCACTGGCTGTCCGAGCCGGAGTTCCGGGTGCATGTGGTGAGCTTCACCGAGTCCGCGCACCATCACGGCGGCAGCGGCGCGCTTTATGTGACGATCCGCAGGCGCGGCAAGCCGGGCTGAGTTTGCATTATTACGCAGCCGAAGCGCCGGGCTCACTCCGCGGCGCGGGCGGCCGGGGCGTCGGGCTGGTCTTCCTTGAAGTCGCCGGCCTTCACGAGCCGCTCGAAGATGCCGCCCGCTTCGGCCAACGCGGCGAACGTGCCCATTTCCACGATCCGCCCCTTTTCGAGCACGAGGATCTTGTCTGCGCTTGCAACTGTCGAGAGCCGGTGCGCGATGAGAAACGTCGTGCGCCCGCGCCGCACGCGGTCGAGCGCGCGCTTGATTTTCAGTTCGGTCTCGTTGTCGAGCGCGCTCGTCGCCTCGTCGAGGATCAGAATCGGCGCGTTCTTCAAGATCGCGCGCGCGATGGCGATGCGTTGACGTTCGCCACCCGACAGAGCCGAGCCGCGTTCGCCTATGACGAAGCCGTAGCCGCCGGGCTTGGCGAGGATGAAGTCGTGCGCTTCCGCGAGCCGCGCCGCTTCTTCCACCTCCTCGTCGGTCGCTCCGGGGCGGCCCACGCGGATGTTTTCTGCGATCGAGCGATTGAACAGCCCCGCATCCTGAAACACCACGGCGATGGACTGGCGCAGCGAGTTCAGCGTCACGTCGCGGATGTCGACGCCGTCGATGAGGATGCGACCTTCCTGCGGGTCGCGCAGCCGCTGGAGCAGCGCGAGCGTGGTCGTCTTGCCAGAGCCGGTCGGGCCTACAAGCGCAAAAGTCTGCCCCGGCGCGGCGTCGAAATCCAGCGCGAATACGCCCTGATCGCTGGCCGGGAAGCGGTAGGTGACATGATCGAAGCTGACGCGGCCCCTCACGTTTTCGAGCGGCACCGCGCCCGTCTTCTCGATGGTCATGCCGCTGGTGTCTAGCAGGTCGAAGAAGTTTTGCAGCGTCGGCGCCTGCATGAAGATGCGCGCCACGAAGCTCGAAAGCTGGTCTAGCTTGGAGATGAGCAAACCCGCGAAGCCGACGAAAGCCACGATCTCGCCCACCGTCACTTCGCCGCGCTGCGCGAGGATAGAGCCGATGGCGAACACAGCGACCATAGTGATCGTCGCCGCGCCACGCGTCAGCACGGTGAGCATCGCCCACCAGGTCAGCACGGGATATTGCGCGCGCAGGAGGTCGGCCATGAGGTTGCGGAGCGCGCTCGTCTCGTCCACGAGGCGTGTATAGCTCTGCACCACGGTCACGTTGCCGATGACGTCGCCGACGCGGCCGAAGACATCCTGATGATAGGCTTCGACGTTCTCCTGTCCGCCCTGCGTCCGCTTGATGATGACGGTGTTGGCGAGGAAATACAGCACCGCGAGCGCGGCAAGCAGCGCCGCAAGCCGCGTGTCGATGGAGATGGCAACGGGGATCAGCAGGATGATGCTGATGATGGCGGTCAGGTGCTCGCGCAGGAACGAAAGCCACAGCGCGAAAAGCTGGTCCGTCCCCGCGAGGATGATGCGGACGAGCCGCCCGGTTCCGTGCTGTGCGTGATAGCTGACCGGCAGGTTGATCGCGCGCTCGAACGCCGCGCCCATTGCCGCGAGCCGTTGCCTGTGTGCGAGGCGGTCCGCCATGATCGATAGTGCGACGCTCGCGATGATGTTGAAAAGCCCGAGCGCGGCCCAGATCGCGATGATCGGGAACGCCTGATCGCCCTTCGACAGGGCATCGACCACGCGGCCGAACAGGATCGGTTCCGCGAGTTGCACGATGGCGATGGCCGCGCCCGCTGCAACCAGCGCCATGGCAAGCCAGCGCTCGGAAGTGAGCATGCCGAGAGCGCGAATGTATATCCTGGCCATCTTCATGATGCGCCGGCCCGATCGGATCTGTGGGTTGAAAAATGAGGCACTTGCGTCGCTGACGAGAAACTATGCGGCCCGCGCTGTCCGCTTCGCATGCGGGGCGGCGATGCCGACGGTCTTTTGCATCCCGTCGGAGAATATGGCCACGACGCGGTCGTCGGCAAGAAGCGACAGGCGGGCCACATCGCGTTTTGCCCAGCCATCCGGCGTGAGCTTGGTCACCTTGACGCGCCCCGCCTCGCAGGCGAAGCAGGTCAGCGCGCCGAAGGGATGCACAAGCCGCAGCCTACGGCCATCCGGCGTCCGCACCGGGAGCGAAATCTCTTCGGGTGCGTTCAGCGCCCCGCCGCCCTTGGCCTCGAAAATGTAGTCGTGATCGACGGCATGCCATGCGTTTTGCGCGCCATGACCGCCGAGGCGGACGAAGCAACGCCACACCGCGCCGATTCCCGAGTCCGCCGAGACGCACACCCACCGCAGGCGCAGGGTGATCCGCTCACCTTTCGCGCCGATGACGGCGGTGTTGCCAGCGGGGAACGAGGCGGCCAGAAACTCGGCTTCGCTGCCGCTGTCGATGCGGTCGGGAAACTGGGCGCTGAGCACGGGCGTCGGCACGGCTCCACGCGTTAGCGGCAGATTGCAGCTGTAGGCGATAGCGCTTGTCGCGAGCGGATCGAGATAATTCGGTGGAAGGACGAGAGGCTGTGGCGCGCCGTCGAGATTTCCGGCCGGCCAGCCGACGATCGGTTCGGCAAGCGTCGTCACAATGCCGCCATCCGCGCCGAGGGCAAGCGTTGCGGTATACGCATGGTGCCTTGCGCTGCGCTCAAACATGTCAACCAGCCGCCGGATTCGGAACGTCTACGCTGTCTTGACTGTCACATGAACCCGTCACCAAAGGGTGAATCGCGTGAACGGCTTGTCCACACTGGTTGTGCGGCCACGAAAAAGCCTGCTATGAGCGGTTAAGGAAATCGAAATGGGCTCCGCGGAAGCGAGCTTGCGAAGGTGGCGGTCATGACTGTTGCGGTGGTGATCCCAGCGCTGAACGAAGAAGGAAATATCGGCCGTCTCGTCGAGGAAACGCTGCGCGCCATCGCGCCTGAGGTTCTCGGCGAGGTGATCGTGATTGACGACGGCAGCACCGATGGGACCGGCGCGGAAATCAAGGCGCTCGCCGCGCGCGATCCGCGCGTGCGCTACATCCGCCACCGCGCGCGGTCCGGCCAAAGCGCCGCGATCCGCACGGGCGTTCTCGCTGCGCAATGCCCCCTGATCGCTACGATGGACGGAGACGGTCAGAACGATCCGGCCGACCTGCCGAACCTCCTGAAGAGCCTCGGCACGCCCGGCAAGGGTGGCCCGGCGCTGGTGGGCGGCGTGCGCGTGAAGCGCAAGGCGGTCGGCTCACGGCGCATCGCGAGCCTCCTCGGCAACCGCGCGCGCGCTGCGATCCTCAAGGATCAATGCCCGGACTCGGGTTGCGGCATCAAGGTTTTCTGGCGCGAGGCGTATTTGCGGCTGCCGTTCTTCACGAGCATGCACCGCTTCATGCCCGCGCTGTTCCAGATGTACAGCCACAAGGTGGAGTACGTCCCGGTGAACGACCGTCCGCGCATCGCGGGGCAATCGAAATACACGAACTTCAACCGCGCGCTGCTCGGCATCTACGACATGATCGGCATTGTGTGGCTGAGGCGACGCACGCGGGTGCCGGAAATCATTGAGGATACGCTCGGCGTGGCGCGGCTGAGGGAAGCCGCTCCGGTTCGTCGTGTGGCTACGGTTGCCTCGCGGCAGACGCATTGAAGCGTTTCGAGCGAAGCGGGCGCAGGTTCGCATGAATAAGACGTGTCCGCTTCTTTGCGGGCGGGATATTGAGGCACGTTTCGGCCGGTCCGGCAAGTCGGGCCAGCAGGCGTAGCCTTAAGCCGAGTACGGGGATCGCATGGACCTTGCAAAGTTCAGCCAGTGGTGGGCGCAGGTTTCGGAAGTGGAGATGGCTTGGGTCATCTTTGGCTTCGCGGCGCAGTCCATGTTTTTCATGCGCTTCGTTTTGCAATGGATCGCGAGCGAGCGCGTGAAGCGCAGCATCGTGCCGGAAACCTTCTGGTATTTCAGCTTTGCGGGCGGCCTGATGCTGTTCGTCTACGCCGTTCACCGCGCCGATCCGGTGATCATGCTCGGGCAGCTTGCGGGCCTTTTCATCTACGCGCGCAACATCTACCTCATCTGGGCGCACAAGCGCTCCGAGCGGGCCGCCGCGAACGCTCCCGCAGGTCTTCGCGCGGCGGAATAGCCTCCGCGACCGCTCCCGACCGACGTCGGTATGCGGCCAGAGCCAAGAATTTTGCGCATAAAGCTTCGGTGCCATGTAACCGCGTCCATGACGGATGCGGGCGGGAGGATTTTTGCGCGCCTCGCCGATTCCGAGGCACGGGCGTCGCTGTGCGGATCAGGAACCGCGCCGCCACTTTTTTCGCCGAAACATGAAGGTATGTGTTGCGGTTTCCGGCCGAACGGCCTATGTCAACTTTGTGACGCGGGGTGGAGCAGCCCGGTAGCTCGTCAGGCTCATAACCTGAAGGCCGCAGGTTCAAATCCTGCCCCCGCAACCACCACCTCTACTACGCTTTCTCCCAACAAATTCGACAGCGTTCCCTCGATCTCGACGCGCATCGGCGTAGCCGCAGCCGGTTCGGTCGGATGGACGATGATGACCGAGATGATCGCGCGAGCCGCATTGCGGAACGCTGTGCTTTCCCTGCGCGTGATGCTCGAAGAAGCACCGCGAGATTGTCCATAGTGCGGTTATAGCCCGCGACCGCCTCGGTATGAAGATCAACAGCCGCTGGCCGCCCGATTGTTGCAAGCCGGGCCTTCGCTTTTTCCCATTCCGCCTTCGGCGCGCGAGTACGCCTTCGCCTCTCCCGAAATATCCTCCCGCCTTTTCTTGATCGCAGTGCCGATCGCTTTCTGCATAACGTCCTTCTGCGACAGGACGGCCACGAACGCTTCGGCGACGACAGCCTCGACCCTATCGAGGTAGTAGGACCGCTTGTGATCGCAGACGCCGGCGTCTCTGGCGCGAACGCAACTTATGCGCACTCTTCCGTCGGTCGATCCGGAGATCGCCATTCCTCCCCCGCACTTCCCGCATTTGGTAAGGCCCGACAAGAGCCTATGCTTTCGGGCGAAGCCCTTCCCGCCGCGAGCGGTTGAACCGAGGCGCGTCTGAACCTTCACCCATAGCTTTTCATAGACGATCCGAAGCTCCGGAACGTCCGTATACTTCCATTCTTCGGTCGGATTGATCCGAGGAGCGCGCCTGCCGGTTTCAGGGGCTTTGAGATAGCGTTGCTTGTTCTAGATAAGCTCGCCGTGGTATTGCGGAATCGCGGCCCAGCCGAAACTGATCTTCGATTGACTGGTCGCGTTGCAGGCGCTCGAATAGCGAGCCCTGCATTCCGTCCTCGCGTTGCCGCAAGCGGCCTCACCTTTACGACAGAGCGCTCTGCCGGAGAGACACAGGATCGAAAGCCTGTTCGCGAAACTGAAAGACTGGCGCCGCGTCGCAACCCGATACGACCGATGCGCCCATACCTTCTTTTCCGCCATACTCATCGCGGCAACCGCCATCTTCCGGTTGAGTCAGATTTCGCTCCCCTA
>NZ_JFZJ01000011.1 GCF_000636015.1 Rhodomicrobium udaipurense JA643
CGCTCTAGGTCTTGACGATTAGTCAGCTAAAATTATCAATAAATTCCATATACTTGAGACGACGCAGTCCTTCGATCGACCGAGCGACAAACGCATGAACAGTTTCAGATAAGAAATGCAACCTATTATATTAACTGGTTGTAGAGCGTTTTGAGTCGAACCCCCATTTCTCGACGGACGGGCGCTTCCTGCATGACGAACGTACTCGATATCGCATCTCTTCAGGGCCGATGGCTTTTCGCCAAGGAAAAGGTTCTGGCGCAAAACGTCGCGAATGCGAATACGCCTGGATACAAGACGGCAAACGTCGTCCCGTTCGAGGCCATGATGCATGACATCGGGCTTCAGATGACGTCGACCAGTCCGCTGCACCTTCGGGCGGAAGTTTCGCAGGTCGGCTCCTACGCGCAGGAGGACGCAGGTGACGGCGCGACGTTCTACTCGGGTGGCGACGTCAATCTTGATCAGGAAATGCTCAAGAGTTCCGAAGTCATGCGCGATTACGCGCTGAACGCATCGGTCGTGAAAACTTTTCACAGCATGATTTCGCAGGCGGCGAGAGGGTAATGACGATGGATAGTCTGTCAGCCTCTCTTGCCATCGCGGGTTCCGGTCTCTCGGCGCAGTCTCAGCGCATCCGTGTCGCGACGGAGAACCTTGCGAACTCCGAATCCACCGGCAAGACGCCCGGTGCGCTTCCTTATACGCGCAAGATACTGAGCTTCGATCAGGAACTCGATGCCGCAACGGGGGCGGAACTGGTGATCATCGGCGATGTCGATGCGGACCGGTCTCCCTATCGCATCGAAAACATTCCGGGTCATCCGGCAGCCGACGCTCAGGGCAATGTCAAGCTCCCGAATGTGAACGTTCTCGTGGAACTCGCGGACATCCGCGAAGGCACGCGCAGTTACGAGGCAAACCTGCAGGTCATCAAGCAGGTGCGCCACCTGGAAACACTCACCATCGACATTCTGAAGGGCTGACCATGACAATTTCCTCGCTTGCCTCTTTCGCCATCTCCGATCCGACGGCGTCGTTCGCTCTGGAGAAGAAGGCGGCCTCCGCCGGCGCTGCCGCGGCTGATTTCTCCAGCGTGCTGGCCGCGCTTGGGCAGCAGACGGCCGTCGATGTCAAGGCGGGCGAAAGCGTAGCCGCTGCGGGGCTTCAGGGCCGCGCCTCGACACAGGAGGTCGTACAAGCGGTCTCCAAGGCGGAGCTATCGTTGCAGGCGGCGCTTGCCGTGCGCGACAAGGCCGTCTCGGCCTATCAGGAACTCACCCGGATGACGATCTAGCGAGGCCATCATGCGCGCTCTTTCTGTAGCTGCGACCGGCATGGTCGCTCAGCAAACGAATGTCGAAGTTATCGCGAACAATATCGCGAATGCCAACACGGTCGCTTTCAAGCGCTCACGGGCGGAGTTTGCAGACCTGCTTTATCAGTCGGAGCGGGCGGCGGGCGTTCCTAACCGAAGCGACGCCGATGCCATACCCGAGGCCTCACAAATCGGCCTTGGCGTGCAGCCAGTTGCTATCAGAAGCCTGCATACGCAAGGCTCGCTAACGAAAACCGGGAACTCGCTCGATCTAGCGCTCAACGGACGTGGGTGGTTCCAGATCACCGGGGCGAACAACGAGACGCTTTACACGCGTGCAGGCACGTTCAGCAAGAACGCGTCGGGCCAACTCGTGACGCCGGACGGTTACACGGTTATCCCAAGCATCACGATACCTACCAACACCACGTCGATCCAGGTCAACACCGACGGAACGGTCTACGTCGACCCCGGCACGGGGGTCATGACGCAGGTCGGGCAGCTCACCATCGCCACTTTCGTGAACGATGCGGGACTGGAGGCGCTTGGCAACAACCTCTTCCGGGAGACGATATCCTCGGGAAACGCTCAGGTTCAGGTGCCCGGTAGCGAAGGCTACGCGACGGTCCAGCAGTATTACGTCGAAAGCTCCAACGTCGATCCGGTGCAGGAGATCACAAATCTGATCTCGGCCCAGCGAAATTACGAAATGAACTCCAAGGTCATTCAGGCTGCGGACGAGATGTTCCAGGTCCTCACGAAAAATAATCTTTGATGGGTAGTATCATGAAAAGCGTCATGATCACTGCGGCAGTGGCCGCCCCGTTTTTCCTTGCCGCGCCATCATTGGCGGAGGAGGGCGGGCGAATCGTTCCCGTGCCAAAGCGTGCGCTCTATCCTGGCGACGTCATCACCGAAGAAATGCTCACCTCGAAGCAACTGTCAGAAAACGAGAACGCCAGCGCTTTCATTACCGAAGCCAGCGGCGTGGTTGGCAAGACTTCGCGTCGAACCTTGTTGCCGGGGCTGCCGATTCCGAAGGTTGCGATCCGGGAGCCTGTGGTTGTTCGCCAAGGCAAGGCCGTGTCGCTCGTTTATGAATCCGATACCGTGCGCATTACGGGACTCGCCATGGCGCTGCAATCTGGCAGCGTTGGCGAAACCATCAGCGCGCGCAATCCGGATTCGGGCGTCGTGATTCACGGCGTGGTGATGGCTGACGGCAGCGTGCGGGTAAACTGAGCCGTGAAACGCCTTCTGATAGCACTTCTGCTGATCCAGCCCGCGCATGCTACGACGCGGATCAAGGATATTGCTGTCATCCAGAATGTGCGGCCGAACCAACTTGTGGGTTACGGAATCGTGGTGGGATTGAATGGCACCGGCGACAATCTGAGAAGCTCGCCGTTCACCAGTCAGTCGATCCAGTCGATGCTGGACCGAATGGGCGTGAACATCCGCAACAACCTCATGAACAACAATCAGGTTCAGACGAAAAACGCCGCCGCCGTCATCGTCACGGGGGAACTGCCCGCCTTTGCCCGGGAGGGCGGCCGGATCGATGTAACCGTGTCCTCGCTCGGTAACGCAACGTCGCTTGAGGGGGGGACGCTCCTGATGACGCCGCTTTCGGCCGCAGATAGCGTAATCTACGCCGCTGCTCAGGGCCAGGTCAGCGTATCCGGCTTTACCGCCGGCGGTCGCGCGGAAAAGCTCACGCAGGGCGTTCCGACAGCCGGACGTATCGCCAACGGCGCACTGGTGGAGCGGCGTCTACCGATTGAACTCGAACGCTTTAAATCCTTCACGCTGGAACTTTTGAACCCCGACTTCTCCACGGCGACGCGAGCGGCGGACGTGATCAACTCCTACACTACGTCAGCCTATGGCGGACGCTCGGCGCGCGCGAAAGATCTGCGCTCGATCGAATTGCTCCGACCGCCGAGGCTCGATGCGGCGCGTTTCATCAGCGAGATCAGCGAGCTACCCATCCAGCCGGACACTCCGGCGCGGATCGTGATCGACGAGCGCACCGGCACCGTGGTGATCGGGCGTGACGTGAAGGTCAGCACCGTCGCCGTTGCACACGGCAATATAACGGTGCGCGTCACCGAGATGCCGAAAGTCGTTCAGCCTGCGCCTTTCTCGCGCGGTGAAACCGCGATCGAGGATCGTACGGCAGTCAATGCCGAGCAGCCGGATGGAACGCTGTTCGTGCTGAACGGCGCTAACCTTCAGTCTCTTGTCACTGGGCTCAATCGCATGGGACTCAAGCCGCAGGGCATTATCGCGATCCTTCAAGCCATCAAGTCGGCTGGTGCGCTGCAGGCAGAACTGGTGGTGCAATAATGAGACGCATGATCCAATCCGCAGGTTGCCTCATGGCGCTCGTCGCAGCATGTCCAATGTCAGCGATTCCAGCTGCCGCTCAGCAATACGCGTGGGGCTGGCCTGATGAGGGCGGAGTGGCGCGAAAGATTCGCGTGGCCCCCGACGCGCAACCGCAATGGGATGCTTCCGTCGATTCGGCGGCGAAGAAGGCGGGTGAAGTCCGGCCAAAGGAACCCGAGCCGGTGAAGATGCCCGCCGCTGCCGCGACCCCGCCTGCGGCCAATTCGCGGGCCGCGCAGTCCTACTGCGAGAACATCGCGGATGCGGCGGCGGATGCACGGTTTCTGAGTCAGAAAGCCGAACTGATGAAACTCGACGACGAACTTGCTCGCCGCACGGCTCTCCTTGAACAGAAAACGAACGAATACAAGGAGTGGCTCGGCCGCCGTAATGAGTTCCTGAGGAAGGCCGAGCAGAGCCTTGTCGAGCTTTACACGAAGGTGAAGCCCGACGCGGCTGCGGCTCAGATCGCCGCCATGGACGAAGAATCCGCATCGGCTCTGCTGATCAAACTGAGTACAAAAAAATCCAGCGCAATTCTGGATGAAATGCCGCCGGAAAAGGCGGCCCGTATCGTGGCGGTGATGATTGGCGCGTTCAGGGAGCAGGACGGTCCCGCCTCGGCCGCTGCAGTCAGCAATGAGGGCGCCCGGAAGGATGCTGCAAAGTCGGCCAGCCCGTCTCGGCAGAAAGAAGATAAATCATGAAAATCTGCACGCTGGCGGTAGCAGCAACGACCTTGATGCTCGGTGGATGCTTCAACCGGATGAACGAGATTGGACGGGAGCCGGGCCTTACGCCGGTCGGCGCGGGGCTTGTGCCTGCTCATACGGCGATCGGCACGATGCCGGCAACGCCCGCCTCGTATGTCACTCGCGCGTCGCTGTGGCAGGACAACGGAGCCGATCTGTTCAAGGACCCGCGCGCAACCAAGGTCGGCGACGTGATCACCGTCAAGATATCCATCAAGGACAAGGCGTCGATTGATAACAACAACAGTCGCTCGCGATCTTCGACGCGCGAACTGGATATCACCAACAAGGCCAATCTCAGCTGGTCCGGGCTTAACAAGCATCTGGACACACAAAGCAGCGGCGAGTTAGACCCCAAGGTGGAGTCGACTACCAGCACCGATGCAAAGGGCGGAATTTCCCGTGCGGAAAGCATCAACCTTCTGATCGGCGCGGTCGTGACGGAGGTGCTGCCGAACGGCAACCTGATCGTCGCGGGCCGTCAGGAAGTGCGCGTGAACTTCGAACTGAGAGAACTGCTGATCTCGGGGATCATCCGGCCGCGCGATATCGCAACCGACAACAGCATTTCCTACGACAAGATCGCGGAGGCGCGCATCTCCTATGGGGGGCGCGGCCGCATCATGGACGTGGCCCAGCCGGCCTGGGGACAGCAGGTTACCGACTGGCTTCTGCCATTTTAGCCGCGAGAGGATCGAGCGTGACGCAAAGCCAACCGAAAAAACTCTTCGGAGTCCTTGCAGGCGCACTCGTGGCAGCCGCGTCGGGGTTCGCGTTCGGCTTCCTCGAACCGGGAGCCCTTCAACCGGCTCAGAACGTGACGCCAAACCAGACGGTAACAACCAGAAACGAGGTCAGGGTGCTGCCGCCCATCATCGCCAATCTCGCGAACGGCTCGGACCTCTCGGTGCGGCTTGAAGCGGCGGTCGTGCTCAAGCCGGACGTCGCTGACGCAGCGGAGATTTGCGCCAAGATTTCGGATGACCTGGTGACGTTCCTCAAGACGGTTTCGATTCGCGAGATAGAGGGGCCGACCGGGTTCCAGCTCCTCAAGAATGATCTCAGGACGCGGGCTTCAAGGGTTGGTAACGGCGCAACCCTGGATCTGCTGATCCTCACATTTGTGGTTCAGTGAAATGCGGGCGCAATTGCACGGAGCTATCAGCCATCGAGAGGCCGCCATGCCTTCGCATTGGTGCGACGAAGGCATGAGCGTTGTTACAGTTTGGCGAGGCAAGTGGGCAACCGCCGCACTTCTGCTACTTCTGCTGGTGCTGGCGCCATCCAGCGCGGCCGCTCAGCAGACTGGTGGTCAGTTCGGTGGTCTCGCCTCGCTGTTCCCGGAGACAGCAGACGGCACGTCGTCGCGCATCATTCAACTGGTGCTCGTCATTACTGTGCTGTCGCTGGCTCCGGGGATCCTTATCATGGTGACGTGCTTCACTCGCTTCGTCATCGCGCTCTCTTTTCTGCGAGTCGGCCTCGGTTTGCCGTCCACTCCCGCCAATATCATCCTCGTGAGCCTCGCGCTTTTCATGACGGCCTTCACAATGTCACCCACCTTCGACAAGGCGTGGGAAACGGGCGTCAAGCCCTTCATGGACAAGAAGCTTTCAGAGGATGCGGCTTTTCAAAAGATCACCGATCCATTTCGGGAGTTCATGATGGCTAACGTGCGCCAGAAGGATATCGATCTCTTCGCGGGAATGTCTCCTCAGGCAAGCGCCGAAGGGGCGACCGCCCTCAGAACGCTGATTCCCGCCTTCATGATCTCCGAGCTTCGACGCGGCTTCGAAATCGGCTTCCTTATCATGCTGCCATTCCTGGTTATCGACCTCATCGCGTCTACCGTGCTGATGGCAATGGGCATGATGATGGTCTCTCCCACGACCGTTTCCTTGCCGTTCAAGGTGTTGTTTTTCATACTGATCGACGGCTGGAATCTTCTGGTCGGAAATCTGGTCCGGTCTTTCCACTAGTGGCCCGATCCCCGACATTGAGCGCGAACTCAAAGCAACCGGGGCTCAAATGTCAAGTTCGCGCCACTAGGACTTTTGGTAGCAACCTTAAGCTGTGTAATACGCGTTACAACCAATTGCCAAACCAGGAGGTAAACCGTCATGGTCGCGTTAACTTCTCCCATAATTGGGCTAGGTTGTGTTGGCTCAGGTCAGCGAGCCGGATCTGCCCTCGATCACCGTTCGCCATCAAAAGTCCGAGCACCGTTATCATCAATATGATCGTTCGGCACTCCCACAGGACCTTCAATGTCGCCACGACGATATAGGCACCTACCGCAAGCACGGCGATGGACTGAAACGGAAGGTTCGTCAACGCCGCCGTGAGAGGCGAAACGTCGACTCCCGAAAATGGAGCAATCGTCATCTTGTTTCTCTACTGCCCCCTAGAGCCGATGATTGTGCAAATATAATGCTCAACCGGAAGATGTGGCAAGTAGAGAGGAAACGGCGCCGCCCAAGAATGCAAGAGAAGTAAACAGTTGGAGAATGTGATCGTTAAACTTTAAGGATTGTCTGCCGTACCTAAACGCGTACTGCGTTCAACAAGCCCCAATCATGTCGACCACGGTCGCTCAATCACGCGAAAAAAAGATGTCCCTCCGCATTTCCGCTTTCGCCGACGAAGTCGGCTTTTATGTGCACTCGACCCGCTCCGGCGTTAACAAATACGCGATCGATGCTGACGCCTGGATTGAGGGCGCCACTGCCGCCGGATGGATGCCGCATTTGCGGCAAAGGCCCCTGTCTGCGGGCTATGTCGCTGGTGAGTGGCAAATCGCGACATTGAAGGATGCCGCGAACCCGGTTCGCTATCCGGGTCCGATCCCTGAAGCATTGTGGGACGATATTTTCATAGGGCTGGGATGGCGCGGCTTGGTAAAGGCGCAGCCCGAGCTCAAGGTTTGGAACGGCGATGTTTTGCCGGATGTACTCTCAGCCGGAGCCGTTCTGGTGCGCCTCAGCCTCTTGCGGGTTGCTGCCGCGCAGCCGGCAGCTATGGCCTTGGAGCTTTCCAACCTCCAGGCGCACCTCGCGAAAAGCGAGGGCAAAAAACTTGAGATCGATGAAGCGATGATCGAACTCCTCGAAAAATACGCGGAGCGCGCAGGTATTCCCGAGCATTGGCTGATATGGGGCATTGCGGAGGAGCTTTGATACTCCGCCGGTCAGCCTTTCGGAGAACAGTTTAAGAGGGGGGAGGCTGCGGGCCGCGGGGGGCACGCAGCCTCAATTTTTTGAAGGGAAGCCGCCTTCCGGTTCGGGCAACCGGTCGTCGCGCAACACGATGTAGATTGCCGGGATAACGAGAACTGTCAGTAGCGTCGATGACAACAGCCCAAACAGCAGCGAGATGGCAAGCCCTTGGAAGATCGGGTCGGTGAGGATCACCGCCGCACCGATCATAGCGGCCAGCGCCGTCAGCAGAATCGGCTTGAAGCGGATTGCGCCAGCTTCGAGCAGCACCTGACGGAGCGGCGTGGCTGCGTCCCGACGTTCACGGATGAAGTCCACCAGCAGGATCGAATTGCGCACGATGATGCCCGCCAGCGCGATGAAGCCGATCATCGACGTTGCAGTGAATGGTGCGCCGAACATCCAGTGGCCGATCACGATGCCGATCAGCGTCAGCGGCACGGGCGTCAGGATCACGAGGGGAAGCTTGAACGAGCCGAACTGGCCGACAACGATGAAGTAAATGCCGAGTATCGCAATGCCGAAAGCCGCCCCCATGTCGCGGAAGGTGACGTAGGTCACTTCCCACTCGCCGTCCCAAAGAAGCGTCGGCTTCGTTTCGTCATCAGGCTGGCCGTGAAGCGCAATGACCGGCTTTTGCCCCGGCCCCCAATCGGCGTGGTCGATGGCGTCCCGCACGGCGAGCATACCGTAAATCGGCGCCTCGAACTTGCCCGCGAGATCCGCCGAAACCATCTCCGCCGGTCTGCTGTTGTGACGGAAGATCGGGAAAGACGCGCGCTCGCGCTCAAGCCGCACCACATCGCCGAGTTCGACCACGCTACGATTACCGGGGATGGCGTTCGCGGGCACGGGCGTCGACAGCGTATGCTGGTCGATGGCGAGGTCGCGTTTCGGCAGCGCCACCGCGATCTCGACCGGATGCCGCCCCTCGCCGCGATGCGAATAGCCGACGGTTACGCCCGACAGATAGGCCTGCACCGTGTCATAGACATCCTTCTGCTCGACGTGGAAAAATTCGAGCTTGTCCTGATCGATGGCGACGCGCAGCCGCTCGGACGGCGTGCCGAAGCTGTCATCTACGTCCACGATGAACGGCACGCTCTTGAACAGCTCCTTCAGCTTCGTCGCCGTCTCGCGCCGCGCCTCCGGCGTGGGGCCGTAGACTTCGGCGAGAAGCGTCGCCATGACCGGCGGCCCCGGCGGCACTTCGACCACTTTCAGCGCCGAACCTTGCGGCAACGGGAGGCCCGCGAGCCGCTCGCGGATGTCGAGCGCGATCTGGTGGCTCGTGCGGTCACGCTCGTCGCGGTGCGTGAGGTTCACCTGAAGGTCGCCCAGTTCTGGCGCGGACCGCAGATAATAATGGCGCACGAGGCCGTTGAAGTTGAACGGCGCGGCGCTGCCCGCATTGGCCTGGATCGTCTCAAGCTCGGGAAGCGATGCGAGGCGCCGGGCGGCGTCGGCCAGCGCGCGGTCCGTATCTTCGAGCGACGAGCCTTCCGGCAAGTCGAGCACCACCTGCACCTCGGACTTGTTGTCAAACGGCAGAAGCTTCACGCTCACGGCCTTGAAATAAAACAGCGAGCAGGCCGCAATCGTCGCCACGCCGACGCCGACGAGGAAGCCGAGGGAGCGGGCGCGCGTTTTCAGGATCGGTCGGGCCGCGGAAAGATAGGCGCGCGCGAGGAAACCGTGCCGTACGCCAACCCCGTGGCTGTCGTCGCCATGCAGCGGCGCGCGGCCCGCGATGCGCATCATCAGCCACGGCGTCACCATCACCGCGACAAAGAACGAGAACACCATCGCGGCCGACGCATTTGCCGGGATCGGGCTCATATAGGGGCCCATCAGCCCCGAAACGAACAGCATCGGCAGGAGCGCGACCACCACCGTCAGCGTCGCGATGATGGTCGGATTGCCGACCTCCGCCACGGCCTCGATGGCCGCCGTCATGCGGTTGCGCCCGTCGCGCATCGCCCAGTGCCGCGCGATGTTCTCGATTACTACGATGGCGTCGTCCACCAGAATACCGATGGAGAAGATCAGCGCGAACAGGCTCACGCGGTTGATGGTGTAGCCCATGATCCACGACGCGAACATGGTCAGCAGGATCGTCGTCGGGATGACAACGAGCACGACCAGCCCCTCACGCCAGCCGATGGCGAACACGATGAGCAGCACGATGGAGACGGTCGCGAGCCCGAGATGGAACAGCAGTTCGTCGGCCTTGTCGCTCGCCGTCGCGCCGTAGTTGCGCGTGATGTTCACGTCGATGCCGGGCGGCAGGGCCGAGCCTTTCAGCGCGACGAGCTTCTTTTCGAGCCGCTCCGCGATGACCACGGCATTCGCACCGGCGCGCTTGGCGATGGCGATGGAAACGGCCGGCACCCGTTCGAGCTTGCCGTCCGCCGTCTTCGCGTAATGCCACGAGCGTGCTTCGACCGGCTTGCCGTCTACCACGACCTTCGCCACGTCGCGGACGTAGACGGGGCGACCATCGCGCGTTGTCAGCAGGAGCAGGCCCACATCCGGCACGCCGGCCAGCGTCTGGCCTGCAACCACAGGCACCGCTCGGCCACCGTCGCGCGTTTGTCCGGCCACGAACGAGCGGTTCGCCGATTTCACCTTGTCTATGAGCTGCGCAAGCGTCACGCCATAGAGCGACAGGCGCTCGGGGTCGGGCTCGATGCGGATCTGGTCCGGTCGGCCGCCCGAGAGATAGGTGAGGCCGACTTCGTCCACCTTGGCGAGTTCGATGCGCAGGTTCTCGGCGAGATGATAGAGCGCCATCTCCGTCCAGCGCGGCGCGGCCTCCGGCGTCGGCGAGAGCGTCAGCACCATGATGGCCACGTCGTCGATGCCGCGCCCGACGATCAGCGGCTCGGGGATGCCGACCGGGATTAGGTCGAGGTTCGCCCTCACCTTCTCGTGCACGCGCAGTATCGCTTCGTCCGCCTTCGTGCCGACGAGGAAGCGCGCCGTCACAACCACGCGGTCGTCATAGGTCTGGCTGTAAACGTGTTCGACGCCGTTGATAGCCTTCACGATCGTTTCGAGCGGCTCGGTAACGAGGCGCTCGGCGTCCTGCGCCTTGAGGCCGTCCGCGCGCACCTGGATATCGACCATCGGCACGGAGATCTGCGGCTCCTCCTCTCGGGGGAGCGCCACAAGCGCCAGCGTGCCGAGCGTGAGCGCGGCAAGCAGGATGAGCGGCGTCAGCTTCGAGTTGATGAAGGCGCGTGTGAGATAGCCGGAAATGCCGAGCCTGACATGCTTCGGGTCGCTCGGATCGCGCGTGCTGTTGCTGCTCGTCATGGCCGCACCAGCCTGTCGCCGGGGTTGAGCCCCGCGAGCACTTCCACACCTTCGCCGCCACTGTCGAGCAGCGCGCGATGGCCCGGCTGTACTACGACATCGACTGCGCCATCGCCATGCGCCACACGGGCATAATCGAGCCCGAAGCGGCGGAACAGAAAGGCAGGCGGCACCACGATAGAGGGTCTCTTGCCCGCCGAAATCCACGTCAGCACGCGCTCGCCCACGAAATATTTGCCGAGGCCATCGGCCGCCGCATCCGCGATCACGCGCCCGTCCTGAAGCTCTGGATAGACGAGCGTGATCGTACCCTTGGCCGTGGGAAGGTCGTCGCCCGAAAGCTCGCGACCGCCGACAAGCACCGGATCGCCTTTCTTCATGAAGCGCGCGTGCCGCTCGGGCAGTTCAAGGCGCAGCACATATGCGTTGGCCGCGATCTTGGCGATGGTCTCACCGGGCATGACCACAGCGCCGACAGTCACGGGCAGCGTCAGCACGCGCCCCTGCGCGGGTGCCAGCACCTCGCCTTCCTCGACCTGTTTCATGAGCACGCTGCGCTCGGCTTCGGCGGATTTGAGCGCGTTCGCGGCAACCTCGGAAACCGCGCGCGCCTCGTCGAGCTTGGCCCCCGCCGCGAAGCCGCGCTGCGCCAGTTGCTCCTGCCGCGCAGCCTCGGCCTTCGCCGTCTCGGCACGCGAGCGAAGCCCCACGATCTGCGCATCGAGCGACTTGATGCGGAGCGCGAGCTTCTGGTCCGTTACCGTTGCGATGACGTCGCCCGTCTTGACCTCGCTGCCGCGCTGGATCGAGAGCGAAGCCACCGTGCCGCCAGTGCGCACGCGCGCGGCCACCTCGTCGGTGGAGCGCACCGTCGCGTAGACGGCCTTAAGGTCGTCGATCTCGCGCGCGCCGACGTCGAACGTATCGGCGGCGTGGGCAGGCGCGGCGGCTGTGCTCAACACGGCGAGGAGCGCGAACAGCGCCGCCCCGCGCTGCGGCGTTCCATGCGGAGAGTGTCGTTTCATCGAAACCTCGTCAGCGTCGCCGTCGTGGCGGCTTTCTTCGTTGCTGGAAAGCTTAATCGCGGCGTGCTATTATTGCAATATGTCGTATCTATGAATATACGAAGATAACGGAAAAGGGATCATGCTGGCTGACGACATGGAAAAGGCGGCCGACGCCGCAAGCGAGCTGCTGCAATCGCTCGGCCACCGTTCGCGACTTCTCATCATGTGCCATCTCATCGACGGCGAAAAGTCGGTTGGCCAGCTGGCGGCGCTCCTTCAGACGCGGGAGTCGACCGTCTCGCAACACCTTGCGCTGCTAAGGAAAGATCGGCTCGTGGCAACGCGGCGCGAGGGGCAGACGGTGTTTTATTCCATCGCGAGCGAGCCCGCTCGGCAGTTGTTGGAACTGCTGCACGCCCTTTTTTGTCCGGCGGTGGGTAAAGGCCAATAGCTCCGTCGGCGGACGAGCGCTTTTCGGCTGCGCCGCGCCCCGTTCCATGGGTCAGCGCGTGAAACGGAGGGGAACCGAGAGTGTGATCGTTGCGCGCGCCATATCTGAAGGCGGCGCGGGCACGGGAGACGCGCGCCGCGCAAGAGAGACGGCCTCCGCGTCGAGTTGGGAGCTGCCCGACGAGCGGGTAAGACGTGCCCAAAGAACACGACCTTGCCGGTCTATGGCGAACGCGACGTAGGCCGTGCCGTTCGACGCGCCGCCGGGATGGCGCTTGTGGCGGTTGAGATGGCCGACGACCGCGCTGCGCCACGAGGCGGCTGAGGCCGAAGAAGAGACGCCTGCGGACGACGCGGCGTTAACGGCAGCATGCCGGGCCTTGTTCGGGCGGGGCGCGGCTGCGGCGCGCGCGGTCGATTTTTTCCGCTGCGGCTTCTGCTCCTCCGGCTTCTTTTCAATTGGCTTCTTTTCGACCGGCTTCTCGGGTTGAGGCTCCTGCCGTGCCTGCTCGATAATAGCTTCCGCTTTGTCGAACTCGGGAAGCTTGGTCTCTTCTTCCTGCAATTGCTTTTCTTCCGGCTTCGGCTCGCTGACCTCCTGTTCGGGCGAAGCTTCCGATTCTGCGCCCGTTGCAACATCGCGCATCGGCGTATCAGGGGCGGCCACGATCGGGGAAAGCTCGACCATGACCGCGCCAGCGGGATCGCTCGATGCGGGCGCCGCGTCTTCAGGCTGAAAGAGGATAATAGCAGCCACGCCCGCATAGAGCGTTGCGGCAGCCGCAGCAGCGACCGTCCAGCGCACCGCATCGCGCCGCCCCTCATCCATGCCTCCAGTCGCGTCGAAGCCCCAATCCGCTGTGGTCATGGCTTCCCCCCGCCGGTTGCCCCCGCCGGTGCGCCAGCCTGCGGCGCGGCCTCTAGGCCGACGAGCCCGATTTTCAGATAGCCCGCGCTTCGCAGCAGGTTCATCGCGTCCATCAGCGAGCCGTAATCGACGCTCCTGTCCGCGCGAACGAAGACGCGCTGCTCGGTGTCGCCCTTGGTCCTTGCGTCGAGCGCGGCCTTGATCGCCTCGCGCGGGAGGGGATCGTTGCCGATGGCGAGCGTGAGGTCGGCCTTCACCGTGATGAAGAGCGGCTCGGCCGGGCGCGGCTTTGGCTGCGCGTTCGATGTTGGAAGATCGACCGGCACATCCACCGTGGAAAGCGGCGCGGCGACCATGAAGATGATGAGCAACACCAGCATCACGTCGATCAGCGGCGTGACGTTGATTTCGTGGCTTTCCTCGACGGCGTCGCTCGGTTCCCGCTTCAGACTTCCGGCCATCGCGCTACTCCGCCGCCGCCTTGATGCGAGGCCGCGCTGTGCATCTTGCATCGAGATCGAAGCTCACGAGCCTTTCGACCGCTGCCGACGCATCCGCTAATAGCTGGCGGTAGTCGGTGATTTGCCGCGCGAAGGCGTTATAGACCACGACGGCGGGGATCGCGGCGACCAGGCCGAGCGCGGTTGCGAGCAGCGCTTCGGCGATGCCGGGCGCGACCACGGCAAGGTTCGTGGTTTGCGCTTTCGAGATGCCGATGAAGGCGTTCATGATGCCCCAGACGGTGCCGAACAATCCGACGAACGGCGCAACCGAGCCGATGGTGGCCACGACGCCGATCCCGACCATGACGTGACGGCTCGCCCGCGCCTCGGCGCGAGACAGCCTGGATGCGACGCGCTCCTTGACGCCGTCCTTGTCGGGATTGCCAAGCGTTCTGGAGCGCTGAACCTCGCGAACGGCCTCCGCGACGGCCACCGCGCCCGGCCCTTTGGTTTGCGCGACCGCCTCCGCTGCCGCGTCGAGGCTTGGCGCGCTATCGATGCTCATGATCGCCGCCTTCAATCCCCGCCGCGCCGCCCAGAGTTCCGCCGTTTTCGCGAAGAACACCGTCCATGTGAGAAATGAGGCCAGCATGAGCGCGATCATCACCGTTTTCACGACAACGTCGGCGGCATGGAACATTCCCAGCGGGGACAGTTCGTGCGGAAGCTGCTTGCTGGTCGGCTTGTCGCCCGGCGAGAACGGAAGCGGATCGCTTTCAGGCGTCGCGATGGGCGCTTGTGCTTCGGCGACTGGCCCCGCGTCGACTTGCGCCGCTTGCGTCTCGACCTGCGCCGCTTGCGGCTGCTGCTGTGCCTCATTCTGTGCAAAAGCGGGACTCGCTGCGATCAGAAGCATCGCCCCGACGGCGATCATCCGGCTTACGGTATTCAGACGCCGCGGCGTGGCCTCCGACTGCATCCGTTCTCCCTCATGTCATGAGATAGGCTTGGCGCGGGACTGTCTTCACAGCATTCATTCAGTCGACCGAGTCCTTGCGCGCGGTCGGGAAACAATAGTCCGGCAAGCAAAGACAAGCAATAATAATAGTTTATAACTATTATAGGTTTAGTTTGAAATTGGCGAGCGTCGGGGAGTCATTATATAAGGCGGGAGAATAGAACCTTTCAAAACAATACCCGGCGGACCGTCCGCCGGGTTCATATCGTGTGGATCGTTGCTCGCGGGTGGCTACCACTTCACGGTCCAGCTCACCGCGCCCTTGAAGTTGATGCCCTCCTCGTAGGATGCGTAATCCACTACCTGATAGGCCTGATCGGTGATGTTATCGACTCCGAGATCCACTCGGAAACCCTTGAACGGCCCTTCGGTCGGTTCCAAGACCATATAGAGGTCAACGAGATCGTAGCCGCTGCGATAGGATGACGACGAACTGGTTTGAGTGAACTGATCGGCGATGGTGTAGCGCGCGCCGAATCGGGACCAGATCTCCGGCACCTTGACGCCCGCGTTGAGGATCACCTTGTCGGGCTGGAGCGCGCCGAGATACTCGTTCGTCTCGGTGTCCTTGCCGGTCATGGTCGAGTATCCGACGCCGCCGAAGAAACGATGGCTGTCATAGGTCAGCTCGATTTCCGCGCCGGAGAGTTCGGCGTTCGGAACGTTGAAAAACCATGTGTAGCATTTCGACTGGTCGAACAATGCCGGGTTGCTTACGCAGCCGTCGGAGATCACTTCCTGATTGATGTAGTTCTGCGCGGTCGTATTCCAGTATGAACCCTTGATCCTTAGTTGGTCTCCGCTCTGGACGAGGTTCTTGAACTCGAAAGCCGCGCCGCCCTCGGCCGTCTGGCCCTCCTGCGGCTTGAGATCGGGATTCGCCTTGAACCTATTGTATATCAGCCCGATACCGCCGACATATCCGGCCGTGAAATGGTTCCCCTGAGCGTAGAGTTCGTTGTAGGTCGGCGCGCGAAACGCCTCGCCGTAGCTACCGAACACCTGGAACCACGGCACCGGCTTGTAGCTTCCCGCGATCTTCGGCGAAATCGCTTCGTCGGTGAAGTCTTCGTGTCCGGTGGCATTCATCGAGAACGTGTCGAAGCGGACGCCAGGAATAAGCGTCGCTTCGCCGGGCAGCGATAGCGGTCGGTCGAACTTGAACTCCGCCTGCGCGAACGTGCCGCCGTAGGACGCTTCGGCACTCGGGATCGACGCGGTGGACGTAACAACCGAGGATGTCCCGCATCCGGAGCTTCCCACCGGGCAGCTATCGTTGCCCGCCTGCCGGTCGGTATGGTAGTCCGCACCGTAGGTCAGCGTCACCTTGGCGCCGAGACTGGCGAGGTCGAAGCGGGAGCGGTTGTCGATGTCCACGCCGACAGTTTCGACATTGCGAGCTGCTTCACGCACTGTATTGGAGATGTTGTAGTTTTCGTAGAGGTGGTTCTGCTCCCAGTAGACGCGCAGATTGCCGTCGAACCACGGGCTCCCGGCTGGTGCATAGGAGAGCTTGCCGGACACCATATCGCTCAATGCCCGCCTGTTGACCGCCTTGTTCGTGGTGGCGTCATATACGTTGTTGCCCTGTGGGTTCGCGAGCGACGGACCGTTGTCGAGGAAGTGCGTATAGGTGCCCGTGAATTTCAGGTCCGGCGTGATCTGCACGGAACCCTTGACGAGGGCGGATTTGATGTCGTCCGTGTTCGGCAGTGTCGTGCCGTTGCCGAGTTCGAGATCGCCCACCCTGCGATAACCGAAATTGGCGACGACATCATATGTCTTGTCTTCGCTCCGCGTGAAGACCGTCGCCGACGCAAGCGCCTGCTGGCTGGCGCTCTGCCCCCCCATCTTGATCTTGAACCCGGCCGTTTCGCCATCCGCGAGGAGATCCGCCGCGTCGACTGTCGTCATAGCGATCACGCCGCCGAGCGCGCCTGAACCATAGAGCGCCGACGACGGTCCCTTGATCACTTCCACCTGCTTCAGAAGGTCGGGATCGAGGAAGATGCGCCCCTTGTGGCCGGACTCGAAACTTTGCCGCACGCCATCGACGAGAACGAGAATGTCCTGCCCGGTGAAGCCGCGGATCTGCGGGTCTTGCCCCGCGATACGCGGGCCGCCGCCCACGTAAACGCCGGGGATGCTTTTCAACACGTCGCTGATAGATGTCGGCTGCTCGATTTCGATCTGATCTTTTTGGACCACCGAAACCTGCCCCGGATAGTCGAAGGCCGCGATCGGATTGAGTGTCGCGAAGATCGAAATCTCGTCCAGTTGGACCCGTTGCCCCGCTTCATCTTGCGAAAATGCGGACGCCGAAAGAAGAGTGGACGCTGAAAGCGCCACTGCCGCGGCATAAGCCGCTCTGCTGCCCCATGTCATAACATACCCCAGTCAAGTGCCAAAGTGCCCGACGCAAGGTTGGGGTAATGAAACAGGCCGCGCAAGGCGAAAGATCGAGTCGATCTCGGTTTTTACTTGAGTGTGTCGAATATATTTAGAATATTTCTCGCATAACTTCACATGGAATGAGTCTTATAATAATTAAAATCAAATAGCTTAAATTAAGCGAGGTGCGGTAAAGTTAAACTTTTAGAATTAATCGAAATATAAATAAATGTTGTTGCGACATTAATCGGCGTCGTCTAGCTTTTTTACTCAAGCTGGAGCCTCGCACGTGCCGTATCCGCTCGACTGATCGAGGCGGGCTGTGCAACTGCGCGCCAGCGTTGGGCACAGTTGGGGAAGGACTTATGCACCGCAGGCCGCCGAACGCCGAAAAAGCAAGCCGCTCCGATCCATCGCACAACGACGCGGTCCCTCACCATGGCGCAAGCCATCCTCACGCGAGCCCGCCGCATGCAGGCAATACCGGCGCAGGTCATCCGGCCAAGCCGGGCCACGCGGGCGGTCATCCCGGCGGACACCCGATGTCCGCGCCTAAGACCATCGACGCATTCTTTGTTCCGGCTGGGCGCGATCCGCTGACGGAGGCGTTTTCGGGCCGCGAGTTTTCGCCGCCCTGGCGCGGCAGCGTCGCCATCAATCCCGCCGAAGCCGGAGATGCGGTCGCGCGAGCCTTCGCAACGCCACGCGCCGATCCCGCAGCCGTCTATATCAACGTGCCTTACTGTCAGAGCCGCTGCCTGTTCTGCGGGTTTTTCCAGAACGTCTGGCGCCCCGAGCTTTCGGATGCGTACGTGAACGACGTCGTCGCCGAAATGGAAGAAATGGCCGCGACGCCGTTGGTTTCGACCGCGCCCATCGAGTCCGTCTATCTCGGCGGCGGCACGCCGAGCGCGCTTCTTTCCGCTCCGCTGGCGCGTCTCATCGCCAATGTGCGCCGCCTGCTGCCTCTCGATCCCGAGTGTGAAATTACGGTAGAGGGCCGCGCTTACGGCTTCGGCCTCGAAAAGGCGGTGGCGGCGTTCGATGCGGGCGCGAACCGCGTCTCGCTCGGCGTCCAGACCTTTGACACGACGGTGCGGCGGCGTCTCGGACGCAAGCTCGACGGCGCGGCGACGCTCGCCTTCCTGAACGACCTCGCGGCGCTCGACCGCGCCAGCATCGTCTGCGACCTGATGTACGGCCTCCCCGGTCAGTCGCGCGAAATCTGGCGGCGCGACATCGAAACCGTCGCGGGCAGTCGCATCGACGGCGTCACGCTCTATGCGCTGAACATCTTTCGTGGCGGCCCGCTCGCGAAGTCCATCGCGGACGAAAAGCTGCCCCCGGCCGCGCTCGTGGGCGAACAGGCGCAGATGTATGCCGAGGCCGCGGAGTTCCTCGTGGCGGAGGGCTTCCGACAGGTGTCGCAGTCGCATTTCGCGCGCGGTAATCGCGAGCGGAACCGCTACAACAGCGGGATCAAGCGCGGCGTGCCATGCATTCCGTTCGGCCCCGGCGCGGGCGGACAGGCGCACGGCGTCCGCTGGAGCAATCTCGTCAGCATTGAGGAACGGAAGGCCGCGAAGGCGGAGGGGCAGGCCCCCATCGCGGGCGCATCGCGCATGCCGCCTGCCTATGCCGCGCAAGCAACCATCACGGCGGGGCTTGAAGCAGGCTCGCTCCCCATCGATGTTGTGGACGCCATCGCGCCCGGTTTCGCGCGCGCGGCCGCGCCGCTCCTCGACAATTGGACGGCGGCGGGACTGGGCCGGGTCGACGGTAGCGCCTTCCGAGCCACGCGCGCGGGCACGTTCTGGATCACCAACCTGACCGGCGGCCTTTACGCTGCGCTCGACGCCATTCCGCACACAGTCACAGCAACGGAGGAAATCGCATGACCGAAACGCAAACCGGCTTTGCCTCAAAAGAGGAAGCGCTGGCGGCACTCGCCGCGCGTCTCGAAACGAACCCGGATGGCGTCATCGAGGCGCTGGCGGAGGCGCACGGCGTAAGCGTGGTCGAAGCGATGCAACTCCTGCCGCGCGCGAACTGTGCTTTCGCGCCCGCCTCGGCCTTCGACGACATCATGAACGACCTCGCGGAATGGGGCGACGTTACCGTTGTGGTTCACACGAAGAGCCTCGTTCTCGAATGCCGGGGTCCGCTTCCGAAGGGCGAATATGGGCGCGGCTTCTTCAACCTGCATGGCAAGAGCCCTATCGGCGGACACATCAAGGCGTCGCGCTGCGCCTGTATCGCCTTCGTGCGCCGCCCGTTCATGGGCAAGGAAAGCTGCGGCGTGCAGTTCTTCGACATCGACGGTGAAGCCATGTTCAAGGTGTTCGTGGGGCGGCTGGCGGACTATTCGCTCAACCCGGAGCAGGTCGAGAAATTCGAGGCGTTGAAAGCGCGGGTGAGCCAGAACGGATGAGTGCTGCTTTCAAAGAGTAATTCGAGACGCCGCGATCGGAAGCGCCACGACGAGCGAGCTGCTGTTCGCTATCGTCGTTGCGCTTTTTTCGGCAAGCCGCCCCGACTTCACGATCCGGTCTTGCCTCGGGGGCGGCGCCTCAGGTCAGCGCCTTCTCGCTTTCCAGAACACGAATGTGATCGCCGAGGGGAAAGGTCAGGACGGCACGCGTTCCCGGCGACAGCTTTTCGTATCGCAACGCGCCTTCGAGCTTTTCGGCCATGCCCGCGATGATGCGCTGGCCAAGTCCACGCCGCTTCTTCTTTTCGGGCGGATCATCTTGGGTGCCTACGCCGTCGTCCTCGACCAAAAGATCGATCTCTGACTCGCGCAGGCGGATCAACACGCGCACCTGACCGCGTCCGTTCGGATAGGCGTGCTTCAGCGCGTTCAGAATCAGTTCGGTGGTGACGATCCCGATCGAGACGGCCGCGTCGGGCGATATCTGGATCGGCGCGCCGCTGAACGAAATGACGCTGTTCGAGCTTTCCCCGCCGGACACATCCTCCAGATCGCGAATGAGGCTGGCCAGATAGTCCGAGAGCGTCACCCAGCGCACGTCGAACGACGTATAAAGCGAGCGGTGGACGCGCGCGACTGCCAGCACGCGGCCGTTCGCCTCTTTCAGCGCCGCCTTCACGTCGGCGTTGCCGCTGACGTCTCCCTGAAAATGGAGGAGCGACGCGATAAGCTGAAGGCTGTTGCTGACCCTGTGATTGACCTCGCGGAGCAGCAGCGCGCGTTCCTCGGCCAGCGCTTTGAATTCGTCGCGAGCCGTGCGGACGGCGGCTTCGGCCCGTTCCCGTTCGCGCTTGAGGGCGGTCGTGAACATCGCGTTGGTGATCGCGTTTTCCAGCAGCAACAGGAAATCGCCGTGGAGGTCTTTCACGACATAATCCGCTGCGCCTGCCTTCAGCGCCGCGACGGCGACACGGCTATCCTGCATTCCGGTCAGATAGACGATGGGTGGCGCGTTCGAGCGCGATTGAAGCGCCGCGAGAAGCGACAGACCGTCCTGCTCGGGAAGGACGTGATCCAGCAGGACAACGTCGAATTCGGACGCCGCGTTTTCCTCAAGGCCAGCCGCCGCGGAGTTCGCCGAAACGACAGAAAAGCCGCTGCGTTCCAGACGATTCGAAACCAGCTGGCAGAAGCCTTCATCGTCGTCGATGATCAGGATTCGCGGATTTTTGTTAGGCATTCAACGGGTCCGGAACCTTGATGACGGAAAAGAACAGGCCAAGCTGCCGTATGGCAACGGCGAACTGCTCGTAATCGACGGGCTTGGTAATATAGACGTTGCAACCGAGATCGTAACAGCGCCGGATTTCGAGTTGGTCATCTGTTGTTGTCAGCACGATCACGGGCGCAACGCGAAGATGACCGTCATTTTTGAGATATTCGAGAATATCGATTCCAGACATGTCCGGCAGGTTCAGGTCGAGCAATACAAGGATCGGATTCATGTCGGCCGGTTCGCTCTCGATCCGTTTGAAATAGGCGAACGCGGACGCGCCGTCCGAGAAATGAATGATCTCGTTCGTTACGCCGGCTCGTCGGATGTTTCGTTCGATGAGGCGAGCGTGACCATGATCGTCTTCGATCATGACGATTGCAACAGGCTTGTTCACGCCGCGATCCCCCTGTTCTGCGCTGCGGTTCCCGGAAGGGTCACCTTGAAGGTGGCCCCGATTCCCAAGGCGGATTCGACGGCGATCGATCCGCCGAGACGCCGCACCAACGCGGACACGAATGCCAATCCCATTCCTTCGCCGGGTACATCTTGCGGACCAGCCCGCCGAAAAAGCTCGAAGATCCTTTGATGATCGCGGGGATCGATGCCCCGGCCATTATCGGAAACCGAATATACTACGTCAACACCCCGCAAGTAGCCTTCTATCTTTATTTCTCCGTGTCCGTCATTTTTAAGGAATTTGATGGCATTCTCGATGAGGTTGGAAAAAATCTGCTCCATCGACATCCGGTCGCTCAGGACCGGCGGCAAATCCCCGACCGTGATACGTCCATCCTTCTCGCGTATTTGATGGGCGACGTTCGATACGACGGTCTCGACGAGGGCCTTTGCTTCGATCAATTCAGAGTGAAGCGGACGGCTCCCTTGCCGGGAAATCTTCAGAATGGCGTTGATGAGCCGGTCCATTCTGGCGATCGAGCTTTTGATGAAGCCGAAAGCCTCGTCGAAATCCTTGCTGAGAACGTCAGCATCCGCCAGCGCGTTCGCCTTCTCCAGCCGTTCGAACAATTCCTTGCGAAGCGTTTCAAGCTCCGACGTGAACCCCATGATATTGACGAGCGGCGAGCGAAGATCGTGGCTCACGATATAGGCGAAGCGCTGAATTTCATCGTTTGCCCGCTGCAACGCCGCAGTGCGATGCCGGACGATATCTTCAAGGTCGTTATTCGTTTTTTCGAGCGCCTTGTGTGCTTTCGTCAGCGCCGCGTTAGACTTCATCAGGAACCAAATGCTGAGAAACGAAAAAGCCAGCACGGCGACGCCGCCGATCACATCGACTATGGTCTTGATCTCGCGAAGTTCCGCCGCGTTCGTCTCTATTTCCTCGCGCTTCTCGGTGGCCTCATCTTGCAAGGCGTTGATGTTCTCTTCGATCTGTTCGGAAAGCTTGACGCCGTAGTTCTCTTTGAGGCGCGCGATAGTGGCGTCGCGTCGTTCGTTCGTGGCATCGGCAACGGTTGCCGCCATTTCGTCGGCCTTGCGCATCATAAGATTCAGCAGAACCGCAAGGCGTTCCTTTTCTTCGAGTGCCGAGGGTGCGCTTTCGATCAAGCTTTTTGTTCGCGGAACAAGCTGCGAATGCAGCTCATTATAAGGCCGCAGATATTGCTCTGTTCCCGCGAGCAAATAACCGCGCTGGCTGCTTTCGACGGTTCGCATCATTCGAGCGACGCGGCCGAGCTTGCCGTAATAGCGGTTCATCTCGGCACCGGTGCGGGAACCGTCTTCGAGGCGATGGGATAGCCAGAACGAAAACGTTGTAAGAATGATGAGCACGCTGGCGGCCGCGCCAAGAAGCGCGGCCTCCCGGCGGCTCTCGCGGAACAATGTGAAGATGTCGCGGAAGCTGGCCATGACACCAACGCTCTCTTTCGCGGCCGAAGCCCGGCCGTCGACGTAAGATACACGATGTGGCTTCATGGAGGTCAATCGACCTGCGCGGGAATCGCTTTCTCCCCGTTCACGTATTCTTCAAGCCGCTGTCGAGCGCGGCTGAGACGGCTTTTAACCGTGCCAACAGGGCAATTGCAGACCGCCGCCGCTTCTTCATAGGAAAGCCCCTCCGCCGCGATGAGGATGATCGCCTCGCGCTGTTCGGGCACGAGGCCGCTCAGTCCTCTCAGCACGTCCTTGAACTCGATGTATTTTTCCTGCGTCGCGCGGGTTTCGAGGTTCGACGGGTCGACATCGTCCAGCGGCGAGGTCTGATGATATTTCTTGTAGCGGATGTCGTTGTAGAAGCTGTTGCGGAGGATCGTGAACAGCCAGGCGCGCAGGTTCGTGCCTTCCTGAAACTTGTCGAGGTTCGACAGCGCTTTGACGAGCGTATCCTGAACCAGATCGTCCGAATGCTGCGAGCTTTGCGTCAGCGATAGCGCGAAGGCGCGCAGGTTCGGGATCCACTTGACCAATTCCTGCCGCAGGCTTGCATCGGCGGGATTACCCATTCAATTGCGCTCCTGCTTTTCGATCTTGTTGATAAGGGCGAGCATGTCGTCGGGGATCGGCTCCGCGAGAAGCTTCTCGTAGAGCTTCACCACACCGGCCGCGAACCTCGCTTCATCGTATGTGGGATCGAGCGGCGGCTTTTGCTCGGAATCGCCGGCCCCGTCGGCGGCGCCTTTGTCCTCAGGCATCTCGGTCAGCTTTACGACCAACCCGGCCTCATCGTCCTTCAGAGGCGACTGCGGGAGAGGAGCGCTCGCTTCGCGCTCGCTCGTATCGTTTTCGTTCATCATGGTTCCTTGTTGTTGAGAGGAGTCACCGGCCACTCTGGACAGGGAGTAAATTTTCACAAATCATCAATGCACTGGAACACCCGCTACGGGCGTTTGTTGCAGTCACGTCAACTACGCCTGGACAATTATCTTTGGGGTACGCCATATGTCTGTTTCGCAATCCATTGCTCCGCATCTGCCTTCGCTCCGGCGGTTTGCGCGTGCGCTTTCCGGTTCGCAGGAGAGCGGAGATGCCTACGTTGTGGCCCTGCTGGAAGCGCTGGTCGACGACCCCTCATTGTTCCCGACCGGACTGGAGCCGAAGATCGCGCTCTACCGCGTTTTCCTGAAGATCTGGAATTCCGTAGGGACCAACGACTTCCGGATCAGCAGCGAAACGTCCGAGGCGATCCATGGGCTGCAAACGCTCACGCCAAAGCCTCGTCAGGCCTTCCTACTTCTGTCGGTGGAAGGTTTCGACGCGGAAGCGATCGCGAAAATTCTCGACATCGACACGGCTGAAGTCGCCGTGCTGATCGCGGCGGCGGATCATGAAATCGCGAGCCAGCTCGACCCGGCGGACATCCTCATCATCGAGGACGAACCGCTGACCGCCGCGCATCTCGAAGAGATCGTGACGGGCATCGGCCACAACGTGACGGGCACAGCACGCACGCACGCCGCCGCGCTCAAGCTCGCGCGCGAAACGCAGCCGGATCTCATCCTCTCCGACATTCAGCTCGCGGATGGGAGTTCGGGCGTGGAGGCCGTGAACGAAATTCTCGGCTCACTCGAACTGCCGGTGATCTTCATAACGGGGCACCCGGAACTTCTGCTCACCGGCGCGAAGCCGGAGCCGACCTTCCTCATCGCGAAACCGTTCAACGCCGAGACCGTCAAGGCCATCATCGGGCAAGCGCTGTTTTTCCAGGTGCGCTCGCGCGTGAAGGACGGCAACGGCGAGCTTCCCCGGAAATCTTCGGAATCGGCAGCCGACGCGTGCTGATAAACCGTTCCTTCAGTTGGAGCGTTTACAGAACAACGTGACTCCTCAGGTTCGTGCATCCCGCATAAATGCTCGCGGGAGTGCACGAGGGGAACCGGAGAACACCATGGAAGCCTTGCCAGCGCTGTTGATCCCCGGCCTCGGCTGCGACACGCGGCTCTATGGCAGCCAGCTTCCTGCGCTGTTCAGGCAGGGAGCGACCGTCACGGTTGCCAACCACACCCGTAGCGACTCCATCGCCGCCCTCGCCGACGATGTGCTCGCGGCCGCGCCGCCGCGCTTCGCACTCGCCGGGCTTTCGATGGGCGGCTATATCGCTTTCGAGATTATGCGACGCGCGCCGGACCGCGTGGCGAAGCTCGCGCTACTCGACACAACGGCGCGCCCCGACACGCCGGAGCAGACAGCGCGGCGCAAGACCCAGATCGAGATGGTGCACACCGGCAAGTTCGGCGATCTGCCGGGCCTGCTGTTCCCGGTTTTCGTGCATGCAAGCCGCCGCAACGACCACGCTCTGCGCGCCGTCGTGGAAAGCATGATGTTTGAAAGTGGCGCGGATGTCTTTGTCCGCCAGCAGACCGCCATCATGGGGCGGCGCGACTCACGGCCTTATCTCGCCGCGATCCGCTGCCCGACGCTCATCGCTGTCGGCTATGGCGACGAGCTGACGCCGCCCGCGCTCGCGAAGGAAATGGCCGATGCGATCCCCGGCGCGAAACTGGAGGTCGTGCCGGATTGCGGGCATCTGTCCACGCTGGAACAGCCGGACTTCATGGCGCGCACGCTGGCGGCGTGGCACAGCGTATGAGGCGGGCGATCCGCGTCGGCGCTGCGTGGCGCCCTAAAGCACGTCGGCCTTGGCGCGCTCGCGTTGCAGCTTGTGGTATTTGCGGATAAGCAGGGTCCGCTTCAGCCGCGACAGGTGATCGATGAACAGCCGCCCTTCGAGGTGGTCGATCTCGTGTTGCACGAGCGTTGCCTCAAGATCGGAAAAGTCCCGCTCCTGCTGCTTGCCCTCGACATCGACATAGCGAACGCGCACGAGCGCCGGCCGCTCCACCTCCGCGTACATCTGCGGAATGGACAGGCACCCTTCCTCATGCACGCGCGGCGTGTCGCCATGTGCGAGAATTTCAGGGTTGATGAGAACGACCGGGCTCTTGCCCTTCTCGTCGCCCTTCTGCGCATCCATCACGATGAGGCGGCGAAGAACGCCGATCTGCACCGCCGCGAGCCCGATGCCCGGCGCGGCGTACATGGTTTCAAGCATGTCGTTAGCGAGCGCGCGCACCTCGTCGTCGACTGTCTCGACGGTTTTCGATGTTTCGCGCAGGATCGCGTCGGGGATCGTGATGATGGATCGTATTGCCATGCTCAGCAGATAAGCGAGGCGCGCGGCGCGGTCAACGGCTTCGTTTGCGGCGGAAATCAGGATTTGTTCATCCGCTCAAGTCTTCGCAGGCTACGCCCCGATTTTTTGAAGGCAACGGGCGCGCTTCAAACGGCCAGGGCGAGCAACGCGTCGAGGTCGAGGTTCTTTTCGACATGGTCCGCCAGCGCTTCGAGTGCCGCTTCGGTGCGCGCGTCGAAGTCCAGCCCGGAGGCCGCCGCGCCGACGCTTTGAAGCCAGTGCGCGCGAAACTCGTTCGAGCCGAACAGGCCGTGAACGTATGCGCCCGCGATGAGGCCGCTCGCCGAGAGCGCACCCTCGGGCTGTGCGCCGCCGTGATCGTCTTCCAGCACGAGCCAAGGCTGATCGAGCCCCGCGCCGGTCGTGCGGCCCATGTGCATCTCGTAGCCCGTGACGCGGCAGCCCGACGCGCGGTCGGTCGTATCGATGTCAATCAGCCGCTTCTCGCCGCCGATTTCCGTTTCGATGTCGAGCAGGCCGAGGCCCGCTGTCTCGCCCGCCGGTCCCTCGATGCCCTGGGGATCGCGCACCACGCGGCCGAGCATCTGAAAGCCCGCGCAAAGCCCAATCACGCGACCGCCGCGCCGCGCATGCGCGAGGATGTCGATGTCCCAGCCCTCACGGCGCAGCACGTCGAGGTCGGTGCGCGTCGCCTTCGAGCCGGGGAGGATGACGACGTCGGTATCGGCGGGGATCGGGTTGCCCGGTTGAATCCACCGCAGCGAAACGCCGGGTTCTGCCGCCAGCGGATCGAGATCGTCGAAATTAGCCACGCGTGACAGGCGCGGCACCGCGACGTTGACGCCGCGTCCCTCGCCCTCGGCGGGACGTTCCAGCGCCAGCGAATCCTCCGCCGGAAGCCGCTCCGCGCTGTCGAACCAGCGCAGCACGCCGAGAAACGGCCAGCCGGTCGCCTCCGTGATCGTCACCACACCCGGCTCGAACAGCGAGAAATCGCCGCGAAACTTGTTGACGATGTAGCCCTTCACCCGCGCGCGGTCCGCCTCGGAAAGAAGCATGTGGCTGCCGACAATGGCCGCCATCGTGCCGCCCCGGTCGATGTCCGAGAGGATCACCACCGGCAGGCCGCCCGCTTCCGCGAGGTGCATGTTGGTAATGTCGGAGTTGCGAAGGTAAACCTCCGCACCGCTGCCCGCGCCCTCCACGATCACAAGATCGGCTTCGGCGCGCAGCCGGTCGAGGCTGTCGATCACGGCGGGCATCATCCGCTGGCGCATGTGGTGATAGATGCGCGCGGGGCAGTTGCCGAGCACGCGCCCGCGTAGCACCACCTGCGAGCCGATATCCGTCTGCGGCTTCAAGAGCACCGGGTTCATGTGGATCGAGGGCGCGGCCTTCGACGCGCGTGCCTGCATCGCCTGCGCGCGGCCGATCTCGCCATAGACGATCTCGCCATCGGGGCCGGGCGGCAGGTCGCTGTCCGCCGCCACGGCCGCGTTGTTCGACATATTCTGCGCCTTGAACGGGCGCACCACGAGACCCCGCCGCGCATACGCCCGGCACAGCCCCGCGACGACCATGCTCTTGCCGACATCCGACGCCGTGCCCTGGATCATAAGCGAACGCGCGCGGCGCGGCAGCCCCTCGGGCGCGGGCTGATAGGCGATGCGGGCGATGAGTTCGGCGGCCTGTGCGGGGATCGTGTCGGCGGTCATTAGTCTGTTTCGTTTTCTACCGGCGGCGCTTTCAGCCGGAATTCGCGCGTCTGATCGTGCCCGTCCCAGATCTCCGGCTTCTTCAGCCATTTCTGGATGAAGTTCCAGCTTCCGCGATGGCCGTTATGCGGCAAGGTGCAATCGGAGCAATCCTTTCGCCGCATGCCGTTCGCGTCGGTGTAAACCTTGTACGGGCCGGGGCATTCGTAGGCGATTAGCGGGCAATAGCAAAAGAGGCAATTGAATTTGCCGCGAACGCCCTTGTGGCAAGGCAGGAACGGGCACGCCTCGTTCGTGAAGCCCTTGAAGCCTTCGTTTGTGGTGGTGTCTTTCGGTTCCATGCCGTGGCCTTTGCGAGTGTCATCGGAGGCGAAGGACGGCGATGGCAGGCGGGCGACCGGCGACGAACGCAGGCAGTCTAGCGCATGGCATGGCACCGTTTCGGCCCTCCGCCGATACGAAAATGCGTGTGCGCGCTTTTGATAACGCGCGGCTCCGGCCGGTCTCCTGGCTCGCGGATATCGCCTCGACCGCCTTCCCGAACCGCACCGGCCCAGTGACTCTTGATCGAAGCATCCGCCTACAGTTGCGGGGGCAGCCGCGGCATTGGCAAATCGCCGACCGCGTTCCCGTTTCACCCGATTTCACGCGGGCACCGAAGCTAACCTTAAAATAGGTCGAAGGAGCGCGCGGGCAAGCCCGACGAACGGCGCGGCTGCAATGCTCCACAGGCTTGCGCGGTGGCGCGGCGTGAGAGACAAAAACGCATGACCTATATCGGCCGCTTCGCACCCTCGCCCACGGGGCCCTTGCATTTCGGCTCGCTCGTCGCGGCGGTGGCGAGCTACTGCGATGCGCGCGCGGCTGGCGGGCGCTGGCTCGTGCGCATGGAAGATATCGACCCGCCGCGCGAGATGCCGGGAGCGGCCCGCCGCATCCTCGATCAACTCGCCGCTTATGGTTTCGAGTGGGACGGCGATGTGCTGTTCCAGTCGACGCGGCTCGATGCTTATGCCGAGGCGCTCGACGCGCTGCGGGCGAGCGGGCACGTGTTCTGGTGCAACTGCTCGCGGGCAGATCTCGCCCGCCGCTCTGGCGCGGTCTATCCCGGCACATGCCGCGCGTTCACGGCACCGCGCGACGATGCCGCCGTGCGCATCCGCGTGCCACCCGGCACCGTGGAGTTCGCGGATCGGGTGTTCGGCCCGCAGCGCGAGGACGTTGCCGAAACCGTAGGCGATTTCGTCGTGCGGCGCCGCGACGGGCTTTTCGCGTATCAGCTCGCCGTGGTGGTCGACGACGACTTTCAGGGTGTAACGGATGTCGTGCGCGGCGCGGACCTCCTCGACAACACGGCGCGACAGATCGTGCTGCAACGGCTGCTCGGCCTGCCGACGCCGCGCTATATGCATCTGCCGCTCGCGCTCAATGCCGATGGCAGCAAGCTCTCCAAGCAAACGCACGCGCAGGAGTTGCCCACGCCCGCCGATAGCGGCCTCTTGTGGCAGGCGCTCGCCTTTCTCGGGCAGGACGTGCCGCCGGGCACGCCGCCAGTGCCATGCGCGGATGTCCTCGGCCATGGCGTCCGGCACTGGACCGGCGCCGCAGTGCCGCGCTCATGCCCTATGCGGCTCGCCTAGCCCGCGCGACGCGAAGCCCATCGCATTGCCGTCGCTTTCCCTTTATGATAGGCCGCATCAAGCGCCGGTGCCCGCGAAAGCGGGTGAAACGGGAACGCGGTGAGGGATCGATCCCAATTCCGCGGCTGCCCCCGCAACTGTAAGCGGCGAGCCGACATCGAAGCCACTGAATGCATGCGTGTGTTCGGGAAGGCGATGGCGGCGACGACCCGCGAGCCAGGAGACCGGCCGGCGCTGTAACTTGTTATGTCGACGCGTTTCTTCATGCGAACCGGTTTCCACTTCGCTTGAAAACGCCATCGGCAGCGAACGTGCGACGGCGGGTCGGCGGAGGATGTCATTTTACAGGTTCCCCATACGGATTCGGCCGTAACCGCGACCGCGCTCGCGCCTCGCCGCAAGTGGCCGGTGGCGACGCTGGCGCTGATCGCGGTTACGGCGGTGCTCGCCGTGTTGTCGCTTGGAGCGGGGCCGGTCGCGCTTTCGCCCGACACGGTTACGGCCGCGCTCTTCGGTGCAGGCACTGAGCCGCAACGCATCATCGTGCAGGAAATCCGCCTGCCGCGCGCGGTGCTGGCGCTGGCCATCGGTGCGATCCTCGGGCTTTCCGGCGCGGCGCTGCAAGGGCTGTTGCGCAATCCGCTCGCCTCGCCCGCGCTGTTCGGTGCACCGCAGGCGGCGGCTTTCGGCGCGGTCGTCGTGATCGCGACGGGGCTGGCCGACGCGCTTTCATTTGCGCTGCCCGTGGCGGCGATCGCGGCGGCATTCGCGTCCGTCTTCGTTCTGCTCGCCGTGGCGGGGCGCAACGCGAACCTTCTGATCCTCATCCTCGCGGGCCTCGCGCTGTCGGCGCTGGCGGGCGCGGGAACCGCGCTGGCGGTGAACCTCGCGCCGAACCCCTATGCCGCGCTCGAAATCACCTTCTGGCTGCTCGGTTCGCTCGAAGACCGGAGCTTCCAGCATGTTGCGCTGGCGCTGCCTTTCATACTCGCGGGCGCGGCAATCCTGCTCGCCAATCGCAACGCGCTTCGCACGCTGAGCCTCGGCGAAGAGGCGGCGCAAAGCCTCGGCGTGGATGTGGGGCGGCTGAGGCTCGCGGTGATTGCGGGCGTGGCGCTTGGCGTTGGCGGCGCGGTGGCGGTGTCCGGCACTATCGGCTTCATCGGCCTCGTTGCGCCGCATCTCGCGCGCCCTCTCATCGGCCACGACCCCGCGCGGCTGCTGCTGCCAAGCGCGGCCATCGGCGCGGCGCTGCTTCTGGCGGCCGACATCGCCGTGCGCCTCATTCCGGCGACGACGGATATAAAAGTCGGCGTGCTGACGGCGATCATCGGCGTCCCGTTCTTCCTTTATCTCATCGTGCGCGACCGCCGCGCGCTGACCGGTGGCCTCTCATGAGCGCGGCTTATCTCTCCGCGCGCGGCCTCGGCGTTCGGCTTGGCGCGCGCGATCTCATCGCGAACGTGTCGTTCGATCTGCCGTGCGGCTGCCTCGCCGCCGTGATCGGCCCGAACGGTGCGGGCAAGACGACGCTGCTCCGCGCGCTCGCAGGGCTGGTGCCTTCGCGCGGCGAAATCCGTGTCGGCGGTAGCGATGCGGCGGCTCTGGCGATCCGCGAGCGCGCGCTCCGCTTCGCCTATCTGCCCCAAGGCCACGCGGTGCATTGGCCGCTGCCCGTGCGCGACGTGGTGGCGCTTGGCCGCTATCCGCACGGCGCGACCGATCCCGCGAATCTCCCGCGCCGCGACGCCGAAGCCGTCGCTCGTGCCATCGCCGCCGCCGATCTCGGCTCGCTCGCCGACCGCCCCGTTACCGAGCTTTCCGGCGGCGAGAAGGCGCGCGTGGCGCTTGCCCGTGTGCTTGCGGTGGAAGCGTCGGTCGTGCTGGCGGACGAACCCATCGCCTCGCTCGACCCGCGCTATCAGCTCGACGTGATGGCGCTGCTTCGCGACACGGCGCTCGGCGGCGCGCTGGTGCTGGTGGTAACGCACGATCTCGGCCTTGCCGCGCGGTTTGCAGATCGCGTGCTGGTGCTGAAGGACGGGCGGCTGATCGAGTCCGGGCCGCCTTCCGCTGCGCTGTCGCCCGAGGTGCTGGCGCATGCGTTTCACATCGGCGCATTCCGGGCGGAGCATGACGGCTCGCCGGTGCTGGTGCCGTGGGTCGCGCCGTGATCCGCCTCGTCGCCGCCTGCGCGATGCTGGTCGTATCGCTCGCGGTCGCCCGCGCAGCCGACGCCCCGCGCCGCATCGTTTCCATCAATCTTTGCACCGACCAGCTTGTTCTCACGCTCGCCGACGCCGATCAGATCGCCGGTCTCAGCCCTTATTCGCGCGATGCCTCGCAAAGCTGGCTCGCGAAGGAAGCGCGCGCCTTCCCGAAAATGTCGGGCGGGGCCGAGGATGCGCTTGTTGCCGAGCCGGACCTTGTACTCGCGGGTCGCTATACGCGGCTTGCCACGCGGCAGCTCCTGAAGGCGAAGGGCGTGCCCGTTGCGGAGTTCGACGTCGCTCGCTCCATCGACGACGCAAAGGAGCAGATCCGGCGCATGGCCGCGCTCGTCGGCCATCCCGAACGCGCGGAGCCTCACATAGCGCGGATCGACGCGGCGCTGGCCCGCGCCCACGCAGCCGCATCGCGAACGCATCCGCGCGTGCTCGCCGTGTCCCGGCGCGGCTGGGTGTTCGGCGGGGAGTCGTTGACAACATCGCTGCTGGGTGCGGCCGGTCTCGCGAACGCCGCCGGAGATATGGGTCTGGCCCATGGCGGTTTCGCGTCGCTGGAAGCCATCGTGATGGCGCGCCCGGATTTCATCCTCGTGACAAATGTTCGTGATCGCCCGCAGGATCAGGGCGAGGCGCTGCTGGTGCATCCCGCGCTGCAAAAGCTGTATCCGCTCGCGCGCCGTATGGTCATACCGGAGCGGCTCACGACATGCGGCGGACCGATGCTCGCCGAAGCGCTGGATAGCCTCGCAGCGCAGGTTTCGGCAGTCGAGACGAGTAAAGCCACGCCTGCGTTTTCACGGTGAGATTCAACGCATATCGGGTCAGAACGCCGCGCAAAGGGCCGCGAAAGGCCGCTTGCATTCGTCTCAAGCGGGTGCAATAAGTCGAGTTTGATGGTGCTTCGATGGTCTTGATCATCGAAGTTAATGGGTAATCAGGCTGACATTCCATCCTTTACAAAGAAGGATGGATACTTGGCATTGCTCGCGCAGGAAAGTTTTCCGCGGCGAAGCGGCAAGTTTGCCAAGCTATTACCGGCCATTGGAACAGACCAAATCCGCTGGAGGGTGGTTCAGACGCTATGATGACCTTCAACTCTACCGGCCGGTTTCTGATTTGTCGCGGAATCGCCGACGCCTTCTGAGGAGCGTTGCTGATGTCGCTGTGGCATTTTCGGACAACGGCTCATATCGGATTATGGCGTAGCTCACGCTTCCGGCTTTGTCCACCCCGCGACATCATCACACTCATCAACAGGCGTTGACGGGACAGCGGCCCCCAAGGAGGCGATGCATGCGGATAGTACTTATCCATCCTAATTATCATTCGGGCGGCGCCGAAATCGCGGGCCGATGGTCCCCTGCATGGGTGGCCTATCTCGCCGGTTATCTGAAGGCGGGCGGCTATTCCGACATCCGCTTCATCGACGCGATGACGGACAACCTCACCGAGGACGAGCTCCGCGCGATCCTTGTCGAGGAAAAGCCCGACATCATCGGCTCGACGGCCATCACGCCGTCCATCTACAAAGCCGAGCGCGTGCTCCAGATCGCCAAGGAAGTTCACCCCAACGTGGTGACGGTGCTCGGCGGCATCCACGGCACGTTCATGTATTCGCAGATCCTGCACGAAGCCCCGTGGATCGACGCCATCATCCGCGGCGAAGGCGAAGCAGTGATGCTGAACCTCGTGAAGGCGATCGACAAGGGCGAATGGCCCGACAGTCGCGGCCAGGTCCACGGCATCGCCTATCAGGAAGGCTCGAAGGTCATCGCTACCCCGGCCGAGCCGCCGATCCGCGACGTCGATACCATCGTCGCCGACTGGTCCATCCTCGACTGGACGAAATATCACTACATCCCGATGAACACGCGCGTCGCCACGCCGAACATGGCGCGCGGCTGTCCGTTCACTTGCTCCTTCTGCTCGCAGTGGAAGTTCTGGCGCGACTATCGCGTGAGAAAGCCGAAGCTCGTCGTCGATGAAATCGAGACGTTGGTGCGCGATCACAATGTCGGCTTCTTCATCCTCGCCGACGAAGAACCGACTATCAACCGCAAGGCGTTCGTGGCGTTCTGCGAAGAGCTGATCGAGCGCAAGCTGCCGGTTCTATGGGGCATCAACACCCGCGTAACCGACATCCTTCGTGACGAAGACCTGCTGCCGATGTACCGCAAGGCGGGCCTCGTGCACATCTCGCTCGGCACGGAAGCGGCGGCGCAGCTCAACCTCGACCTGTTCAACAAGGAAACGACGGTTGCGCAGAACAAGAAGGCTATCGACCTTCTCCGCGCGAACGGCATCGTGACCGAGGCGCAGTTCATCGTCGGCCTCGAAAACGAGACGCTCGAAACGCTCGAAGAAACCTACAAGATGGTTCGCGAGTGGAACCCGGACATGGCCAACTGGTCGATGTTCACGCCGTGGCCGTTCTCGGACCTCTACCGCGAACTTGGCGACACGGTCGAAGTGTTCGACTTCGAGAAGTATAACTTCGTGACGCCGATCATGAAGCCGAAGGCTATCGACCGCGGCGAACTGCTCGACGGCGTGATGAAGAACTACCGCCGCTTTTATATGAACAAGGCGCTGTGGGGCTATCCGTGGGTGCGTGGCGACAAGGTGCGCCGCAAGTATCTGCTCGGCTGCCTGCAGGCGTTTCTGCTCTCGGCTTATCAGCGTCAGTTCTACGATCTCGGCAAGCGTGGCTACTGGGGTCCGCAGACGAAGAAGAAGCTCAAGTTCGACTTTGACTCGTCGCGGACGCTGGAAAAGACACCCGAGCTTGAGATTTCGTCGAACGCGTGGAAAGCCGCGCCGAAGCGCAAGGCCGAGGCCTCTCCGATGGCTGCGGCTGCCGCGAAGGTGCGTGGTGAGGACGCCAACGATCCGCAGAAAGTCATGGCTTGCGGCGGCGGCGACCAACAACTCGACGAAGCGACGATGGCTGCTGCCATCGGCGGCAGTGTTGCGAAGCCGACGATGGACGCAGGCTGCGGTTGCTCGGGAGAGTCGAAGCACGAGCATACAGAAAGCGGCGAGTGCAAGGGCCATGGGCCGGAAGGCAGCTGCGGTTGCGAAACGGCCGAAGCGAAGTCCGACACGCCCGCCAAGGTTTAGCGAAAAGAGAAGCGCCGCCGGATATGGCGGCGCTCCGATCTCCTGAGGCCGGGTTCGCCCGGCCTTTTTTATGCCTGCGTTCCATCGGTTCGTTATCGCGACAAACCGAACTGGATTTCGATCCGATGATAGGCCGCTCCTGGCCCGTTCCAATCATGATAGATTTCCCGGCTCTCCCCGGAAAAAACGTGCCGTGATCGTTCGATCTCGGCGACGAGCGGTGCATAGCCTTGCGTGAAAAGCGTCCGCAAAGAGCCTTGATGAACGGCTGATGCAACGATGATCGGTTCGAGATGGACGAGTTCGATCGCGCCCCGATACTCGTTCGGCCTCTCGATCGGTCGGCAGATGGCCCAGTCGAATGGGGTCTTGCCGGTCTTGGGCAGGTTCTGGGCGATGAAAAGCCACGGACCCGATGGCGTCAAATCCGCAGACGCAATCGCGTTTTCTATGATCCGCCCGTACTCCTGCCCGGCTTGTTTCACCTCCGGAATGCAGAGGCGCTTGGTGAGCCGCAGCGCCCACATGTCAGGAGTTTCCTTGATTTGCATAGTCTCCGCCTCCCATTTCACGAATGCGAGTACCGCGCCGCGAGTTTGAAGACAAACCCGGACAGGGAACCGCATTCGATTTTTCGTCTTTATGGGAGGCGATTAAGAAAGATTTTTTCTGAGCTAATGCCTGTCGGCGGCGGTAATGGGCGCGATCAGCCCGTAAGTTTGAGTTGCCGAAAGACGCCGCTTTTCGCACAATAAGCCAACGGCAGCGCGCAACGGCGCGCGCCTCACCGATTTTCATGCAAGTCGAACCCATCGGGAAGCATCGTGTCTTCTGATTTCTGGTCGCGCAGCTTAGCAAGGATCGCGCGCCTCATCGCGCCGAGAACGATCCGCGTTCGCCGCAAGCCGGGCGTGCCGTCGCCCTCGCCGTCCGCGCGCGTGCCGCGCCCGCGCCTCGGATCGCCGTCGCGCTTTCCAACCATGGGCCGCATGGATTCGGACTGGGAGGGCGAATACGACAACGCGACGGGTTGCCGGAATACCGTCTACACAGCGCCGCAGACCGTGGTCGCACCGCAATGGGCGAACGTGACGCTCGGCGTGCTCGGCACGCAGCGGCTCGACCGCGCCATCGCCCGGAACGCCGCGACGGCTGGCGCGAAGGTCGCGATCCTCGGTGCGCCGCTTCAACCGAAACTGCGCACCGTCGCGGCGTACCCCGATCCGGCTTCGGTCGTGAAGGGCGCGCGCTATGCGATCCTGCCGGTTTTCGCGCCAGCCCAATCCGCGCAGGCAAGCGCAAGCTTCGCGCCGGAACGTGCCTACGGCTCCGCGCTGGGCGGCATGAGCGCAGGCGCACATCTGATCGCGCCGCGCGCCGACGCCGCGCTCACGCGACATGCCGCTGCGCTGGGTCTCACCGTCCACAGCTATGAAGACGGGCTTCGGCCGATCCTCGACGCCGCCTCCGAGGCCATGGACGAGCTTTTTCAGCGCGTCGAAAAGGCCGGGACGCAGCTTCAAGGCTCCACGGTCTGCGTCATCGCGGGCGAGCGCATCCCGGATTTGCTGATCGTGCGGCTGTCGGTGTCGGGCGCGCGCGTGCATCTCGCAACAAACGAGCGCGGGCTGGACGACGCCTTTCCCGGCGTTACGGTGCTCCCGCTTTCGGACTTGCCGGTGAAGTCGCCGAAGTTCGACGCGATCTTCTCCACCATCAACGGCCCGGTGGTCGACGCGCGCGAACTCGGCAGCTTGCCGGATCACGCGCTCGTGGTCGATCTTGCTGACCCACCGGGCAGCGTCGATTTCCAACTCGCCAAACAACTCGGCCGCAAGGCGATCTGGGCGCGCGGCATCATGCGCCGTGTGCCGCCGCTTGGTCAGGCCTATTGGTCCGTGATCGGCGGGCTTATCGCGTCGCTCGAACAGAACGAAAGCTGAGCCCGCAGGCGATGCGCAAAATTCTCGTCATCGGCATCGGGGCCGGAAACCCGAATTACCTCACCGTGCAGGCCATCGAGGCGCTGAACCGCGCCGACGTGTTCTTCATCCCGGACAAGGGCACGGAAAAGGCCGCGCTGCGCCTGTTCCGCGAGGAGGTCTGCGCGCGCTTTATCCGCGAGCCGCGCTTTCGCGAGGTGGTCGTGCCGATCCCGCGCCGCGCGGAAACGCCCGACTATCGCGCGAATGTGGACGAATGGCACGCCGCCATCGAGGCCAGTTACGAGCGGCTGTTCGCGGAGGCGCTCGGGCCGGACGAAACGGGCGCGTTTCTCGTGTGGGGCGATCCGGCGGTGTATGACAGCACGCTTCGCCTGCTCGACCGGCTTCTCGCGAAGGGCGTCGCGTTCGAGCACGAGGTTATCCCCGGCATCGGCGCGATCCAGGCGCTCGCCGCGCAACACAAGATCCCGCTGAACCGTATAGCCGAGCCGGTGCTCATCACCACGGGGCGGCGGCTCGATGAGGACTTTCCGCGCCATCCGGGCAGCGTCGTCGTCATGCTCGACGGCACGGTGAGCTTCACGCGCGTGCCCGAGCCGGAGACGGTCGAGATCTATTGGGGCGCGTATCTCGGGACGAAGGACGCAATTCTCGTGGCGGGGCGGCTTTCCGAGGTGTGTGGCGAGATCGAACGGCTTCGCGCCGAGGCCCGCGAGAAGCACGGATGGATCATGGACACCTATCTCATGCGGCGTGTCGGTGGAGCGTCGGAGTAAGCGGAGTAGGGCCAGCTGCCGCCGCGGCGCATCGTGGCGACGGCTCTGAGGCGGGCCGAAACGCGCGTCCGCGCCGCTTTTGGGCTTACGAACCCCCGCTCAATCCAGAGGCGAGCCGATTCGCCGCACCACATTGCCCGCCCGCGCGCCTCGTTTTTTTTCTACGACAGGAGCAGCAATCCTTTTTCGCTCGAGGTGGGCTGCCATGTTCGATTACAGGAAGTTCTTGCTGCGCCGCATCAAGCCGCGCGTCGTGGACACCGTTGCTCTGCCGTTCCCGATGAACGACTGGTCGCGGTTTGAGCGCTTCCTCATTCTCGGCTCGGAGAACGGGCGGTATGTGGCGCGGGAGCGGGCGCTCAACGCCGAGCATATTCCCGCCGTGCTTCGTTCGCTCGAAGTCGGCGGCGCGCATGCCGTTTCGGTGATCGAGGAGAAAAGCCTCGCTTCGCGCGCCCCTTCAAACGCGCCCGCCGTCTTCGCGCTGGCGCTCGCCGCCGTTCATGGCAATGCGGCCGTGAGGCGCGCCGCGGTCGCCGCCCTGCCGAGGGTGTGCCGGACGACGGATCATCTGTTCCAGTTTGCCGAGGCGGCGCAGGGCTTGCGCGGGTTCGACCCGACGACGAAGCGCGCGGTTGCTCTATGGTATGCCGAGCAGAAAACCGACGACCTCGCGCGGCAGATCGTGACCAGCCGCCAGCGCGCCGGTTGGACGCATCGCGATCTTATCCGGCTTTCGCAGCCGCTCGCGGCGGACCCGGCGCGCAAAGCGCTTTACGATTGGGTCGCGACCGAAAAGACAAGCTCCGCGCTGCCGTCCGTGGTGAAAGGCTATGTCGCCTTGCAGCATGCGAAAACGGCGGAGGAGGCGGCGACGCTGATCGCCGCGCATGATCTCCCAATCGAGACGGTGCCGAAGCACTGGCGGCGCGATGAGAAGGTGCTGCGCGCGGTCGTGGAACGCATGCCCGTGAAGACCTTGCTGCGCGAGCTTGGCCGCCTCACCGCGACAGGCGTGCTGAAATCCTCCGGCGAGGGGCTGAACCTCGTCCTGCCGTCGCTGAGGGACATTACGCGCGTCTGGCACTCGCATCTGCACCCGTTCGCCTTCCTGCTCGCGCTCGACGACTACCGGAAGGGGAGCGACAACGCGGAGAAGCTCACCTGGGAGCCGCTGCCGCAGGTCGTGGACGCGCTCGAAGCGGCCTTCCACGCGGCTTTTGCCAATGCCGACACGACAGGCAAGCGGCTTCTGATCGCAGTCGACGGCTCCTATTCGATGGGCGCCAGTCATGTCGTCGGCACGGGCCTGAGCGCGCGCGATGCTGTCGCCGCGATGGCGCTCGTCTCGGCGTCGATCGAGCGCGAGTGCCACCTCGCCGCCTTCACCGTGCCGAGCGGTTCGGACGAACAGCGGCTTTTGCCGGTGAATATCAATGCCACGATGCGGTTGCCCGAAGCGCTGCGGGAAATCGCGAACTACTCATCCGACTCTGTGGATTGCGCGCTGCCGATGCTCTGCGCGCTCGAAAACGATCTCAAGGTCGATGCCTTCGTCGTCTACACCGACAGCGAGGTGCGCGCGAAATCGGTGCATCCCGCGCTCGCGCTGCGCGAGTATCGCGCACGCTCAGGGATTGCTGCGAAACTCGTGATCGCGGGCGTGGCTTCGGGCGGGTTCTCCATCGCCGACACGAACGATGGCGGTATGCTCGATGTCATCGGCTTCAACGAGAAGACGCCGCGCCTGATCTCGGATTTCATCCGGGGCTGACAGGCGAGGGGCGGCGCGCTCTCGCGCCCGCCCTCTTGGCCGCGCTCCCGTCGCCCGGCTCCTACGCCCGCAGATCGGAATAGTTCGCGAACTTCTTCAGGTGCGGATCGTACTTGGTCGGCTCCAGATACGGCAACACGACCTTCATCGCCGCGTTGATGACCGGCGAGCGATGCCGCGCGTAAAGGTCGAGCGGGTCTAGTTGCATGCGCAGATGATGCTTCGGGTCATAGTTCAGCCCGTTGCTGACATAGCGCTGGTAGCCGTTCGCCATCGCCCAGCTCATGATGTCGCGAATGGTGTAATGGTAGAGGTGCAGATCGAGCGCCACCTCGTAATCGAGGCCGATATACTGGTCGTAGATCGCGTCCTTGTGCACCATGCAGAGGTTGAATGCGACGATCCGGTCGCCCTGCCGCCAGACAAAGAAGCGCGTGCGGTCGGGCATGCGCTGGCCGAGCGCGCAGAGATAGTCCTTCGTCAGCTTCTCGAAATGCAGCTTCGAGCGGTTGTAAACGTTGAGATACAGCGGATAGATCTCGTCGACGATGGGTGTGATGTCTTCGACCACGGACATGGTCAGCCCGGCGGACTGAGCGGCCTTGAACTTGCGGCGCAGATCCTTGCGGGTGGCGCGGCTGAGCGACGCGGCCATGTAGGCGTCGAAATCCTTGTGCGCGGTGCTCAAGCTCGCCATCGGCAAGCTCGGCAGGCAGATGAAGCCATCGTCTTTCAGATGACCGAGCACCTCGCGATAGGCGGACGGAAACTCCTTGAAGACAATGAGCCCCGCGCGCTCCTTCTTCGCCTCGTCGAGAGTGGCCTGCGCCAGAAGCGAGCACGTTTTCGGATCGGCGAAAGCGTCGCGGTTGTCCAGATGGCCTTCGCCGGCAATGCAGCCGACCATCAGCGTGCGGAGTGTGAGGAACTTTGGAAAGCGGTGACGGACTGTGTCCACGGCGGCCTTGATCGTGCCGCTCGCCCCCGCGAGAATGTCCTGATCGAGGACGAAAAAGGGCTGGATCGCCTTTTGCCGCCCGGCCTGGTCGCGCAGCACGAAATAGCGGTAGCTGTGCTCGGGATGCAGGGTTTCCTGCACGATCCGGTAATAGCGTCCGTCCTTGTACTGGCCGCTGAAGGCCGTGTCCCAGCCGCCGGACGCGTCTATTTCCGCGTAGGTCGCCACGCTGACGCTGTCGGGGCCGCGTGACGTGCGGGCCTCCGGTGCATAGTCGCGCGGAGGAACGCGGTACAGGACGTCGCTTTCAGGGGCATCGCGCCTCAATGCGGGGCGGACCCTGTTCAATTCGCCTGCGTCAAAAACCGCGGCTTCCTCGTTCACGAGATCGCTCATGCCCGGTTTCCCTCTCTGATTCCCCGTTCTGCTGGAGGGGCTTCTAGCACCGCCCGGCAGGCATGAACAAAAAATGGCGTGTAAGCACTTATCGCAAAACTAGGTTGTGTTCTTGATAGATTCGAAACCATACCCAAAAAATGGCTGCGTCCCATGGCTTTAGCGGCGCCCCCGCAAAAAGTCATGACTGAAGTGCCGTTTTGGCGATGGTTTCGGCGGATCGGAAAAGGCGATTGAAATTCAGTTCGCCGAACCGGGACGCGGCAAAAACATTCTCCTTATTAACAGCAATGCAAGCTTCGTTTACACGAAGCTGCGCGATCGTGCCTCATTTGCAACAGATGCGCGAAATAGCAGCAATGTGGGTCACGTCCGGGAAAAATGTGGAGCGAGGGCAAGTCTTGGATTGCCGTTCTAAAATCCTATTTCAGAAAAGTGCCGTCTTGGAATGGTGGCCCGCTCCAAGTCTTAACTCAGGTTGCAATCCGTCGCGCCATCACGCTTTCCGGTTGCCAAGCGTGGACATATCTGCATTGTTCGCGGCGTCGAAGTGCCGGTTGCACCAATCCAAATACGGTAGGCAATGCTCAAAGAGCCCATAGTAAAGACTGTCGATATCTGTTCGCGCCATCCATGGCGAGTACTGGCCGCAGCGCTCGTCCTGACGATCATATCCGGCTATTATTTTGCCGCGCACTTCGCGATCAACACGGATATCAGCAAGCTGATCTCGACGGAGCTTCCCTGGCGACAGCGCGAAGTTGCGTTCGCCAAGGCGTTTCCGAAGGTGGAATCCGCCATCGTGGCGGTCGTGGACGGCCCGACGCCGGAACTCGCCGATCAGGCCGCGCAGCGTCTCGCGCACCGGCTTTTGGAAGAGAAGACCCTTATCAGCAGCGTACAGCAGCTGACCGGCGGTCCCTTCTTCCAGAAGAATGGATTTCTTTTCCTCTCCGAGAGCGAGCTTAAGGACGCGCTTGGTCAGTTGACGCGCGCGAAGCCGCTGCTCGAACCGCTCGCCGCCGATCCAAGTCTTCGCGGTGTGATGAGTGCTATCACGCTCACAACACAAGGCGTGCAGGGGCGGCAGGTCACGCTGAACAGCCTTGCGCCGCAGTTCAATTCGATGGCCACGGCGATCGAAAACGCCACCGCCGGGCGTCCGGCCAATTTCAGTTGGCGCGAGATGCTGAGCGGTCAGGCGTCGAAGACGAGCGACAAGCGGCAGCTTATCGAAATCGTGCCGATCCTCGACTACAACGCGCTTCAGCCGGGCCTTGAAGCCTCCGACGCAATCCGCAAGGCTGCGGCGGAACTCGGCCTGCCCGAGCAAGGCGTGACCGTGCGCCTGACCGGTCCAGTCCCAATCTCCGATGAGGAGTTCGGCACGCTCAAGGAAGACATGGGCATGCACGGGACACTGACCATCCTGTCCGTGCTCATTATTCTCTGGCTCGCACTGCATTCGGGGCGGATCATTTTCGCCGTCTTTACCTCGCTGATCGTGGGGCTCGCGATAACGGCCGCGCTCGGGCTGGCAGCGGTTGGCGCCTTCAATCCGATCTCCGTCGCGTTCTTCGTCTTGTTCGTCGGCATCGGTGTCGACTTCGGGTTGCAGTTCAGCGTCGGCTATCGCGCGGAGCGCTTCGAAAAAGACGATCTGCACGGCGCGCTGAAGGCGAACGCCTCGAACCTCGGCAGCCGCCTCGCGCTTGCCGCAATGGCAACGGCGGCGGGCTTCCTCGCCTTCACGCCCACGGCTTATAAGGGGCTTTCGGAACTCGGCCTCGTCGCCGGCATGGGCATGATTATCGCCTTCCTGACGAGCATCACCGTGCTCCCAGCGATGCTGCGGCTGCTGAACCCGCCCGCCGAGGCGCATCCACTCGGTTACGCGTTCCTGAAGCCGGTTGACGAGTTCATGGACCGGAACCGCTGGCCGATCCTTATCGGCACGTTATGCGTCGTGCTCGCCGGGTTGCCGCTTCTTAATTGGCTGCGGTTCGATTTCAACCCGATGAACCTTCGCAGCCCGAACGTGGAATCGGTCGCCACCTATCTCGACCTCAAGAAGGATCCAGAGACGGCGGGCCGCACCATCGAGGTGCTTACGGCGTCGCAGACCGAGGCGGACGCGCTTTCGAAGAAGATCGCGGCGCTGCCTGAGGTGGCCCGCACCACGTCGCTCAGCTCGTTCATCCCCGACAATCAGGACCAGAAGCGCGCATTGATCGCACAGACGGCCGCGATGCTTGAAAGCGTGCTCAAGCCGCAGGCGACCCAGCCTGCGCCAGCCGACGCCCAACTCGCGGAGAAGCTTGAGGGTACCTCGAACCTCTTGAGCGTAATCATCTCGCGGGTTCGCGGCCAGAAAGAAGGCGTCGAGGCGGCCAAGCGGCTGTCTGAAGCTCTCGCCGCGCTCTCCAAGGCCTCGCCCGAGGCGCGGGCGCGCGCTACCACGGCGCTGGTGGACCCGCTCAACATCACGCTGAACATGCTGAGGACGAGCTTCGACCCCGGAACGGTGACACTCGCCTCGCTGCCGCCGCACCTCGTTTCCGACTGGAAAACGGCGGACGGTCGCGTGCGCATCTCCGTTTCGCCGAGCGGCGACTCCGAAAATAACGACGTTCTCCGCCGCTTCGTCGATGTGGTGACGGCGGTTGCACCGGATGCGACGGGCGAAGCCATCGGCATTCAGGAAGCGGGTGACACCATCGTCAATGCGTTCCTCGAAGCGGGTTTCTGGGCGCTGACGTCGATCTCGATCCTGCTTTTCATCTTCCTGCGGCGCGTGCGCGACGTGGCGCTGACGCTGTTCCCGCTGCTGCTGGCGTGCGCCGTCACGCTGGAACTGTGCGTGATCCTCGACCTGCCGCTGAACTTCGCGAACATCATCGCGCTGCCGCTGCTGCTCGGCGTCGGCGTCGCGTTCAAGATCTACTACATCATAGCGTGGCGCGACGGGAAAAGCGGCCTCCTCGCCTCGCCGCTCACGCGCGCTGTGTTCTTCAGCGGCATGACGACGGCGGTGGCGTTTGGAAGCCTCTACCTTTCGAAGCACCCCGGCACGTCAAGCATGGGTGAGTTGTTGGCCCTGTCGCTCATGTCAACGATGGCGGCAGCGGTACTGTTTCAACCGCTGCTGATGGGGCCGCCACGAAAGGTTGAAGAGGAAGAACCGGAAGGGAAGAAGACGGAGACGAAGCGTCCCGCCGCCTATCTCGGAAGTTCTGAGCACACGGCCTGATCGGTCAGAGCGCCTTTCTGCGGCGGGGTCTTGACGCGAGTCCAGTCCTGCCCGCCGCAGATCCACCCGCCGAGCACGCAGCCTTCGATGCGCAGTAAGTCCGGGCTCGAAAGGCTGATGTGCGAGATGTAGTTGTCGCCTTCCTCGGCGTTGTACACTTCGCCGTCGAAGCGACCGGGCTTATCCGCCGAGGGCTTCATCCCGAGAAGGATGGGCATGCCGAGCACGGATCGCGTCTGCTTCGCCGGATCGGGGTTCTTGCTGTCGACGCCGGGCTCGCCCTTCGTCCACGAGATGATACCCCAGACGCCGTCCGCACAGGAAACGACACGCACCTGAGCGGTGCCGTCTTCGACAAGCCATTCACCCAGAACGGACGGAACCGCAGGCGCGGCTGGCGCCGCCGGGGCAGGTTTAGGGGAAGCGGGCTTCGGCTGAGCAAAAGCGGGACCGGCGATGAGCAGGCCCGCGACCGCTGCGAGATGAAATACCTTCATGAATTTTGACTCCAATCTGTTGCCTGCGAGCCTCATGTGCCCCCAATGTGGAATTTCTGCGGTTAAGAACAAATTTTGCGTCCAGCCCGCATCGCATGCTATCCCCAGAACAATTCAAAGATAGGGCCGGGCGCGCATCACGCGACCGCCGCCGAGGAGCCGTTCAGCATGAGCATCGACATCAAATCGCTTTTCGCGGAGAACGAGGCGGGGCGTTATGCGCTCCATACGCGGCATCTGAACGAGCAGATGGTGCGCGTCCTCAAGACAATCGGCTACGATGTCGGCTTCGTGCGCGGACAGGGCGCTTACCTGTGGGACCGCGCGGGCGACAAATATCTCGACCTCCTTTCGGGCTGGGGAGTCTTCGCGCTCGGGCGCAACAATCCGAAGGTGAACGACGCACTGCGGCAGGTGCTCGACAGCGAATTACCGAACCTCGTTCAGATGGACGTGTCGCCGCTCGCGGGCGTCGTCGCCGAGCGCCTTCTCGCGCGGGCGCCGTGGCTGGACAAGGCGTTCTTCGCCAATTCCGGGACCGAGAGCGTTGAAGCCGCCATCAAGTTCGTGCGCGCTGCGACGGGCCGCGCGGGAATCGCGCATTGCAGCCATGCGTTCCACGGCTTGTCCTACGGTTCGCTCTCGCTAAACGGCGACCAGATTTTCCGCAAGGGCTTCGAGGGCTTTCTCACCGATACGGTGGAAGTGCCGTTCAACGATCTCACGGCGCTGGAAGACGCGCTGAAGACGAAGAAGATCGCGGGCTTCTTCGTCGAGCCAATCCAGGGCAAGGGCGTGCATGTGCCCGACGACGGCTACCTGAAGGGCGTTCAGGAGCTTTGCAAGAAATACGGCACGCTATTTGTCGCGGACGAAATTCAGACCGGCGTCGGCCGCACGGGCAAGTTCTTCGCCATCGATCACTGGCCGGGCGTCGAGCCGGACCTCGTGCTCGTCGCGAAGGCGCTATCGGGCGGCCATGTGCCGGTTGGCGCTGTGCTGACGCACAAATGGATCTTCGACAAGCTGTTCAACCGCATGGATCGCGCGGTGGTCCACGGCTCCACCTTCGCCAAGAACGACATGGCGATGGCGGCGGCGCTGGCAACGCTTTCGATCCTCGAAGAAGACGGCGTGATCGAGAATGCTGCCGCCAAGGGCGAGCGGCTAGCGGCCTCGTTCCGGTCGATGATCGGTCGGCACGAGCTGATGAAGGATGTTCGCGGCAAGGGGCTCATGATCGGCATCGAGTTCGGCGAGCCGAAATCCTTTGCGCTGCGCATGTCGTGGCACGCGCTGGAGGCGGCGAACAAGGGCCTCTTCAGCCAGATGATTACCATCCCGCTGTTCAAGGAGCACAAGGTCCTCTGCCAGGTCGCGGGGCACGGCATGAACATCGTGAAGCTGCTGCCCGCACTTACGCTGACCGACGACGACTGCAAGTGGATCGAGGACTCGTTCGACGCGACGATTGCCGCCGCCCACAAGGTGCCTGGCGCGGCGTGGTCGCTCGGCAAGACGCTCGCTGGGCATGCACTTAAATCGCGAGCGGAAGCATAGGCACACGCTGAGGTTAACGCTGTTTAAGGTTTTGGCAACGAAACGGTGAAGCCTTTCCGCTACAATTCCACCCGATATCGGACTTATCGTCTGAATTAAATGGTACTCGGGGAGCGCCGCGCGCTGACAAAGCCACGGCGCTCGGTCTTTGCAGATCGACCGTTCGCCTTCCGCAGGAGGCGGGGCGATCAGGCCGGGAGACTTTGGATGAAAGTGCAAAATTTTCTGCTCAACGCGTCGCTGGTCACGAGTGTCGCGCTGGCGGTGACGGTTGCCTCGGGCGGCGCGGATGCCCTTGCGGGGCTGGCGGCTTCATCGTCTGATACGTCGAAATCGACGTCCACCTATAATCCTCGTCGCGGCACGCCGAAACACGCGGTCACGGCTCAGGCGCAATTGACCGAGACGCGGGCCGCAGCGACGTCCACTGCGCCGACGGCCGAAACAGGAACCGCGCCCTCCGTGGCGCAACCCGCTCCCACCACGAATGCTCCGGTCGCGATCCCGGTCAAGGCTGCTGCGACAGCCGCGCCCGGCGTGCGACTGGCAGCCGGAGCGACACCCGCCGCGACGCCGCTTCCTATCCCCGGCAGCGGGCCTATTCCTCCGCAGGTCTTCAAGGCGACGCCCGCGAAGCTGCTGTTCGGCGCGGCGCGCGAACCCGCCAAGATGGAAACGCGATCCGTCGGCTTCTATGCGAAGGGCTGCCTTGCGGGCGCGGCGCAGCTTCCCGAAAATGGACCGGTCTGGCAGGGCATGCGGCTTTCACGCAACCGCCACTGGGGCAACCCCGTTCTTGTGACGTTCATCGAAAAGTTCGCCAAGGATGCCAAGGCGAAGGACGGATGGCCGGGCCTTCTGATCGGCGACATGTCGATGCCGCGCGGCGGCCCCATGCCCTTCGGTCACGCGAGCCATCAGGTCGGTCTCGACGTCGACATCTGGTACAAGCCGATGCCCGGTCGCACGCTTGCGGTCGATGAGCGCGAGCAAATGAAGATGGACAGCGTTTTGCTCGATCCCGTGCACGTCAACGAGCAGAGCTGGACGCCGGACCACGTCAAGCTTTTGCGCCGCGCGGTGTCCTATCCTGAAGTCACGCGCGTTTTCGTCAATCCCGCGATCAAAAAGTGGATGTGCGATAATGTGACGGACGATCGCGGCTTCCTGCACAAGATCCAGCCCATCATGGGCCATGATGCGCATTTCCATGTCCGGCTCGCCTGCCCCGCTGGCGATGAGGGCTGCCGTAATCAGCCGCCTCTGCCCGCTGGCGACGGGTGCGGCGGAGGGCTGGATAAGTGGATCGCGAAGCTTTCGAAGCCGGTTGTCCCCGTCGCGCCGAAGCCTAAAGTGGCGTCAGCGCCCGCGAAGCCGAAGGCCGGCATAACCATGGCGCAGTTGCCTCCGGCCTGCGCAGCCGTGCTGAACGCGCCGTCGATCACACTCGCCGCGCATTAGCAGCCGCCGATC
>NZ_JFZJ01000012.1 GCF_000636015.1 Rhodomicrobium udaipurense JA643
CGCTGACGACGAGCTTCCCCTGAAACTCCGGCATCAGCTCGGAAAATGCTTCTGCCAGCCGCGAGGCGAACGCCGTGAACAGACGCCCGTCGCTTCCGGCTGCCTGAGCCGCCGCAACCGCCGCGCCCACGCCGCCTTCGATCTTCGCGCGGCCAATTTCCGCCGCTTCCGTCACGCCGAGCAGGCTCGGGAATGTGGTGCGCCCGGAATCCTTGGACGTGTCCTTGCCTGCGCGATCGCTCGTCGCATGCGCGTCGAGCACGTCATCTAAGATTTGGAATCCTACGCCGAGATCAAGACCGAATTTGCGCATTGCGGGGCGCGCGGCTTGATTATTCGCAACTATCGCACCGCATTCGGCTGCGGCGGCGAAAAGAGCGCCGGTTTTCTGCGCATACATGGTTTCGAGCTGTGCTTCGTTCATGGTCGCGCGGTAGTCCGCGAGGTCGTCATGCTGGCCGCGCACCAGCCCTTCGAGGCCGACGGACCATTCGAGCACGCCGACGGCTTCGGCGCGCTGGTCGGCCGAAAGCTTTGCCGAGGCGGCAGCGACGCCATAGGCGCGGTTCATGAGGCCGATCGAGGCGAGAATCGCCGTCGCCTCACCGAAGACGCGGTGATTTGAAGGAATGCCGCGCCGGGTAGCTGCGTTGTCCATGCAGGGCAGATCGTCGAGGATCAGCGAGGCGGTGTGGATCATCTCGACCGCGCAGGCGAGGTCGAGCGCGTCACTTTCACGGCCGCCAAGTTCGCGGGCGGCAACGAGCGTCAGCACGGCGCGGACACGTTTGGCGGGGGCGAGAAGGCTGTGCCGCAGCGAGCCCTGCAATGGATCGAGTGGCCCGTCCAACCGAACCAGTTCCGCAAGCCGCGACTCGATTTTCGCCCGCAGCATCATGTAAACGTCTAGCTGGCCGCCCATGTAAGATTCCCGTAGTGGTAACTTGACGATGGCTTGATGTTGGCCTCTATCTGTCCGATGCCCGTTGAAAGACTACGTAAAAACAGCTTGGCCATCAAAACGGTATGGCCTATGAGCCTTGGCTTGTAAACTGAACTTTACACACTGCGGCATTCGGGGCCAAGCTGTTCAGGGAGGTTGACACTTATGCCGAAAGCTTACTGGATCGCCCGCGTCGATGTGAAAGATGCCGACGCGTACAAGGCTTATGTCACGGGCGCCGCTGACGCTTTCAAAGCTCACGGCGCGCGCTTCCTCGCCAGGGGAGGACGCTTTACCGCAGCGGAGGGCACCGCCCGCGCGCGTAATGTCGTCATCGAATTTCCGTCCTTCGAGGCGGCGGTGGACTGCTACAACTCGCTGGAATATCAAGCCGCCCGCGCGCATCGCGCCGGTTTTTCCGAAGGCGAGATCGTCATCGTCGAAGGCGTCGAACCGTAAGATATATAAGGAAAAGCCATGGATCAGATCGTCGCGAACACTGAAGCGCCCGCACGCTCACGCGCCGGAAGCGCCGAAACAGCTCTCGTTGTCGGCGCAGGATTCGGCGGCATCGCGGCGGCGCTCCGGCTCGCGGCCAAGGGCTATCGCGTGACGCTGATCGACCGTGGCCGCATGCTTGGCGGTCGCGCGCAGGTGTTCGAGAAGGACGGTTTCAAGCACGACGCCGGGCCGACGGTGATTACCGCGCCGTTCCTCATCGAGGAGCTGTTCGACCTGTTCGGCAAGAAGAGCGAAGACTACCTCACGCTTAAGCCGCTTACGCCGTGGTATCGCTTCTTCTTCGACGAGGACGGCTCCACGTTCGACTACGGCGGCACGCTCGAAGAGACGCTCGCCGCGATGAACCGCATAGATCCGCGTGACGGCGACGGTTATCTGCGCATGCTGGAGCACTCGAGGCAGCTGTTCGACGCGGGCTTTACCAACCTCGCCGACCAGCCGTTCCACAACCCGTTCACGATGGTCGGCCAGATCCCGCGCCTCGTCCAGCTCGGCAGCTACCGCACGATCTGGGATTTCGTGACGAAATATTTCCACAGCCCGAAGCTTCGGCAGGCTCTGTCGATTCAGCCGCTGCTCGTCGGCGGCAGCCCGTTCAACACGACAAGCATTTACGGGCTGATCCACTACCTCGAACGCAAATGGGGCGTGTTCTATGCCGAAGGCGGCACGGGCGCGATCGTGTCAGCGCTGGGCAAGCTGATGGAAGAGGAAGGCGTCGACATTCGCCTCGGCGAGACGGTGTCTTCCGTCGTCATCGAGAACGGGACGGCGAAGGGCGTGCGCCTCAAGGACGGCGAGACGGTCTCCGCCGACATCGTGGTTTCGGACGTCGATCCGATGCATCTCTTCGGCGATATGATTCCCGACAGCGAAATCGGGCTTTCCGCGCGCCTGAAGCGCAAGACGGCGCGGCTCTCGATGGGCCTGTTCGTTCTCTATTTCGGCACGGATCGGCAATATCCCGACGTTGCGCGCCACACGATCTGGCTCGGCAAGCGCTACAGGGGGCTGCTCGACGACATCTTCAACAAGAGGGTGCTGGCGGACGACTTCTCGCTCTATGTCCACCGCCCGACCGCGACCGACCCGACCTTTGCGCCGGAAGGCTGCGATGCGTTCTATGCGCTGTGCCCGGTGCCGAACCTCAAGGGCAACATCGACTGGAGCGTTGAGGGGCCGAAACTGCGCGACCGGATCGTGGCGGGCCTCGAACGCACGATCCTGCCTGGCCTGTCCGAGACGATCCGCGCCGAGATGGTCATGACGCCGCGCGACTTCAAGCACGGCTATCTCAGCCACGAGGGCGCGGGTTTCTCGATCGCGCCGCACTTCACGCAGTCGGCCTATTTCCGCTTCCACAACAAGGCGGAGGGCATCAAGAACCTGTTCCTCACGGGGGCGGGCACGCATCCGGGCGCGGGTATTCCGGGCGTGATCTGCTCGGCTAAAGTGATCGACAAGCTCATTCCGCACGCGCGGTCATAGAGCGTTTTTCGAGCAAATTAGAGCGTCGCTTTTGATGGAATCGAGAGCGACGCGCCGGTGATGGTGCCGCAAAACCGGCGCGGGGATTCGCGGCTCGCCAGCATGGTGAACGGCGGCAGTTCGCCGAGATGGTCCGCATTCGCCCGGTTGACGCAATGCGACCTCACGCTCAATCCGCTTAGATCGAGCCTGCCGTCGTAGCTGGTTGCGCGGCGTTCGAAGCGTGATGCGTCTTGTATTTGCGGTGATTGTGCTCGCGGTGACGACGCTTGTGCGAGCGATGAAGATGGCGATGCTTGCGGTGGATGCGTTTTGCGTGGTGTTTGCCATAGCGCTTGGCTGACTTCTTTTTTGCCTTCTTGACCGTGGCCTTCTTCGCGACGGCGGGCTTTGCAGCGGTCGCGCTCGTGGGGGCGGGCTTCGCATCCTTGGCTTCAGCGGCGACGGGCTTTGCGACGGTGTTCGCGGTCGCGGCCGCCTTCTTGTCCTCGGCCTTCGCCGCCGCCTTCACTTCATGCTGCTTATCGGCAGGCTTCACCGCGGACTTCGCATCGGGCTGCTTGGCGGATGCCGCAGGTTTCGTCTCGACTGGCTTCTTGACTTCAGGCTTGGCTTCGGCAGGCTTTGCGTCTGCTGCTTTCGTCGCGGCGGGAGCGGCTTTGGCGGGCTCCGCTTTTTCAGGATCAGCGGGCTTCACCGCGGCTGCGGGCGTCGTACCCCCGCTCTTCGCGGGAACGGTCTTTTCGTCCTGCGCTGCCTTCGCGGACGATGCCTGCGAAGCGCCGCCGTTCTGTGCCGCGCTTACCTCATCCGGCTTCGGTTTGGACGGATCGGCGGAATAGCTCACGCTCGCGATCATGGCAAAAGCAGCGATGCCAACTGGTACAAAAAACAACTTTTTCATCGAGCCACCGGAGTTGAATTGAAAAACGACGTCCGTCGCCGGAAATGCGGCGGACGCCGGCCTGTCATTCACCGGGTGCGCTCCTCCCTCCCCCCGGACAGGAGTGCGCTCCCAGCTTGGCCTTGAGCTAAAAAGAAAATTTGCGAAGGCCACAAGCCTCGACTATCAACGCGGTTGGCTTTTGCACATGCGAATGGGACAGGACGGAAAAGGCATGAACCCGAGATTGAGAAAACTGATCGGCGTGATTGTTTTTGTTTTCGGATCCGTCTTATATTTCCTGTTCACCATCTCCATCGCGCTCGCGCGCCTACCCGGCACGGAGCTTTGGCGGCACCTGCTGTTCTATCTCGTGATTACGGTGATCTGGGTGGTGTGGGCGGGCATCCTTATAAGGTGGATGTTGAAGCCGCGCCCCGGCGAGGTCTGAGATGCAAAAGGGCCGCGTTAAGCGGCCCTCTTCGATTTGCGTCAGTAGCAGAAATTCGTGGCGTAGTTCGTGCAATAGGCGGGGCCGTAACCGTCGTTGATGCAGCTCCAGTAGCAGCTGTCATAGGCGCTGTAGATGCCATACCCGATCACCGGCGCGCCATACCAATACCAGCGCCCGTTACGCCAGTAGCGGCGACGGTGATTTCCCCAGCCCCCGGCGCGATACGGATGTTTGCCGCCCGCAAATGGCGGCTTGCCCCCGTAATATGGCTTTCCAGAAGGCGGTTTCATTCCAGAGGGGTAAGGCTTGTTATGCGGTATTCCGGAGAAATTCGGATGTTTGTAAATCTTGTAGCCACCGGGAGGGCCACTATAGGGCCTATGCGATGGTGAAAACTTGAACCCGGGCGGTGGGCCGTTATGGTGCCGCATTCCGCCGCCACCACCCCCTTGGCCGTGATGTGATCCGATCAGGGTGAACGTGCTCACTCCGTTCTTCGCGATCGCTTTTTGCGCGCCGCCGTCGATCGTTGCGGCGGAAGCGGTGCCCGCGCATAGACCAATGGCGGCGATCACCGCGATCATAGTTCCTTTCAACGTCATGGCAGTCCCTCTTTTGTGCCCGGAGATGCCCAATCGGGGCGAAAAAGCGCGCGGCAAACCCGTCTCGCCGCAGCTCAACAAGGAAGAGTATAATCCCGGAAAGCAGCGATCATAAAGACATTCTGTCAAAAATTGTAACTTGTGGCGAAGTGTGACGCGCTCGCAAAAAAAAGGCCGCCAGTTACGGCGGCCCTTTCTCAAGATTTGCTTTTATCGGCTTCGACAGCGTGTTCTTCGCGACGCGAAACTGCCGACACTCAGTAACAAAAATCGGACGCGTAGGTCGAACAATAGGCCGGGCCATATCCTGCGGCGAGACAGTTGTTGTAGCAACTGCTGCCATAGCCGTAGACTCCAAGTCCGACCAGCGGCGCGCCATACCAGATCCAGCGGCCGCCCCGCCAATATCCGCCGCGCCGTCCGTAGTTGCGGCTGTAACGCGGGCCGGGGCCAGCCCAACGGGGACCACCACCGTAGCGCGGTCCGGCGAATCCCGGGCCTCGCATCGCCGGTCCCCGACCGGGCCCACCATAGCGCGGGCCAGCGAATCCCGGACCTCGCATGGCTGGTCCCCGACCTGGTCCACCGTAGCGGGGGCCACCGACTCCCGGTCCGCTGAACCGGGGGCGGCCGCCCATTCCGCCGCCACCGCCGCGGAAACCGCCGCCGCCCATGCCCGGTCCTCCGCCGAAGCCGCCGCCGCCGCGTCCCATGCCGCCGCCGCCCATGCCGCCACCCATGCCGCCACCCATGCCGCCACCTCCGCGGCCTCCATCTCTAACGAGGGTTGTGGAATCCGCAACGCCGGCCGCTTGTGTGGTGGCTGCCGAGACGCCCGAGCCCGGGGTGGCCGCGAGCGCGGGTGCGGCCACGGCTGCTAGTCCGAGCAGGACACCTGTGAAAATCGATCCTCTGAAACGCATGACAAACCCGCTCCCTTGACTGTGGCCGTATGTTCGACTGTCGGGCGAAACCACGGGACATCCGTCCGTTCCCGATTGCCCGCGCCGGAGCTTTCCGGGCGTCTCGCCGAAAATATCCTTGCTACGGCTTGGGTTCCATTAAAGTTACGAGCTCATAAATTGTCGAACTCATCGTTTACAGGAAGTAGTGATTGCTGAAATATTTTAGGAAACAGCGATAAAAATATATAATCATAAAAAATGCGAGTGTATCATAAAATAATAATACGCCAACTGTTGTTGTATTGCGCGGCTTAACAGAACTGTTATCGGACGAGCCATAGGATGAAGTGCAGCTATGATGCTGCGTGTACGTGTAATCCTGTTGAGGATAAGATGAAGAAACTTGTCGTTGCTATCGCCGCCCTTACGGCCGCGACTCTCGCTTCCGGCAGTGCTTCCGCGCTCCCGCTCGCACCCACCGGCGTCGACGCCTCTGCTTCCAGCGCCATCGTGAAGGTTGGTTGCTACAAGAGGCGCGTCGTCACGACTACCAGCTGCTGTACGACCACCACGACCTACGTGAAGGTTGTGTCTCCGTGTGGCTGCGGCTGTGGCTGCGGCGGCGGTGGCGGTGGCGGGCTCTTCGGCGGCGGCGGCTTTTTCGGCATTTTCTAGGCCAATGCAAAAAGGGGAGGCGCGAGCCTCCCTGTCCATTGCCATGTCCATTGCCACGCAGCCTGCGCGCCGCCGCCATATCTCCTTCGAGAACATGGATCGGCGTCCAGTTTTGCCGATCAGCTTTAAAGCTCACCGCCAATCAGGATCGAACGCCATGAGAGCGTCATTTTTGTTTTGCGTCGCCGCGTCGATGTTTCTCGCGGTGGAAGCCCAGTCGCTGCCGAGGTTCGATGCGCCCGCCGCTTCGCCGGTGCAGGCGATCCGCGTGTCCGATACCGGGCGTCACTACGGAGGCGGCGACCTGTTCTCGAACTGGTGCGCCTATAACTGCTATCGCGTCAGCCCGTGCGCGCAAGGCGGCTGCTACGGCAGATACCATTACAGCCAGTATCCCTACGACGAGGATCTGCCTTTCCGCTATCGTTGGGATTCCGATGCGAGCATTCAGGATAACATCCTTGCTCGGGCCAACCCAGGATATCTGCGGCTGTTTGAGCGTCAGTATTGAGGCAGTCGTCGCGGCGGCTTCTGCGCTTCATTTTCTGACGCGCACGCAAAAAGGCCGGGGCTCAAACCCCGGCCTTGCGATGATCTTCTGCCCGAAGCTTACTGAGAGGCAAGCGCCTGTTCGAGGTCGGCGATGATGTCCGCCGCATCCTCGATGCCAACGGAAAGACGCACTGTGTCGTCGCCAGCGCCCGCCGATTCGCGCTGCTCCGGCGTGAGCTGCGCATGGGTTGTGGAAGCCGGGTGAATGATGAGGCTGCGCACGTCGCCGATATTGGCGAGAAGCGAGAACAGCTTCACGTTCGAGATGAGGTTGACGCCAGCCTCATAGCCGCCCTTCAGGCCGAAGGTGAACACGGCACCCGCGCCTTTCGGCGTGAGGCGCTGGGCCAGCTCATGATAGCGGTTGCCCGGCAAGCCCGCATAGTTGACCCACGCGACCTTCGGGTGCTTTTCGAGCCACTCGGCGACCTTCACAGCATTTTGCACATGACGCTCGATGCGAAGCGGCAGCGTTTCGAGGCCGTTTATTATCAGGAAGGCGTTGAACGGCGAAATGGCGGGGCCGAGGTCGCGGAGGCTGAGCACGCGCGCCGCGATGGCGAAGGCGAAATTGCCGAAAGTCTCGCCGATATTCAGGCCATGATAGGACGGATTCGGCTCGGAGATCGCTGGATAGCGCCCGCTCTTCAGCCAATCGAATGTGCCGCTGTCGATGATGGCGCCGCCGATCGAGTTGCCCTGACCGCCGAGGAACTTCGTGAGTGAATGCACCACGATGTCCGCGCCGTGCTCCTTCGGACGGAACAGGTAGGGCGTCGCGAGCGTGTTGTCCACGATGAGCGGCACGCCGGCTTTCTTGGCCACCGCCGCGATCGCGGGCACATCGAGGACAATGCCGCCGGGATTCGCGATGGATTCGATGAAAATGGCCTTCGTCTTCGGCGTGACGGCGGCTTCAAAGCTTGCCGGGTCGTTGCCGTCGGCCCAGACCACGTTCCAGCCGAACTTCTTGAAGGCGTGGTTGAACTGGTTGATGGAACCGCCATAAAGCTGGCGAGAGGCGATGAATTCGTCGCCCGGCTCAAGCAGCACGTGGAATATGAGAAACTGCGCGGCGTGGCCCGATGCGACTGCGAGCGCTGCCGTGCCGCCTTCGAGGGCTGCGAGGCGCGCTTCGAGCACGGCTTGCGTCGGGTTGTTGATGCGCGTGTAGATGTTGCCGAACGCCTGCAAACCGAACAGCGCGGCGGCATGTTCGGCGTTGTCGAACACATAAGACGCGGTTTGGTAGATCGGCGTGATGCGCGCGCCGGTAGCGGGATCGGGTTGCGCGCCGGCATGGATGGAAAGGGTGGCAAAGCCGGGTGTTATTTCGGTCATCGATTATCCTCCGTTTGGCAGATTCAACCGCCAATCCCGGATAAAAGCAATCATTTTTCTTCGTAATTAATAAATGCGCCAAGAAACGCAAAATAATTGCGATAAGCTGGGCTTGTGGCGCAATGCACAAAGCGTGAGCGAGGGGATGCGCGCGAGCCTTTTGCGGGGGTGTGACGCCGAATTTGTGGCTTGAGCTTTGCAGGGTAATGCGCGCCACGAGGTGACAGATCGAAGCTCGATTTCCGGTCAACCGCGGCCGATCCTGCCGCGATTAAGCGCCTTTCCCCTACACGCTTCGGGTTGCCGCGCGAAAGGCGTTCCAGTCCTCGCGCGTGAGTTCCCAGATTTCGGCCGCGCAGACTCCGCCTACATAGCTGCGTTCTTCGATGGCGATGACGAGCGCGCCCTCCTTTTCGGTGACGCGGCGGGAAGCCGTGTTATCCGGGGCCTTCGCGACCCTCAGCGTTTCACGGCCGAGCGTGTTGAACCAGTAGTCCGTCACCGGCTCGCAGGCCTCGGTCATGATGCCCCGTCCATGCCACGGAAGTCCGAGCCAGAAGCCGCGATTATCGCCGTTCAGATCCCGCAATTCGACGCTGCCGATGTGGTGATCGGGGCCGCTTTTGAGCCAGATCGTCCAGCCCCAAAGATTGCCAGCTTCCATGGCCGGGAGGACAACGTCGCGATAATAGGTGAGCGCCCCATCAGCCGGATAGGGCCACGGCACGCGATCGCTCAGAAAACGCACGATTTCCCAATGCGGAAAGAGCGCCTGCGTTGCGTTGGCATCTTCCAGCCTGGTCGGACGAAGTATGAGGCGGGGCGTTTCGAAGGTCGGAATCATCGCGACAACCTTGAACGGATCGGTCTCGTCGATACGAGCCATCATCTATAAAACGCAATACAGCGAAAGACTATGGCGGCCGCCGATGCCGCTCCGTTTTGAACAGACTTAATAATGCGCTCGACCGCTCTGCGCCGCCGGGCTATCGCCGCGAGGGAACTACGAGGCGGCCCGGTCCAGTGCGCGCGGCGGAATACGCGTCCAGTCCGCGCCGAACGACAGCATCCGCGGAAGCATGTAGGCGGCGTTCATCGCCAGCTTCTGTCCCATCGGGCTCACGAGCAGGCGCGACAAGGCCGTGGCGCGGCGAAGCTGCGCGGACAGATCGCGGGCAAGTGCCGCCTGGAAGACATCCGCGCCTTCGCCGGAAAGGTAGATGCCCGCCGCGCGATGCGCGGTGTGCAACGCAATCGACATGCCGTCGCCGGAAAAGGACGGAATGACCGCCGCCTGATCGCCGATGCGCCACAGCCAGCCGTTCGAGCGCGCGAGGAAGCCATAGGGAAGGCCCGCGATGGCGAGCGGCCTCTCGGTGAGGCACTCCGCGCCGGAAAGCCGACGTCCGGCGTGTGGTGCCTCGTGCCGAAGCGCGTCGAGCACCGCCTCCCATGAGCCATAGCGGTCCGCGTAGACATCCTTGCGCACGATGAGACACAGATTGGCGCGGCCGCCCTCGACCGGCTGAAGGCCCGCATAACCGCCGCGAAACAGGATCAGCTCGATATGGCCGGATAGCGCCACCGCTTCCTCGGGCTGAAGCCGCCAATACGTCTTGAAGGCGAGGCACTCCGGGTGCGCGCCGCGCTCGCGCTTGAAATCCTTGATGTCGTGCTTGCCGCTGGCGAGGAACGCGGCGTTTGCGAACACCTCGCTGCCGCGTTCGGGCAGGAGGGCGAAGCCGTTCATCGTGCCGGTCACGCTCTTGACACGCACGCCGCGCCGGATTTCCGCGCCCGCGCTTGACGCGAGCCGCAGCAGCGCCTCGTCGAGCACGCGCCGGGATAGGCTTCGCGCCTCGAAAGGCAGCCGCGCCGTCACCGGCTCGCCCGTCCCCGCGAGACGCACGTGGCTGAGGGTCAGCGCGCCCAGCTCGTCCACCGGAAGGCCCAGCGACTCGAGATAGCCGACGCCCTCGTGGCTCAGGAATTCGCCGCAAACCTTGTCGTGGGCGACGGCTTCCTTCTCGAACACGACGACGCTACGCCCCGCCCGCGCAAGATGAGTGGCAAGGGCAGCCCCGGCCGGGCCCCCTCCGATCACCGCAGCATCGTAATTCATGCCGCCGCGCCCTTGACCCGCGTCACGCAGAGCCTGAACGGCGTCCATGCCTCGATGCTCGCCGCGCCGGGCGCGAGTCCCGCTTCGTCGAGCAGCCTTTGCCAATCCTCGCGCTTGAAGGCGCTTGCGACCGAAACGGGGCCGTCATGGCGCATGAAGCGATGCTGCCGCGTCGCGAAGAACGCAGCCTTGAGAAAATAATAGGGCAGCGGATGGCGCTCCAGATCGTTGATGATCCAGCCGATACGCGCCGTATCCTCCATCCAGCGAATGAAACGCACGAGTTCCGGTCCCGGCAGATGATGGGTGAACAACGAAGACATGACGATATCGACATCGAAATCGGCGCGAAAGTCGAACAAATTTGCCGTGAGCCATGTGATTGGCCGGCCCGGCGGCGTGGCTTCGGCGGCAGACCGCGCAGCCCTCAGGTTCATGTCTACCCCGATGAAGCGGGCCTGGACGCCGTTTTCTTGCGCCCAGAGATCAACTTTTCGCGACATGTCACCGTAACCGCTGGCGGCGTCGACGACGACGAGCGGCCGGTCTTTCGGCCAGCGGCCTTCCCGCTTGATCCGCCGGAAAAAGGCAAGCGTCGGGCGATAGGCGAGAGACAACTCATTGGCGCGCGTCAGCTGCCGGAGGACCGCGCGATGCTCCTCATACGGCACCTCCTCATGGTCCATCAGTTCCGGCGTCGTGTCCCGCTTCGAGAAATCGGGCATCAAGTTTACACCGCCTTGAACAGCATCGTCTCCGCCGTCAGCCCCGGCCCGAAGGACATCGCGCATCCTTTGGCGCCCGACCGCGCATCTTCAAGCACAGACTTCAGCACGAACAGCACTGTGGCGGAAGACATGTTGCCGAAGTCTTTCAGGGTTTGCCGCGATGCCGCCAGCGCGTCGATCGGCAGGCGGAACGCGCTCTCCACCGCGTCGAGAATGGCGCGGCCGCCGGGATGCACGGCCCAAAGCTCGATGTCCTTCGTCGTCCAGCCGTTGAGGATCGCGTCGGCGGCGCGGTTGATGGCCTCGCCGACGGATGCCGGGATGCGCGTCGACAGCACCATGTCGAAACCGAAATCGCGGATGTGCCACGCCATCTGATCCGCCGCCTCCGGCATCACCGTCGCGTAGAAGCGCTCCATCGACAGGCCCTTCTGCTCGCCGCTGATGAGCGCCGCCGCCGCGCCGTCCGCGAACAGGAGAAACGGCATCATCTCCTCAAGTTCCTGCGTCTCCTGGAAATGCAGCGTGCATAGCTCGATACTGACGACAAGCACCTTAGCGGATGGTTCCGAGCGCACGATGTGGTGCGCGAGTTTCAGCGCGTTGATGGCCGCATAGCAGCCCATGAACCCGACGATGGTGCGCTCGACGCCAGGGTTGAGGCCGAGACGGCTGACGAGTTCGAGGTCGACGCCGGGCGCGGAAAAGCCGGTGCAGGATGTGACGATCAGGTGGGTGATCTCGTCCGTTGCCGCGCCAAGGTCGAGCCGCGCCACGGCGCGCTCGGCGAGAAGCGGTGCTTCGATCTCGTACTGACGCATGCGCTGCCCGGTGCTCGGGAAATTGCCGGGAGCGTAGAAAACCTCGCCGTTGATCGACGCGCCGACGTGGTCCTCGGAGGGCACCACGCAAGAGAACCGATTTTCGATCTGCCCCATTTGTACAAGTCGGTCAAAAATCGAGCGCTTGCGTGGGTCCGTCAGTATTTGCCGCTGAAATTCAATGAAAGCCTTGTGAACCTGGTGGGGCGGGACTGCGGTCGCGATCTTGTTGATGTGGGCTACTGACAAGGTAAACCTTCCAGAAATCGGCGTTGACCATAAAAAGACAAAATTTACCCGCTGAGATTGTCCCTCCTATGATGGCCCAACTTCCGGGATGGCAGAACGCATCCGCCTGCCGCGCTCCCGACGGGATGCGCGATCCCGATCAACCCCGACGAGACGGGTCGGCGACCAGAGCGGAAAGCTCGGTTTCGCCGCATGTTCCACGAGGTACAAAAGATGATACATCGGCGACCGCACAAAATATCCTCTCTCTTCGCGTTTTGCGGCGGATTGCTCTGCGTCCTTTTAGCCGTATCGGTCGCGCTGCCGGTGCGCGCCGCGGAAGCGACACAGGACGGTTTTCGCGCATGGATCGCGTCGTTCCGGCAGTCGGCGCTCGATGCGGGCGTGAAGCCCGAGGTCTACGACCGCACCACGCGCCCGCTTACGGCGGATTTCAGCCTCCCCGATCTCGACATCGGCAATCGCAAGTCGCAGGGCGAGCAGCCTGAGTTCGTGCGCACGCCCGAGCAGTATGTGTCCGAGAAACAGATGGCGAACCTGCTCGTCAAAGGCCGCGACCTTGCCGCGCGCCACGAGAAAACGCTGTCCGAGCTGAAAAGCCGCTACGCTGTCGACCCGTATATCATGCTTGGCCTGTGGGGCCGCGAGACGGCGTTCGGCACCCAGCACGACGGCTATAGCGGCCTTCGCGTGCTCGCGACGCAGGCTTACATCGGCGCGGCGGAGGTTCAAGACCTCGTGGGCAGGCGCGTTCGGCCTCGTGCAGTTCATGCCGACCGATTACCTGAAATACGCGGTCGAGCCGGACGGACGGAAGCTCGACATCTGGACCAAGGTGCCGGACGCGCTGACGGCGCTGGCGCGCAACCTGCACGCCATCGGCTGGAACGCGAAGCAGCCGTGGGGCTTCGAGGTGCGCGCGCCGGACGGCGTGGATTGCAGCCTCGGCTATCTCGACGTGACGAAGCCCGTCGCGGAATGGGAGCGCCTCGGTGTGCGCCCGCTGAAGGGCGAGCGGTTCCCCGACGCGTTGCGCGGGGTTGAGGTGTCGTTGCTCCAGCCCGCTGGCGTCTATGGCCCGGCCTTTCTCACCACACATAATTTTCAGGTGATCCGCGAATACAACAAGAGCGACCTCTACGCGCTGTATGTCGCCCACCTCGCCGACCGCATTCGCGGGCAGGGGCCGTTTGCAAAGGCGTGGGAGCCGATCCGGCAGGTTCACACTTCCGATGTAGAATTTTTGCAGAAGCGGCTGACGGGCCTCGGCCTCTATGCCGACACGGTGGACGGCAAGGCGGGCGGTCGCACGCGCGCGGCTGTCGGCGCGTATCAGAAGCGGGCGGGGATGCCGCTGACGTGCTGGCCGACCGAGGCCATCGTCGCCCATGTCAAGGCGAACGCGGGCAAGGCCACGCTGAACGAACGGCAGTAGCCGGAGATGCGGCGGCAAGCGCCGCTTGCTGCCGCTCAATTCATGAACCAGCCGTGGCTGACGACGAGCGACTGGCCCGTCAGCGCGTTAGTCGGGAAGGCCGCGAAGAACAGCGCCACCTCGGCGACGTCTTCCATGGTGGTGAATTCCTTGTCCACCGTCTGGCCGAGCATGATGCGCTCGACAACCTCCTTCTCGGAGATGTTGAGGCGCGCGGCCTGCTCGGGGATCTGCTTTTCGACGAGCGGCGTCTTCACGAAGCCCGGACAGATGACGTTGGTGCGCACGCCATGGCCGGCGCCTTCCATCGCGATCACGCGTGCGAGGCCCTGAAGCCCGTGCTTCGCCGTGACATAGGCCGATTTCAGCGCTGACGGCGCTTTCGAGTGCACCGAGCCCATGAAAATGATCGTGCCGGAGTTTTGCTTGTACATGTGCGGCAGGCACGCCTTCGAGGTGAGGAACGCGCCGTCGAGATGGATCGCGAGCATCTTCTTCCAGTCGGCGTAGGGGAAATCCTCTACCGGATGCACGATCTGCACGCCCGCGTTCGACACGAGGATGTCGACCGTGCCGAAGGTCTCCACCGTCTTCGCGACGCCCGCATTCACGGCGTCCTCGCTCGTCACGTCCATTTCGAGCGCAATCGCCTTGTCCGCTCCGCCGAGCGAACGCGCAGCCTGCTCCGCCGCATCGAGCCGCACATCCGCGATGGCAACGCGCGCGCCCGCTTCCACGTAGCGCTTCGCGATGGCAAGGCCGATGCCGCCCGCAGCGCCGGTGACGATGGCGATTTTTCCGTCGAGTCCCATGCTGTCCTCCCGCTTTCAAAGTGAGTTGGATTGGTGCAATGCAAACACAGAACTCAAGAGGGCGTCGGCCGCTCCGCGCTAAAGCGTCATCGCTTTTGCTAGAATATCTGAGTTTCTATGAGCATGATCTTATCGCAAAACCGGCGTCCACTTTTGCGGATCATGCTCAATAAAGCGGCAGCGGAAAATAGCGCAGCATCAGTTCTTCATAGCGGCCGGACGCCTTGACGCGGGCGAGCGCATAATCCAGCACCTCGCGAAGGCGCGTGTTGCCTTTTTTCACCGCGATGCCGATGCCGTCGCCGAAATAGCGCGCCTCCGTATAGCCGCCGCCCTTGAACTCGCAGCAGCGGTTCGCGTCCGTGCCCTGAATCCAGAACATGAGCGAAATGCCGTCGCCGAAGAGCAGGTCCACGTCGCCCGCTTTCAGCGCGCCCCGCGCGTCGGCGGCGGTGTCGAAGGACATGATCTTCGCGCCGTCGAAGAAGTCTCGCAGGAACGCCTCATGCGCGGAGCCCCTGACGACCGCGACCTTCTCGCCCTTGAGCGCCTCGACCGAAACTTCGCGGAACAAGGCGCCGGTTCTGCCGACGAAGCGCGCGGGCGTCATGTAATAGCGGTTGGTGAAGTCCACATCGGCGATCGTCTTGCCATTGATGGCCATGGATGCGATCACTGCGTCCGCTTCGTTCGCCTTGAGCGATGGCACGAGCGTCGACCATTCGGCGGCGGAGATGTCGCAATCGATGGAAAGCTCGCGGCAGATCGCGCGGGCGAGGTCGATGTTGAAGCCGATCAGGCGACCTTCCTCGTCATAATAGTTGAACGGCGGATAGTCGGCCTCTGTCAGCACGCGGAGTTGCGGCAGCCACGACCAGTCGGGCTTCGGGCCGACCTGGATGTCGCGCAGTTTCTGTGCGTTATCGGCCTTCTCGGTCGCTTCGGGATCGCCCTCGGCAGCCAGCACCGTCACCGCAAAAACGACGCAGAAAAACACCGCGAGAAGGCGGAGCGCCCGGCGCGGCGGTAACAGTCTGAAAGTAATCATCGGCCGCAACCTTCGGTTTGTGGACAGGGCAGTCGCGAAACAGTTCTTCTTCATTCGGTAGTATGAGTTTTGCGTAAAGTGAAAAAATGGACCTCGCGCCCCACGCCTTCGTCCCGTACGAGTGGAAGCATACCCCTTCCGAAATTGGGCATGCAAGCGGCAGCAGCGGCACCCGGACGAATTCCGATGCCGCCGTCATCGACATCGAGCGCGATTTTCTCATCGACCTCGGCGCATCCCCCGACCAAATCCACAGACTTGAAAACGACGCCGCCCGCGCTCGCGTCAGCCTTGTGCAGGCGGCGGTGGCGCAAGGCGCGATCAGGGCTTCCGACCTGACGGCGCGGCTTTCCCGCTCGCTCGAACTCTCCGAGCCCGCAGCCGGAGAAGCGACGCGTTTGCCGGAAGCGCCCGACGAGGCATGGCGGCTTTTCGATACTCCCGTTCGCCTTTCGGCCAGGGCCGGTCGCATGATCGCCGTCAACGGTGAGACGTACTCGCCGACCGCGCTTGCGGCTCTCGCCCGGCGCCTCGGGGCGAAGCGCGAGCGCGTCATGCTGATGACGCGTCAGGAACTGATCGATGCGGTCACGCGCTCGCATGGCAGCGCCATGGTCGAAACGGCCGTACGCGGGCTTCTCATGGCGCGGCCAGACTGGAGCGCGAAGGTGGGCCTCGCCGTATGGCAGCTCTATTTCGCGACGGTGGCGGTGGGGCTGGTGCTCGGGGCGGTCGCGTTCGCGCCCGCCGAAACGCTGACGCTCGCCTCGGCGATGCTGTCGATCTTCTTCCTGCTGACCATCGCGCTCAGAGCCGCCGCCGCGATCAACATCGCCCTGCCGCGCCCGAAGCCGAAGGAGGCGCGCCTTCTCGGCGATGCCGAACTCCCCCGTTACACGGTGCTCGTGCCGCTCTACAGGGAGACGGCGATCCTGCCGCATTTGGCGCATGCCCTCGCGAGCCTCGACTACCCCGCCGCCAAACTCGACATCAAGATCGTGCTCGAAGCATCGGACCGCGACACCATCGAAGCGGCCCAGAAGCTGGCCTTCCCCGGTAATGTCGATCTCGTCGTCGTTCCCGACCGCGAGCCGCGTACGAAGCCGAAGGCGCTGAATTACGCGCTGCATTTCGCGTCCGGCGAATTTGTCGTGATCTACGACGCGGAGGATCGGCCCGAGCCCGACCAGCTGCGCAAGGCGGCGACCGTCTTCGCGCAAGCGCCCGCGGATCTCGTCTGCCTTCAGGCGCGGCTCGACTATTACAACGCGCGGGAAAACTGGCTGTCGCGCCAGTTCACCATCGAATATGCGACCCTTTTCCGGGGGCTTCTGCCGCTGCTCGCGCGCTTCCGCCTGCCGCTGCCGCTCGGCGGCACGTCGAACCACTTCCGCGCGGCTGCGCTTCGCGAGATCGGCGCGTGGGACCCGTACAACGTGACCGAGGATGCGGACCTCGGCATGCGGCTCGCGCGGGCGGGCTATCGCACGGGCACGCTCGAATCCACCACGTGGGAGGAGGCCTGCTGCCGTCCGATGCCGTGGCTCAAGCAGCGCACGCGCTGGCTCAAGGGCTGGATGCAGACCTTCGGCGTGCACATGCGTCGGCCGCGCGAAGCGATGTCCGAGCTTGGCGTCGCGGGGTTTCTCTCGTTCCATGCCTATTTCGCGGGGATCATCGTTTCGGCGCTGGCGCATCCCGTGTTTTACATCCTGATGCTTTACGAGGTGCTTCAGGGACGGCTGTTTGCCGGAGAGGGTGCGATGGAAAACCTGCTGCTCTGGATCGCCGCGGTGAACTTCGTCGGCGGCTATGCGGCGAACATCGCGCTCTCGGCGTTCGCCGTTGCAGGCACGCGGCACAGACATCTCATGCTGCATGTCCTCTTCATACCCGTCTACTGGCTGTTCGTGTCGGCGGCGGCCTATCGCGCCTTGTGGCAGCTTTTCCACGCGCCGTTCCATTGGGAGAAAACCGAGCATGGCGTGAGCCGTCTCGCTCGACCGTTCCCGGCGTGAGACAAAAGAGCGTGCGCAAACGCCGCCGGGTGCATGTGCGGGCTTCCCTAATCGTTACGAATCAGTTAATCTGAACAAAGGGTTGAGTATCGGAGGACGATTTCGCAAACGACGCGGGCCGCACGTTATGACGATAGAGGGAAATGACGCGCGACTGCCGCCGCAGGCGAATCCGAAGTGCCTTCGACCGATCTTGCCGGTCGAAGTCGTGGCGGGCTATGTCGCTTCGCGTCGCGATGGCTGTCCGAAGGCCGAGGCGCTCGATGCGCTGGCCGAATTTTCCCTCGCCGAACCCGCACTGAATGACACCATCAAGGCGCGGCTCGTTGCCGAAGACAGCGGCGTGTTGCGCGCTGCCCAGCCCACATCAGCGACCTGGCCCGAAACGAGACGTGCTCTCGCGCTCAAGGCGCTCGGCGCCGCCGAAACCGAAAAGGGCCTCCGCGCGCGCGCCGACCTTGGCGCTGTGGCCCTTCGCACACTCTACGGCCTCGAAATGCGCACCGTGTCGCCATCGCGCGGCGAGGTGCGCTGTGAGCTTCTGCGCCAGATTCTCCTCGCACTGGGCGACCGTTTCACGATCCACCTCCTGCGGCCTCAGCGGTCCTTTTCCTTCGATCCGATGAGCCGCCGCATCTATCTCGCCTTCGCCGGCCTCGACTCGGGTACAGTGCTCGAAGCCGATGCCGCTCTCCTGTCGTACGCCTTCAAAGGCCCGGCGGGGACGCTCGCCGAACTCAGCGCAACGCTCATCCGAGGCGCGCTGAAAGCGGGAGACAATGGGGCGGCCGAGACGAAAGGGGCATTTCGCTTGGACGGATTCGCCGACTCGGTCAGGAAGCTCGCCCTGCACCTTGAAACCCGGCCTTATACCGGCCGCGTTGCCATCGCACAGGTTTACGACGCCGGTCTCGCCGCCGGTCTCGCGCTTGGCACGCTCGACGAATTCAAGCAACATCTCGCCGAGGCCGCGCGCGAGGGCCTCCTCGACCTCGAACGCTACGACATCGCCGGCCCCCTTGACCCAAGCCTGAAGGAACGCTCCCGCCTGCGTCTCGGACGCGACGAACGCCACTTCATCGTCAATCAATGGATGTAACGCGACAATCATGGACCTCCGCCTCAAGGCTTTCGAAAGCCCCGAATTCGACCGCGTTTTCAGCGCTGTAGCCTCGCTCGCCGGGGCTGCGGACGAAGAGCGGCTGGACGTGGCTGAAATCGAGACCGATGCGGACACCGGCCTCTCGTCCATTGTCGCGCAGGCGCGCGGGCAGAACCCGGATCCGGCCTCGCGCGTGATGCTCATCAAGGGCGCGACCGGCACCGGCAAGACGCATACGCTTCTCACCGCCATCCGCCGCATGCACCAGAAGGGCGGGGTCTACGCGGCGCTGTTCCCGATGGTGGATCTTGTCTCGGAGAAGGATCTCGACGCGTGGCTGCTCCGCGCCATCGTCTCGCGGCTATCGGAGCGCTATCTCGTGGATGCGGGCGCGCCGTCGCCGCTGACGCGCCTTGCGGCGTCGCTCCTTCAGCGTGGCGACCCGGCGCTCGTGACCCAGTTCTGCCGCGAGGTGCTCGACGAACACGGCGACATCCGCGATTTCGACCTGCGCCCGCTCATCGTTTCGATCCGCGCCGCGCTCCAGCGCGAGTCGCATCTGCCGGTGCCGTCCGAAGCCTTCGTGACGGCTCTGCTCGGCGCGGCGGCGGGCGACGACGAGTCCTTCGCCTATCTGCGCGGCCAGCCGTTGAATGTCAGCGTCGGTGGTGTGCGCCTCATGCAAGGCGTCGAGGATTACGTTCCGCGCGGCCACATCGATGCGCTCGTGAACGTCATCGGCGCGACGGGGGGCACGCTCTTCCTCGCGTTCGACCAACTCGAACAGAGCCGCGTGGCCGGGTGGGAGCAGCGCCTGCGCCATCTCTTCAGCCGAGGTGCGCTCCTCGCCGAGACGCTGCCGCCGCTCGCCGTGGCCTATGCCGTGCTGCCCGCGCTCTACGACACGATCGCCGACGGCATCGACGGTTCGATCCGCGACCGGCTGGAGCGTTTCGGCGCGATGCCCGTGCGCCTGAAACCGCTCGGACGCCGTCAGGCGGAATCGATGCTGCGCCGTCGGCTCAGCGAGCTTTTTGCCCGCACGGGCGCGAAGATCGATCCGGCCGAGCCGCTTTATCCGTTCCCGGCGTGGATGATCGACGAGCTTGGCGCGCAAACGCCGCGCTACGTCTTTGAACTCATCCAGCAATTCCGCCGCGTCTATCTCCAGATCGGGCGCGTTCCCGATATCGACGACATGCCGCCGCCGCCCTCGCCGATCCTGGAAACGCCGGTCGTGCTCGCACCCGCCGCGCCCGCGATCAATTTCGACGATAAGTGGCATGGCGAACTCACCTCGCGCGTGGTTCAGCCGTCGGTCGGCAACGGCCTTCAGCAGGCGGAAATCCTTGAATGGGCCGTGCAGGCTTGCGCGCCCGAGATCGAGGGCGTCGATGCCATCAAGACGCGGCGCAGCGTGCGCGGGCGGACTGGCACCGTCGTGATCGAGGCCGATTTCCAGAAGGACGGGCAAAGCGTCGAGCGCCGCGAGATCGCGCTGTGCAACGAGGGGCGCGGCGCTCCGCTGGCGGAGGAAATCCGTAATTTTCTGCGCAGCGTCAACGGCGCGCGTCCGGTCATCGTCCGACCGCGCGGCGGACGCCTGCCGAAGACCGGCCGTTTCATTGCGCCGCTTCTGCGAGAAGCCGACGACATGCAAGGCATTGTGGTGCCTCAGTTCGAGATGCTGTGCTGGGAGCGGCTCGACTCCGCGCGCCACTTCTTCCGCATGTGCAAGGATCTGCCGGGCTTCGAGGACTGGCAGCGGGAGTCACGCCCGCTGACGAAGGCGATTTCGCTGTGGGACATTGTGCAGTTTCCCTATGTTGGCGCGCCCGCCGAAGATGAGGACGAGTCCGCCGCCGAGAAGGAGAAGGCTGCGCCGAAGGAAGCCGCGCCTCCGCCGCCTCCGCCCGTGCCGCGCCGCCGTCAGCCTTCCGCGCCCGCCGTCATGCTCGGCGCGCATGAGGATGGCGGCCCGATCCACTGGGCGCCGTTCGAGACCGAGGCGAAGCTTCTGAACTTCGGCATCCTCGTCACGGGCGATCCGGGCTCCGGCAAGACGCAGACGCTGAACGTGCTGATCGACGGCGTGGCGAGCCTCGGCTACCCGATCTGCATCTTCGACTTCAAGAACGACTACTCCGAACGCAGCTTCGTGCAGGCCATCGGGCTGAAGGTCCACGACGTGCGCCGCTTCGGCATCCCTTTCAACCCGCTGATGCCGTCCCCCAGCGATGACGGGTTGGCGCAGCCAATCGAGCACATCTTCACCATCACGGGCGTGCTGAAGCGAGTCTTCGGCCTGGGCGACCGGCAAACGGCCGTCCTGCGCGACGCGATGAAGGAAGCTTTCGAGCGGCGCGGCATCAATCCGCAGCGCTGGGTCGAGGCCGAGTCTATCCGCCCGCCGAGCTTCGACGACGTTGTGGCGATCCTCGAAGAACAGAAGGAAGCGAAGAACCCGCAGGCGATAAGCCTTCTCGACCGCATCGCGCCGCTGTTCGAACTGGGGCTGTTCCCGAAGTCGGACGAACTGCCGGTGCCGTTCGAGGCGATGCTCGACGAGCGGCTGGTGCTGTCGCTGTTCGCGCTGCCGACCGACGAGATCAAGGCCGCGCTCGCTGAACTCATCATCATCCGTCTGCATGGCGTGCTTCTGCGCCGCGTCCAGCCGCGCAAGCTGACGCGGCTTCTTGTGGTGGACGAGGCATGGCGCGTCGCGAACTCGTCGCATCTCGAAAGCCTCGCGCGCGAGGGCAGGGCGTTCGGCGCAGGCATCGCCATCGGCACGCAATATCCGGGCGATCTGCCGCCCGATTTGTCCGGCGCGCTCGACACCAAGATTTACCTGAAAAACCAGCAGCCGGATCACAAGAAGGCGGTGGTGCGGGCGCTGTGCGGAGCAAACTCCGGCCCAGAAGCGGCGCATCTCCATGGCGTGCTGGAACGGCTCACGCAGTTCGAGGGGCTGATCCAGAATCAGCACTGCACTATTCCTCCTTGTTTCACAGTCAATGCATGTCCGTTGTGTGGCGTATTTCCGGACGGCGCGTGTGGGTTTCCGGCTTGAGTTTATCGCCGGCCTGCTGAGGGCTAAAAGGAATGCTTGCTGCAACGCTTGCGCGCGACGCAACCGCGTTACTTCACGATTCAGGCGCTTCGCGAATTCTTCTCGGCGGCAAATCTTTCGTCGCCGACCCGACCGGCGCTCTTTACTGGCCTGCGGAAAATACGCTCATCGTCGCAGACCTCAAATTGTCCCAGTGCTCGTATCTTGAGGGCGAAGACGTCGTTCTCCCGCCCTACGATCAGACATCCGCTTTCGAAAAGCTCGAAGATGCGATCGACCGCTACGACCCGCTTCGCGTCGTGGCGCTCGGCAACAGCTTCGCGGTTCACTCGTCCTGTGCGCTCGCTCCTCATCAGCGCGACTGGCTTCAGGACATGATGGAGGGCCGCGACTGGTATTGGGTGACGAACGACCTCACCGAAACGCCCGACGTCGGCGGCACGCTCGTGCCGCAGCTCGTGCTGGGCGGCGTCAAGTTTCGCGGCGAGCCGGTGCGCGCGCCCATCGCGAACGAGATCGCGGGCGGTCTGCATCCGGTGGCGCAGGTCTCGCAATACGGCCATCTCGTGCGCGGACGGTGCTTCGTTTCGAACGGCATGCGCATGGTACTGCCGTCGCTCGGCGATTACTCTGCCGGTAACAACGTGCTGAATACCGCTTTCGATCCGCTGCTCGGGCAGGGTGGCCTTTACGTCTGGTTCATCGCGCACGAGCGCGTGAATCCTGTGGCGTCGCCGCAGCTCATGGAAGATCGCGCGGCCTGAAAATTCTGGAATGCATGGGGGCATGCCATCCCGGGAGCGCCAGCGCTTCCGGGATTTTTCATGTCCGCCGCGTCAGAAACGACGTGGCGCCCCCCACGAACGCAGCGAGCGCCACCGCGATGACCCCGTAAAGCCACGGATGTTCCGAGGCGGTGGACGAAAGCCGCGCTTCGATGCCGATCTTGCGCAGGCGTATGCGCGCCGTCGCGTCGCCGATGACCTTGCCGCCCTGTAACACATAGAAATGCGCCACATAAAGCCCCGGTCCGGCTGCGGCGGGCAGGAAAGTCTTGGTCCGGAACAGGCTCACGCCGAAAAAGTCGATCGCGCGCGCTTCCTCCACGAACAGCCCCGCCGCTTTCTTCTGCCGCACGAGCGCCGCCTCGAACTCCGACCGGTCCAGCTTCGACGGCGCGTTCTTCTGCTCGTCGCGGATCGGCAGGCTCAGCACGTCGATGCCCAGCTCGTATCTGTCGCGTTCGGCGAGCGGCGCGATATCGTCGAGCGGGCGGGTGGAAAGGACGGCGAAATAGTTCGGCACGCCGTCGAAAATCAGGCGCTGCGAGTTCACCCACAATCCGGCGCGGCGATCCTTCTTCCAGACGACCACGGGCTGCACCGGGCCGCGAAGCGTCACCGCGATGTCGAACGGCTCACCCTTGAGGCGGTCGCGGTCCACCGCACCGAACAGCACGATGCTCGTGCCGTCATAGCTGGGCTCGATGTAGAACTGATTCTGAGCGGCGCCCGCCTCGATGATGTTTGCCGAGGCCGAAGCGTCGCTGCTGAACGCGATCAGCGCGAGCGTGCCAGCAAGGACGGCCGGCGTCAGCTTTCGGGCGATGGCGGCGACTCGGGAAAACATGTCAGAACCCGGCGCTCCTGACGCTGAAAATTTCGCCCGGCAGGACGAGATCGACGCCAAGTCTCAGGCCAACGGCGAGCACGAGCAGCGCGAGCAGCAGACGCAGTTCCTCCGCGCGAAGCTTCTGCCCCGCAGCCGCCCCAACCTGTGCGCCGAATGCGCCGCCGAGCATCAGCAGGAGAGCGAGCGCGATATCGACCGTCTGGTTCATCGCGGCCTGAAGCACCGTCGTGATGGCGCTTACGAAGATGATCTGGAACAGCGAGGTGCCGACCGCGACATTCGTCGGCACATGCAGCAGATAGATCAGGATCGGCACGAGGATGAAGCCGCCGCCGACGCCCATCACGCCCGACATCACCCCCACGAGCACGCCGGCCACCACGGGCGGGATGGCGCTGATATAGAGTTTCGACGCCGGAAAGCGCGTCTTGAAGGGCAGGCCGTGCATCCAGCCATGCCGCCCCGTCCGCTTCGCGGCTGGCTGCCCGCGCCTCACCTTGCGCAGCGCGCGCAGGCTCTCCACCAGCATGATCGAGCCGACCGCTCCCATGAACACCACATAGAGCAGCGAAACGAACAGGTCCACCTGCCCGATCTGGCGCAAGTAGCGGATGATGAGCACACCCCAGAACGCCCCCACCGCGCCGCCGCCGAGCAGATAGAGGCCGAGCTTGGTGTCGAGGTTCTTGCGGCGCGCTTGTGCGATGGTGCCTGTGATCGAGGACGCGATGAGCGGGTTCGCCCCCGTCGCGACAGCAACCGCGCTCGGTATGCCCGCGAAGATCAGAAGCGGCGTCATGAGGAAGCCGCCGCCCACGCCGAACATGCCCGACAAAAAGCCGACAGCGCCGCCGAGCCCCAGCATGAGCAGCACATTGACCGGCATTTCGGCGATGGGCAGATAGACCTGCATGAGAGATCGGAACCGGCACGAGGCGGCTGGAAGTTCTGGCGGTTTTAGACGAGAGGGCGGGGGCCGTCACGCGAAAAGCCGGAACCCGAGACAGGCGTCATGAGCGCGTCGAATTCGGACCTCAGCCGCGACCGGCGCCGTTTGCAACGCGCGGCGATTGCTGCACCAGCGGCTGCCACGTTCCCGCCTTCTCCTGCGCGGCCTGCATCTCCGCCGCCGACAGCAGATGCTTGACGCGTTCTGCCGCGCGGATCGCATCCTTGTCGCCCTCGCGCGAGGCAACTTCGTACCAGAAGAACGCTTTCTGATAATCCTTCGCGAGACCGAGACCGCGCTCGTAAAGCAGCGCGAGATTGAACTGGCTGTCGGTCACACCGGCTTGCGCGGCGGCGGTGAACAGGGCCGCAGCCTGCTTGTAATCCTCGGGCGTTTCGTGCGCCGTCAGCAGCACCGCAAGGTTGTGCATGGCGCGAACATGGCCTGCGGCGGCGGCGCGGCGATAGAGGCCCACGGCCTGATCTTCATTCTTCGGCACGCCCGCGCCGCGCTCGTACAGCGAGGCCAACACGAATTGCGACTCGGCGTGGCCCTGTTCGGCGGCGCGCGCGAGCCAGCGGGACGCCGTTGCGGGGTCGCTCTGGCCGTTCTCTTCCCTCAGGAAACGGCTTGCGATGCGGAACTGTGCTTCGCGATCTCCCCGGCTTGCCGCGTTCGTCAATTCCTGAAGGTCTTCGTTCTTCAACGGCTCGCCATCCTGATCGGAGGCGGAGAGGAGCGAGGGGAGGAAGTGCGTGGTGCCCGCGGATTTCGACGCGGCGGCCCGGTGCTGCGCGTTCGCGTTGCTTGTCTTCGGCGCGAGCAGCGGCTGCGTTTCCAGTGGCGTCGCGGTCAGCGCGATGTCCGTCTGCTCGGTGACCGGCATTTGCGCGGCGGGGCGCTTTGCCTGCGAGTGAAGATAATAGAGTACAGCGCTCGCGATCAGCAGCACGATGGCGACGATCGAAAGCCCGATCAGAGGCAACGTCTTGTCTTCGTCGGAGAACAGCGGAGCCTTGGAGGTGGGTTGCGGTTGCTTTGCATCTCCGTCCGCGCCTGCTTGGTATCCGCCCGCCAACATACGACGATCCGCCTCCTCCAGCGATCGCAACAGGTTCGCGTCGGTCCGGGGAGCCGAGCGGCTTGTGATGGAGCCGAGTTGCGGCTTCTGTGTCGGCTCGGTGCCGAACTCGGCGCCGGGCCGCGTATAAGCTGGCGCGCCGGAGGCGATGGGCATGTGAACGCCAGCCCGGCGTTTTTGCGCGGGCGCCGATGCTGGTGTCGAGGCAGGCGCCGTAATTCCGGCGTGGATGCGCTCGCCCAGCTGATCGCGTTCGAGGAACATACGGAGCGTGTCGTGGACGCGTTCGAGCGCGGCCGCCGTGCGATCGCCGGTTTCGCGCGACTGAGCGTTGAGCGCGCGCAGCTCGTTCTCCACGCGACCGATGCCGCCGACGTCGCCCGTCTCATGAAGCGCGGCCGCGATGTGTTCGGCGGTGACGACTGCGGCGCGCGACGCGGCCACGGCAACCGTCTGGCCGAGTTCCTTGACCGTGTGCCGCGCGGCCGCCTCGAACCCTTGGCGAGCGACTTCGGCGCGGCCGGTTGCGGCGAGAATTTCCTTTGCGGCGCGCGCGATGCGCTCGGCGTCGGATGCGGTCTGCTTGCGCGTTGCGTCGAGCGACCGCGAGAGATCCTGAAGCTTCGTCTCGACGGCGACCATCGTTTGCTCGCCGGGCATCGCGTCGGCAAGCCGGTCGACGCGGGCAATGATCTCCGCGAGCTTTTCGTTGATCGAGACGATTTCGCTCTTGTCGGCTTCCTGCCGGGCGAAGGCGGATTTCAGCTCCGTGAATTTCTGCTCGAACCACGCGAGTTCCGCTGTCTGGCGCGGCGCGGAGGTGGCACCGGCGCGCGCGTGCGGCTCCGAATGTGCAGCTTCAGCGGTGTAGGGCAGGGAAAACTCGCCGAGGCGGGACGTCAACTCATCCATCGGCGGAAAGCCCTTCGGCCGTGGCGCGCGCATCCTTTCGAGATAGGCGTAAAGCTGCGTTTCGGCGTCCCCACCGTCGTCCAGAGCGGATGGAGCGGTTTGCTCCTGGTTCGGAGACCGTTCGGCGGGCGACGTCGCGTTGTCGCCGCGGAACGTGGCAGAGGAATCGCCGTCAAGCGCGATGTCCCACGCCGCGCGCTTGTCGCGGGTGTTCTCGACATCGAGGTCGCCGTTTTCCAAGCGGCCTTTTTTCACGTTGTCCTGTCCCGCCATATCGATGGAAACGCGCTCGTCGCCCTTGAGGTCCTGAAACGTACGTCGAAGTGAAATCACTGACCGCAAGAGGATACGAGCATGCGTCTCTCTCTAGCAGGTGAACTGCAAACATGAGGTAAACGCACGGTTAAAACAGGATAAATTTTCCCGGAAAGCTTTCGTGAGCGTGCCGCAAAACGGTCTTCTGTCGCGCTGGCGCAGCCGAGAAAGCGAACTGAGATTCTGCGCCGATTCCCGCAGGTTTGCCAGCGACGGAGGCACCGTTCGCGCCGATTGGCCGGCGACCGCGCCCGGGATGCAACGCCTCGAAAAATGGGCGCTGCGCGCGCGGTGGTCAGAGCAGGTTTGCGATACAACCACGCACACACATAGAGCGTGAGCGAGAAGGCTGTGCCCCGAAAGCAACGCTCTGGCCGGCGACCAATCGCTGAGGGATCGTGCCTGCGTAGTCCCTATCGCTGGGGCGCAGGCAAAGCACGGCTTCCCGTCGGGCAACACTCACTTTCAATCCATTGGGGACAGCCCCGAATGGTTTACGCTCGGGCCGCCATTGCGCTTTTCTGAGGCGGAAAAGCGTTGCACCGCAGCCGTTTGCGATCTGGTAAGGTTAAGGCAAGGTTGAGGATCGCATTTGTCTCAAGATGAGATAAACCTCGATTGAAAGCTGTTCGGCTGAGGTGACGGTCGAACGGAACGCGTCTTGTTTCGAGTTCAGGTGTCATGTTTACAATATTGCTGGCGGAAGATGACGATTCGATGCGGCGTTTCCTGTCGAAGGCTCTGGAACGCGCGGGCTATGAGGTGGTGTCCTACGACAATGGGGCGGACGCTCTCAAGGGGCTGAAGGAGAAGCGCGTCACGCTCCTTTTGACGGACATCGTCATGCCCGAGATGGACGGGATCGAGCTTGCCAAGCGCGGCTCCGAACTCGACCCCGAAATGAAGATCATGTTCATTACGGGCTTCGCGGCGGTGGCCTTGCAACACTACAACGAGGCGCCCGAGAAGGCGCGCATCCTGTCGAAACCGATCCATCTGAAGGATTTGGTGCGCGAGGTCGATCGCATGCTGGCTGCCTGAGGCGGGCGCTCGGGGCGCTTTAGCGCTCCGAGGTTGCGGGTTCCCGCGCGGCTACCTTCTTGGGAAGAGCCAGTTCCTCCCTGAGCGTGACGTAATTCAGAAAATCGGTTTCGGACACCGTGCCGAGGAGCGTGGTGCCTTCGAGCACGGCGAGATGGCGGCAGCTGTTTGCCTGAAGTTTGCGCAGCGCCTCGAATGCGGTCGCTGTCGGCGAAACGACGGTGCCGAAGGTGAACGGCTCGGCGATGGCGCGGACATAGGTTTCCGACCACTGCGACTCGGGCACGCGGCGGATCTGTTCGGGGCCGATGAAGCCGAAAGCGCGGCTGGCTTCCGTAACCACGACAAATTTCCGGTTCTGCGGGTAGATCGTATCGCGGACGAGTCGCTCGACGGTGAGGTCAGGGGCGACCGTCACGGGGTTGCGCTCCATGAGATCATCGACGCGAACGCCGCGCAGGTTCTCCGCTGCGTTGGTGACGCCGCGGGCCTGCGAGGCCGCCGCCGCCACGAACAGGCCGATCAGAAGCAGCCACGTCCCGCCCATCATATTGCCGTTCACGATCTGCAAGAGGCCGGTCACGACAAGAAAGGCACCGAAGACCGAGCCGCCCGCCGCCGAGATACGTGTCGCGCGCCGCAGATTGCCGGTGCGCCACCAGATGAGCGATCGCAGGATGCGGCCGCCGTCGAGCGGGAAGGCGGGTGCGAGGTTGAACAGCGCAAGCATAGTATTCGCGAGCGCCAGAAACGAGAACACGCCCGATGCGGCGGGATGAGCCGGCCCGGATTCAACCATAAGGGCGTAGAACAAGGCCGCGAGGCCGACGCTGGCGACCGGTCCCATGAGCGCCACCCAGAACTCGGCACGGGGCGTCTGCGGTTCCTGACGGATTTCCGCGACACCGCCGAAGATGAACAGCGTGATATCGCCGACGGGGAGGCCGAAGCGGCGCGCTGTGTAGGCATGTGCCAGTTCGTGGAGGACGATGGAGAGGAAAAGCCCTGCCGCCCCCGCGATGCCCATGGCCACGTACAGATACGAGTTCTGATGGGGCACTACGCCGGGAAAGTACCGCGATGCCAGCGTCACAACGAGGTAGAAGGCGAGGAAGAACCACGTGACGTCGATGACGACGCGAAAGCCGAGAAGCGTGAAAAGATTGAACCGGGCCGCGAACATGTGTGCTCCAAAGCGGGGATCGGCGGCGCAGCCGTAACCGCCCGCTTACGATATGTGAAACGGTGTGCCGCGAAGTTCAAGCGTTTCGAGCGCGCACCCATCGCGCATCGCCGCTTCACCTTATGTGTTGGGGCTCGGACGCTCAGGATCACGCTGAGGATTTATTCGATTGCGAACGAGAGAATGGCGGAGAAAAACACGAGAACTGCGGTTGAAAGAGTTCCGACCAAGCGTATCATGAGCCTAAGCTCTGCAAAGGAGGTTTGTCATGTCGTCGCGTGCCACAAATGCGCCGTTCACGCTCTTCGAACTTTCCGGACTCAAGCCGAGGCCACCGCGCCTGTCCGAGGCCGTTGTCATCCTCATCGACGCGCAGAATGTCTACCGAACCGGGCCGCTCAGGCTCGCAGGCATCGACGAGGCGGTCGAGCGCGCGCGCGTTCTGCTGGCCGAAGCACGGCGGGCAGGCGCGAAGATCGTGCACATCGCCCATCGCGGGGCTGCGGGCAGCCCATTCGACCGAGCGACGGAAAGCGGGGCATTCATGCCGGACCTTGCGCCGCTGCCGGGCGAGGTGGTCGTGGAGAAAACGCTCGCGAACGGCTTTCACGGGACGAACCTCGCGGAGCATATAGGCGGCGCGGGCGCAAAGATCGTCGTCGCGGGTTTCATGACGCACAATTGCGTGTCATCCACGGCGCGTGCGGCATTCGATCATGGCTATGAAATCACGATCGCAGCCGATGCCAGCGCGACACGCGACCTGCCGTTGGGCGGCGAGGTGGTTCCCGCAAAGGTGCTGCATGAAGCCGAACTCGCAGGGCTAGGCGACCGGCAGGCCTGCATCGCGACCGTCGCCGAGATTATCGCCGCTCAGTGATAGCCTTCGCCCTCGGTGACCTTGCCCCGGAATGTCCAGTAGACGAAGGCGGTGTAGCCGAGCACGAGCGGCAGGAACAGAAGCGCGCCGATCAGCGAGAAGATTTGTGATTCAGGCACGGCGGCCGCTTCCCATAATGTGATCGACGGGAAGACGAGATACGGGAAGACCGAGATGCCGAGCCCGAGGAAGCACAGGAGGAACAGCGTCATCCCGCCGAGAAAGGTTTGCAGGCCCGAGCCCTTGCGCGCGCCGCGATAGGTGACGAGCGCCGTCACCGCGGTCAGGAATGGCACCGGCCAGAGCCAGACGATATGCTCGCCGCGAAACCAGCGTTCCGCGATGTGATCCGACATCAGCGGCGTCCACAGGCTCACTGCCGCCACGAAAAACAGCGTCGCATAGAGCGCCCATTCTGCGTGGCGTTGGGCGCGGCGCGCGAGATCGCCGTCGGTTTTCATCATCACCCACGCCGACCCAAGCAGGATGTAGCCCGCCATGAGCCCGACGCCGCAAAGAAGCGAGAACGGCGTCAGCCAGTCGAACGTGCTGCCCGCGAATTCGCGGTTCTGGATGTTGATGCCCTGCATGAAGCCGCCGAGCACCACGCCTTGCGCGAAGGTGGCGACCGTCGAGCCGAGCGCGAAGGCGCGGTCCCACCAATGGTGGTGCGGCTTCGACACGAAGCGGAATTCGAACGCCACGCCGCGAAAGACGAGCGCCAGCAACATCACGAAGATCGGGATGTAAAGCGCGGGCAGGATCGTGCCATAGGCGAGGGGAAAGGCGACGAGCAGCCCAGCGCCGCCGAGCACCAGCCATGTCTCGTTGCCGTCCCAATAGGGCGCGATGGCATTCATCATGTGGTCGCGCTCTTCCTCGCTCGTGCCGGAAAGGAAGAGCATGCCGATGCCGAGATCGAATCCGTCGAGCAACACATACATCACGATGGCGATGCCGATAAGCGCGGCCCAGACGAGCGGCAGCCAGTACGCGATTTCACCCATGGCTTGCTCCCGTCCTGATTGAGCGCAAGGATCGCGACCTGTCGCGATCCTGATTTTCGCGCGGCCTGCGCATCATCCCCGACCGCGCCCTGTTTCCGTCGCCGCCGAGATGGGCCGCGCGGGTGTGCCTTCGTCGAGCCCTTCCGGCGCTTGCAGCACCGGGCCTTTGTGAATTAGGCGGTTGATGTAGACGATGCCCGCCGAAAACACGATCAGGTAGACGAAGAAGAAAAGGATGAGAGAGGTTCCAACCGCTCCCGACGCCACCGGCGAGACGCCCTCCGACGTGCGCACGAGGCCGGTTGCGATCCACGGCTGGCGGCCGACTTCGGTGGTGAACCAGCCCGCGACGACCGCGACGAAGCCGAGCGGCCACGAGTATTTCGCGGCGCGCATGTAGGTGCGGTTCTGGAACAGTCGCCCGCGCCACCAGAGGAACCCGCCTATGCATGCGAGCACGATGAACCAAATTCCGATGGCCACCATGAGCCGGAAGCCGAAGAACGGCATGTAAAGGGGCGGGCGGTCGGCGGGCTTGAACTGCTTGAGGCCGGGAAAAAGGCCGTTCCAGTCATGCGTGATGATGAAGCTGCCGAGATTGGGGATCGCGATTTCGTAGTCGTTCGACTCCGTTTTCGCATTCGGCAGTGCGAACAACACGAGGGCGGCGGGCTTCGTGCCGTCCCAATGCGCCTCCATGGCGGCGAGTTTCGCGGGCTGATATTGCGCCGTCTTGAGGCCGTGCTGGTCGCCGATGAACGCCTGAAGCGGCGCGAGCACGAGGATCATCGCGAGCGCCATGCGCACCATGACGCGGCTTTCGTCGGCGTAACGGTTAGCGAGCCAGTAGCGTGCGCCGACCGAGAGCACCACGATGGCGGTCGTGATGTAGGCGGCCGTCACCATATGCGCGAAACGATGCGGGAAGGTCGGGTTGAAGATCACGGCGATCCAGTCCACCGGCACCATGATGCCGTCGCGCACCTCATGGCCGGTGGGATATTGCATCCAGCTGTTGGCCGACAGAATCCAGAACGCGGAAAGCAGCGTGCCGAAGGCCACCATGCAGCTTGAGAAGAAGTGCAGGCCGCGCGGCACGCGGTTCCAGCCGAACAGCATGATGCCGAGGAACGTCGCTTCGAGGAAGAAGGCGGTCATCACCTCGTAGCCGAGGAGCGGCCCGATGACATTGCCCGTGGTTACGGAAAAGCGGCTCCAGTTCGTGCCGAACTGGTAGGACATCGGCAGCCCCGACACGACGCCCATCGCGAAGGACACCGCGAAAATCTTGGTCCAGAAACGCGCGAGGCGATGATAGCGGTCGTCGCCGCGAAAATACCAGATGCCTTCGAGCGTCGCGATATAGGATGCAAGCCCGATGGTGAACGCCGGGAAGATGATGTGAAACGTCACCGTGAAGGCGAACTGGATGCGGGCCAGAAGTGTCGCGTCTAATCCGAGGTCCATCGGCGGTCTCCTGCGATGCGGGCGGGCGGCAAACCATCGCTCGCGCGGGGGCGCGGCGTCGCAATCCGGCGGGCGCCGTCAGGCAATCACGCGCAGCCTGCGCGGCGCTGACGTCAGAACCGCCGCGAGCCGACGAGGCCCAGAACACCCACGAGAATCAAATAGATAGCGACGACGTAATTGAGGAGCGCGGGACGGAGCAGGATAAGGACGCCGGCGAGGATTGCGATAATGGGTTGCAGGGGAATGCCGTTCATTGAAATGCCTCCTGTAGTGGTCCGATGCCGGATGGACCGGGAAAATAGGGTCGCATGAAAAAGTCTCAAGACAAGCTCATGTTCCGGCGATTGTCCGCTTGAAGCGCGATTTCGTGCGTGCTATGAGAGCGGCTCCAAAGGCGGGGCGGGACCAAAACGCGGTTCCAGGCGCTCCGCAAACCGGTCCGGACACGTAGCTCAGCGGTAGAGCACTACGTTGACATCGTAGGGGTCACAGGTTCAATCCCTGTCGTGTCCACCATTCAGCCTCCCACGCATTGTCAAGCTCCTCGCGATCAAGGCGCAGCTTGGCCGCGCCGCTTGCCGCGACCTTCTTTTTCGCCGCCTTGCGCATGTAGACGCGCGTCATCTTGGCATCCAGCCGAACATCGCCATCAACTCATGTTCGTCGCGCCCGCTTCGGTCGCGCGCACCATGGCGATCGCGATCCCGTCAATATGTCGCGGCTATGCGCAGTTCTTCTTGTACAGCCCGCGCTTCTTCGTCTCATCCTTCGCGGCGTCGATAAGGGAAATCACGTCATCCCAGCCCCAGAGCTTTTCGGCTAAGCCAGCGGCCACTTCTTGACAGAGCTTTAATTCTGTAATACTCGAATTATAAAATTAAGGGGTGCCCAATGGCCGACGCTCCGCAGGAAAAAGACATCGCACGCTTCGCCGACATGATGGCGGCGCTGGGCACCGAGACGCGGCTTCGCATCGTGCGTCTTCTGCTTTCGGCGCACCCTTACGGCCTTGTCGTGGGCGAAATCGGCTCGGAACTCGGCATCCCGGCCTCGACGCTCTCCCATCATCTCGAAAAGCTGAAGAACGAAGACCTTGTGAAGGTCCGCCGCGAAAGCACGTTCCTTCGCTACACGGCGAACACGCAGGCGCTGCAAGACATCCTCGCCTTCCTCTTCGCCGAATGCTGCACGCGCAACCGAGCCATCAGCCCGGAAGAAGTCACCTGCTGTAAGGAGCACACACCATGAGCGACACCAATGTGAAGGAAGCCGTGCGCGAGCGTTATGCGCAAGCGGCGCGGCACGTGAGTGAGGGGCGTCCCAGCTGTTGCGGCAACGCGGCGCTCGAAGGTTCCGAGCCGATCACATCGAACCTTTATGACGTGTCCGAGAAGGGGATGCTGCCCGAAGCGGCGGTGCTGGCTTCGCTCGGCTGCGGCAATCCCACGGCGCTGGCGCAACTCGCGCCCGGGGAAACCGTGCTCGACCTGGGCTCGGGCGGCGGCATCGACGTGCTGCTCTCCGCGCGACGCGTCGGCCCGACCGGCAAGGCTTACGGCCTCGACATGACCGACGACATGCTGGCGCTCGCCCGCGAGAACCAGAAGCAGGCGGGCGTCGAGAACGTCGAGTTTCTGAAAGGCGAGATCGAGGCGATCCCGCTGCCCGACAATTCCGTCGATGTCATCATCTCGAACTGCGTCATCAACCTGTCGGGAGACAAGGATAGAGTGCTGCGCGAGGCTTTCCGCGTGCTGAAGCCGGGCGGGCGCTTCGCCGTGTCCGACATCGTCACGCGCGGCGAAATCCCCGACGACATCCGCAAGAACGTACTCGCCTGGGCGGGCTGCATCGCGGGCGCGCTGGAAGAAGGCGAATACGCGGGCAAGCTCGCGGCGGCAGGCTTCGAGGCCATCGGCATCGAGCCGACGCGCCTCTATCGCGGCGAGGACGCGCGCGAGTTCCTGAGCGGCAAGGGCATCGATGTGGACGCCATCGCCGGGCAACTCGACGGCAAGCTGATGAGCGCCTTCGTGCGCGCGGTGAAGCCCAAGGCGCGCTGCTGCGCGTAAAGGGAGGAGAGAGAAGATGACCGACCCCGTTTACAATGTCCTGTTTCTCTGCACCGGCAACACGGCACGCTCGATCCTGGCGGAAGGCATCCTGCGCAAGGACGGCGCGGGCCGGTTCAACGCCTTCTCGGCGGGCAGCCAGCCGAAAGGCATCGTGAACCCGTATGCGCTGAAGACGCTGGCGGCCTACGACTACCCCGCCGACGGCTTCCGCTCAAAAAGCTGGGACGAGTTCGCCACGCCCGATGCGCCGAAGATGGATTTCGTCTTTACCGTTTGCGACAACGCGGCGGGCGAAACCTGTCCCTACTGGCCGGGGCAACCGATGACCGCGCATTGGGGCATCGAAGATCCGGCGGCCGTCGAAGGCACGGACATCGAAAAGCAGCGCGCCTTCAACGATGGGTTCCGCTTCCTGCGCAACCGCATCCAGGTTTTCACGGCGCTGCCGCTTCGCACTGTCAGCAAGCTCGCGCTTTCCGACAAGTTGCGGGAAATCGGCCGCATGGAAGGCTCCAGTTCGAAGACCGAACAGGCGAGCTGACGGGCGCGTCCGATTTGGGTTTGCCACCGCCATGACCGCGATCAGTTGCCGATGGCCCCTGATCGCGGTTCGTCAGGCGATGGTGCCGAGGCGCGCTATCCCCTCGGCGCAATGACTTCGCCATCCTCCTTCGTGAACGGTCCGATGTCGGGATTCGGCAGGATCACCAGCACCTCTTCGGAAGGACGGCAGAGCTTGACGCCCTTCGGCGTCACCACGATCGGGCGGTTGATGAGGATCGGATGCGCCAGCATCGCCTCGATCAGTTCATCATCGGACCATTTCGGATCGTCGAGGCCGAGGTCGTGATGGGGCGTGCCCTTTTCCCGCAACAGCGCGCGCGGGGGAATACCCATCGCCGCAATCAGTTCCTTGAGCTTTTCGCGTGACGGCGGCGTTTTCAGATACTCGATGATCTCCGGTTCCTCCCCGCTTTGGCGGATCATCGCCAGCGTGTTGCGCGAGGTGCCGCAAGCGGGGTTGTGATAGATGACGATGCTCATTTAACGCGCCTCCAGGCTGTGTTGAGCGTGCTTTTCAAGAGCACCCAAGACCGCAACCGGGGTCACTTCTTACCCACGCGCTTTGGCGAGATGGGGCGCTTCATCTCCCGCGGCCGCGTCGGCTTCCACGCGCTTTTGAGCTGTTCACGATCTTCACGACCGACATCACCGGCACCTCGATCAGCACGCCCACCACGGTCGCGAGCGCGTGAACGGTCAGGCTCGCCCGGAAATAACGGTAGCCGGAGCCCGCAGCGGGGTTCCTGCCGACTTTGGCGGCGCCACCCAAGAGCGCAGAGATGAACCTCGACCGCAACGCCAGCCCGGCACAAGCAACGGAGAGCAGCATCCAGCTCGGCGATGCCGCAGGCTACCATAACGGCTCATTTCAACTGAGGTCATTCAGCAATGACAGGCGAGGTACTTCTGATAAGGCCGCGTCGCTTCGAGGATGACCGGGGCTGGTTTTCCGAAACCTATAACGAGCGGAATTTTCGGCAAGCAGGGATGCAATCGCGGTTCGTGCAGGACAATCACTCCCTTTCCCGCGAGAAATACACGCTGCGCGGGCTCCATTTCCAGAGGCCGCCTTTTGCGCAGGCAAAACTGGTGCGCTGCTCGAAAGGGCGAATCTTCGACGTCACCGTCGATATCCGCACAGGCTCGCCAAGCTTCGGCGGGTGGGCCTCGGTCGAACTATCAGCGGAGGGAGGCGAACAACTTTTTGTCCCCGCTGGCTTTCTCCACGGCTTTCTGACGCTCACGCCCGATGCCGAGGTCATCTACAAGGTGTCCGATTTCTACGATGGGGCATCTGACGCAGGCGTTCGTTGGGATGACCCGGCAATTGCCGTGAACTGGCCGCTACCCGAAGGCGTGCCGCCCACGCTTTCCGCCAAGGATCGCGGCCTTCCGCTGCTCGCCGCCATCGACAGCCCCTTCATGTTCCAACCGGGCGATGTGCCCCTCACCGAGGCTCCCAGGGAATTGCGGCCATGAAAATCATCGTCACTGGAGGAGCCGGGTTCATCGGCTCAGCGCTCGTTCGACACCTCATCGACGAGACGACGCACACCGTTCTCAATCTTGACAAGCTGACCTATGCGGCGTCGCTGGCGTCGCTGGCTTGCGTGTCCCACAATCCTCGCTACAGCTTCGTGCATGGCAGCATCTGCGATTCAGCTCTGCTGGAGCGGGTGGTGGCCACGTTCGACCCCGATGGCTTTATCAATCTCGCGGCGGAAACCCATGTGGACCGGTCGATCGACGGCCCCGTCGCGTTCATCGATACGAATATCAACGGCACGTTCCGGCTGCTTCAGGCTGCGCAAGCGCATGTCGAAAGGCTTCCAACCGATCGGCGTGCCCGCTTTCGCTTCCTCCATGTCTCCACAGACGAGGTCTATGGCTCGCTCGGTGAGACCGGAAAATTTCACGAAGCGACGCCCTATGATCCGCGCTCGCCCTATTCCGCATCGAAAGCCGCGTCCGATCATCTCGTCTCGGCTTGGGGACATACATACGGCCTCCCAATCCTGATCACGAACTGCTCCAACAATTATGGCCCGTACCAATTCCCCGAAAAGCTCATTCCGCTTTGCATCATCAAGGCGCTTGCCGGTGAAGAACTGCCGATCTACGGGCGAGGGGAGAATATTCGCGACTGGCTTTACGTCGATGATCATGTTCGCGCGCTGACCACAGTCTTCGAGCGCGGCATCCCCTGCCAAACCTACAACATCGGCGGCGACGCAGAGCGGCGTAACATTGATGTCGTGCGCCGGATTTGCGCCGTGCTCGACACTCTGCGGCCGAGAGACGGCGGCAAGCATTATGCAGACCTCATTTCATTTGTTGCCGATCGCCCAGGCCACGACGCGCGGTATGCAATCGATGCCTCCAAGATCCGCGCGGAGCTTGGTTGGAGCCCTGAACAGAGTTTCGATGCCGGCATCGAAGCCACGGTGAAGTGGTATCTGGAAAACGAAGATTGGTGGGAGGACATCCTCGCCCAAAATTACAAGGGTGAGCGGCTCGGCCTCAAGAGAGCCCACGGATGAGCGCCGCGGAGATCCTCATCACCGGAGGAAGCGGGCAGTTGGGCCTCGAACTGGCGCGGCTGCAGTGGCCCGATGGCGTGCGTTTGCGGACTCCGGACAGATCGGAACTCGACCTTTCGAGCACGGAGAGCATCGCCGCCTACATTGATGCTTGCAGGCCACTCGCGATCATAAACGCGGGTGCCTATACGCAGGTCGACAGGGCCGAGAGTGACCCACTCACCGCCTTCGGTCTGAATGCGATGTGCCCGGCCGCCATTGCCGAAGCAGCCCGCCGCCATGGCTCCCGTCTTATCCACATCTCGACCGACTACGTTTTCGACGGGAGCAGGGACGGCTTTTATGATGAAAGCGATGCAGTGTCTCCGCTCGGTGTCTACGGCGCCAGCAAGGAAGCCGGCGAGCAGGCGGTCCGGGCCATTCTTCCCGGATCGGTCATCGTGCGCACGGCATGGCTGTTCAGCCCGTATCGCACCAATTTCGTCAAGACGATGCTTCGCATCGGGCGCGAGCGTTCTTCCGTCAGGGTCGTAGCGGATCAGTTCGGGTGCCCGACGGCTGCCTCGGATCTCGCCAGCGCTCTGCAAACGATCGCAATACGTCTTGTCGAAGATCCTGCCGCACCCACGGGCACGTTCCATTTCGTCAACGGCGGTGAGGCCACGTGGTACGCGCTTGCCTGCGAGGTCTTCGCCCAGGCAACCCGGTACGGCTATGCGGCACCTGCCGTGGCCCCAATCTCCACCGCCGAGTATCCAACACCGGCTCGCCGACCGGCGAATTCGCGCCTGTCCGTTGCTCGCCTCACCGAAAGCTACGCAATCACACCGCGCCCATGGAAACTCGCCGTCGCGGAGACCGTCGAACACTGTCTTGAGGAGGAAAGCACTTCATGAAAGGCATTATTCTGGCCGGCGGTTCGGGGACGAGGCTTTACCCCGCCACGATATCGGTAAGCAAGCAGCTGCTACCGGTCTACGACAAGCCGATGATATACTATCCGCTTTCCGTGCTTATGCTTGCCGGCATTCGAGAGATCCTTTTGATCTCGACACCTGCTCATCTGCCGCTCTTCAAGGAGCTTCTCGGCGACGGCAATGCCTATGGAATATCCCTCAGCTATGCGGAACAAGCGCGCCCGGAAGGTCTGGCGCAAGCTTTCCTGATCGGCGAGAAATTCATAGGCCATGACAATGTAGCTCTCGTCCTCGGCGATAATATCTTCGTGGGCGGCGGCCTGTCCGACTTGCTGACTGACGCCGCTTCGAAAAGAAATGGCGCCACCATTTTCGCTTACCCTGTGCACGACCCCGAGCGATACGGTGTCATCGTGTTCGATGCGGAGGGCAAACCCGTCGACATCGTGGAAAAGCCGAAAAATCCGACGTCGTCTTGGGCGGTCACCGGCCTATATTTTTACGACCATCGCGTCGTGGACATAGCAAAATCCATTCGGCCCTCGCCACGGGGCGAACTCGAGATCACCGATGTCAATCGGACATATCTCGAATGGGGCGAACTGCACGTCCAGCGTCTCACCCGCGGCCATGCCTGGCTCGACACCGGCACGCATCACTCGCTCCTTGAGGCGTCCGAATTCGTACGCACGCTGCAAAAACGCCAAGGGCTTCACATCGCCTGCCTTGAAGAAATCGCCTTTCAGAAAGGCTTCATCGGGCTCGACGCTCTCGCCGAGCGCGCCAGGCTCTTCGGCAAGGTGGAATACGGTCTCTATCTCGCGGATCTCGTGGGCGAAGCCACTCGGGAGCGAAAACTCGGTAGCTGAGGCTTGTGGCCCTGCCGCCCCTCGGCTTCAACGCGGATCGGATCGACGGCATGTCGGGGCTGTCTGCTCGCCTCCGTTTACGGCGTCCGCCTCGTCGCGAATTTGCCCGGGCCCATGCATTCCGCGCAAATGCCGCGCCTGCCGGAACCGACGCCTTGATGGGCGGTATTGGATTTATGCATGGACGCGCGACGCTGCTTCACGATCACCGCCCCTGTTTCGCGCTGACCGAACCCGAAAAGCCGGCTCCCGCGGTCGATCCTTCAGCTTATGTGCGGGTGTCGGCGATAATGCGGCGATCCTCCGCCCGATGTACCCCGCGACGTCCCCTCTGCAAATGCGGTTCGATCGCCGACCGACCGCATCCGAAGGCCAGTAATTGCTTTGCTTCTACGACACGCGGCGAGCCTTCCGGAATCGGAGAATCAGCATTCGCGCTCGCCCGCAATCCTATCGAGTACAAAGTCTGGAAGCGATAGACGCAGCAGTTCTTGTGGTCGACGGCGCAGGGCTCAGCAGGGAAAGCCCCGCTCGAATTTCACCTCGTGTCACCAATCACATGAGCACCGCCCCGCCTTCTCGAGGCAGAAACCTGTTTTAGCAACCTTCGTGGTTGCCTGCGTGGAATCGCTTTCCAGATGCGTCTTGGCCCTTGCCAAGCCGTGCAAAACCCGCTTTATATCGCCGAACCGGCCGCAAGGCCGCAAAGCGCCCCCTTCGTCTATCGGTTAGGACGCAAGATTTTCAATCTTGAAAGAGGGGTTCGACTCCCCTAGGGGGCGCCAACACTCTCCCAAGTCATTGATTTTGTTACCCTTTCTGTCCAGTGGGGCAGAGGGTGGGACAATGCTCTCCAGGCTGAGCTTGGCCGCGCCGCTTGCGGCGAGCTTCTTTTGCGCGGCCTTGCGGGTGTAAATGCGCGCCATATTGGCGTCGTCCCAGCCGAACATCGCCATCAATTCATGCTCGCTTGCCCCGGCTTTGGCCGCGCACACCGCGCCGATCTTCCTCAACCCATGCGGCGAGCATTGCGGCAGTCCCGCCCCTTTGCACCATTCGCGGAAAATGTTGCCAAAGCCCGCTGCGCTGTGCGGCTTCCCGTAGGCCGTTTCAAGCCACGTCTCGGCCCCAAGCGCGCTCGCATCGAGGATGACGCGCAGCGGCGGCAGGATCGGCAACGTCAGAACTTTCGCGCCGTTCTTCCGGCCCTTGAACTGAGAGAAGGTGACAAACAATCCGTCCCTGCTCTCGTGCTTCTTGCCAATCCGCACGGCATCCGAGCGGCGCACGCCAAGATAAAGCATGATCGCCATTGCGAGCCGTGGCTTCGAGCCAACGGGCCAATGCGCTTCGAAAGCGTCCACATCGTCGTCGGTCCAGGTGTAAAAGCCGTCCGACCCGCTTTTCAGCTTTTCCACCTTTTCAGCCGGGTTGGTCGCGACGAGATCGTTCTTCAGCGCCCAGGCGAACAAGGCCGAGAGTTGCTTAAGGCGGAAATTCGCCGCCTCCGGCAGATCTGCCTTCATGTCTCGAAGCTTGCGGACATGCGCTCTCTTCATGGCGGCGAAGGGGGCGTCCCCGAGTTTTTGGCCGTTGCTGCCAACGATGGCGCAGATTTCGGTGAGGGCTGTGCGCTTGCGTCGCTTGGTGTCGTCCTCGAGAGACTGGAAAGCAGCCGATTTATAGTAGCGCTCGCATAGCCACTCAAAACTCTTCTCGGCCTTGGAGGCGGGGCCTTGCTCGCCGAGAGCAGCCTTATACGCGGACAGAAATTCTTCCGAGCCGGGCAACCCGCGAAGTCGGATTTTTGGCTTTCCGGGGCGGCGAAAATAGTACCGCACAGTCCCGTGTCGATCACGATCCCGCGTAATATATCTGAATTTCACAAAGGCCATAATTATCTAACCTCGAAATACATCCCCTGTTTCCCGCTCCCGGCACCTTATCCGAGCGCCTCATCCCACGGATTGCGTTCGATTTCCGGCGCAGGGTTCAACGTAAACGAGCCTTCCGCCTCTTCCTTCATCCGGTCCCAATCGGTCGCGAGGGTCGCCGCGTCGAACAGGACCACGTTTTTGCGGAGACGATATGGCCTGTGCACCTTGCCTTCGCTCACCCATTGGCGAAGCTGGCTTTCGCTCACGCCGAGCCTCGCCGCTGCCTAGCTGGCTCGAAGCGCCAGTGGTGATGCGGAATCGCCGATCCGAGACATGGGTGCCCCGAGTGATGCGTCGTTATTAGCTAGCATAATACTGACTATCAAATGTATTATAGCGTTCACGCATGTCGCGCCAAGCACTTTCTTGTCTAGCACCTTTTTTTCGGTGGCGACCTCGGCGGAAGGCTAAAGCCTCGGCAACCTCCATTGCAGCCCAGACTTTTGACGTCAAGCCCCGCCGTTGAACAAGACCCGCGCTGGTCAAGAGGCATCAAATCTGCTAGCAGATGCAAGAGTGCGATCTGCGGTGCGGCGATCCGGAAAGACCTATGACGACAATCACGATCACATCGACAAAGGGAGGGGTCGGAAAAAGCTCGCTTGCGGCAGGGCTATCGGTGCTTGCCGCCCAGGAAACGCGCCAGGTCGGGATCGTCGATCTCGACGACAGCCTCGGATCCTTGAGCCAGTGGTGGGCGCTTCGCGGCGAGCCGGCGGCCCCCTATCTCATTCGCCGGGAAGGCGCGCTTGCGGACGACGTCAGGCGCTATGCGGCGATCTTCGACTGGATCTTCATCGATACCTCGCCCTACGACCTCGGCGTTATCGAAGAGGCGATCAAAATCGCCGATGCCGTCGTGATCCCGACACGGACGAGTTTCTTCGACGCGATGGCGGCAAAGCAGGTGTCCGATCTGTGCCGCGAGCACAAGAAGCCGTTCGGCTTCGTCTTCGTCGGCTACCACAAGAGCCTCGATGACCTTGCGCGGCAAACCGAAGACGCGCTGTCTCCATTCGGAACGGTTTTCCGGACGAAGATCACCTTCGACCGCTGCTTCATGGAAGCGCCGATCCACGGCAAGGCCGGGCATGAGATGAATACGAAGGCGCAAGCCGAAATGACCGCGCTTTGGTGCGAGGTCAAGGAACTTGCGGCTGGGGGAGGCGGGGAATGAGCGAGGGTGAAAGCGGCCGTACGATGAGCGATGCGATGCAGATCACGCTCGCCAAGGGCTTCGGGACACCGAGAAGGCCTGCTCAAACGCCGCTGAAGGCAACGGGCCGTCTCATCAGGCGGGCGGGCGACGCCAAGCCGAAGGGGCCGCTGTCGCAGTTCAATGTGCGGATTGAGCTCGACCTCAAGGAGGCTGTGACGAAGGCCGCCGAACGAGAGGGCGTGTCCCTCGTCGAGTGGGTCGAACGGAGCTTCCGGGCCTCGCTCGAAGCCGACGAAGAAGCATCCGGCTGACGCGGCGGCGGCCTTCGTCCTGATCAAATATGATGCGTTCCGCAGCCTTTCCGGCGAGCATGAAGGCTCGCTTCTCGATCATCTCCTGCGACAGGATGGCCGAACGCCAATTCCGTCTTCGAGCCGCCGCGCCTCGACGACGGCTTCGCGCCGCCTGCCGACCTCGGCTGATGTTCGTCCTCGATACCAACGCCCTCTCGGAGTTGCGTCGACCGGATCGGGCGAACGCGGGGCTCACTGCATAGGCGGCGGGCGCAACGCGCGCGGAACTGTTCATCTCGGCGATTGATCGAGCTTGGCGTTGCTGAGGCCGAACGCAACGATGCGATCAAGGGAGCGGTCTTGCGCGCGTGGATCGACGGCAAAAGGGCCACCATCCGTCGCAAGCGGTGGTGAGCGGTCTCGCGCGCGTGGATCGACGCGTGGCAGACTTTCGCGATCGCATCATGCTGCAACCCCCGGAGGCATGCTCAAGTTTGCTTGGCCGCGCCAATCCCGGTGGTGCAAAGGTCGACCTCATTCCAGGATCATTTGCGGTCCCTAAAATCGTCGCTTCCTTCTATCGCCTCACGCCGAATTCGTTCTAGCACCTCGGATGAACTTCCTTCTAGCATGTTGCTAGAAGGAAGTTAGGCTGAAGTGATAGATCCGTTCTAGCCAATGTCTAGCATCTTGCTAGAAATTTGGGTCATTTCGATCTAGCAACATGCTAGACGCGTTCTAGCACCTTTCTGCGCCCGAAACGGGTGGTCGGGATAACGCTCATCCTCCCCTCAAAAGTGATGGCAAGATGTGTGAAAGCGGGCCCACTAGGGGAGCCGCTTTCAGCCGCGCTTACTCTCCTTCGGATCGACGCGGAGACGCGAACGACGTCGAATTGACGTGCAGGTCATGCGTCTGCATGTCGGCGACTGAGCATGCTGAGATGTCAAAAGCGCCGTCCGGTAATGCGCGAAATTTCGGCGAGGTTCGGCGCTATTTGCGGCGCGAAGTTCGCCTGAAAAAGGACGGCGCTGGGCGTTCCTGAAGGTCAGCAAAGCCTCTCCTCGACGGGCATTTTGCCTTTCGCGACTGCCGCAGCCCTCACCCCTTAAGCCGCAACCCCTCGTTGTCCAGAAACTCGATCCCGGCCTGTTCGAACGCCTGCTGAGCATCGTATCCAGCCCGCGAGGGCGGCGCGGCCGGGATACCGCAACCGCTGTTCGGTGACGGAAAAGAGGCCTACCGAACGGTCTTGTCCGGCACCCCTGACTTCGCCTCGAGCCATTCCTCGATGACGATCGCCGCGAGTTGAGCGGGCGGTCTCTTGTCAGCCTTGGCAAGCTGCACGAGGAGCGCCTTCTGGGAAGGCGTCAGGCGGATGGTCAGGGTTTCAGTTTTCTTCTCGTCCATGAGCACGCTGTATTCGATTGTGCTCGAAGAATTCATCGTGTACAAAATAATCATAAGAGTGTTGTGAACACGGAGTTGCCCGATGGAGAATGAAATCCGCCAGATCGCCAGCGATCTCGTCGAGGTCATCGTCAGATTGCAGTTTCTTGCTGTGAGGCTGGAAAGAGTGGTCAGGGAAGCTGGGGTGAAGCCGAAGCGGGCCGATCAGTCGTCTTGAGGACTCGCTTGGACCTTTTTGAAAGGATGCCACTTATACCTAAGTAAATAGGTTGGCGTCAGATCGAGAGCAGGTTATGAGCATCCGGGGCGCAGACAGGGAGGAAAGCCGGCATGAGCGAGCCCGACTGCTAGGACGACGGTTGGAACAGCGAGGGTCTTGTTAGGGGAGAACAAGCTCTTGACGACATGTTTTCCTATATAGACGATCTGCATCTCAAGCATAAAGATGTAACGCGTAGCGGCGACCAGGATAAAATCGCATTTCTTGAAGCTAAAATAAAAGAGGCTATCACGCTTCAAAAACTTCTTTACACTTCCATGGTCGTGGAAGTCTTTGAGCACTGCGTCGCTGAGTTGGATGCGCTCAAAAAATCTTTCAGGAGGGATGCGTGAACAGCCGCTCTTAAAAGCTTTCTCCTGAGATCCACGACGAGATCTTCGAGACCGTAAAACACAATACGCTCGCGAACGCCCAAGCCGCCGCAAAGCCGGTTCTCGCCATCATCGGTGCCCAGCCGGGCGCGATGCGATGGAGAATAAGTGCGGCATTAATAGAAGGCATGGCTCCAGCCCCCGTCATCGTCAGTCAGGCGGAGGCGCGGCACTTTCATCCTCACGCGGCCGAGCTACTCGCCAGGGACGAAAAATCGTTCATGCAGGCTACGGAGGCCGACGCGGAGAAATGGGCTGAAGGGCTTGTTCTCGCCGCCATTGAGGGCCGCCGCAATATCGTGCTCGACGGGTTTTTCAAGCGGCAGGAAGCGACACTCAACGTCCTCCGCCAGGCGCGCGAGGCCGATTACGACACAAGGGTTGTGGCTATCGCAGTCCCCGAATCGATCTCGCGAGCGCGGATCGTAGACCTCTACGAGGCCGGAAAAGAAAAGCGCGGCTGTCCAAGCTCACGCCGGTGGTTTCGATACGGGCGAGCCAGGTACCAAAGCGCCCAGAAGCGACGTTCCGACGAGAATGTAAAGCAGCCCTGTGTGCCGATATCCACAAGAAGGAGTGGAAACAGGAACGCTGTCATAACCGCGCCGACCTTCGCGAATGCGGCAGCAAACCCCGCGCCTTCTCGTTTCTTTCGACGACGAACCTCGCCTTCGGCGAATGGCTGAGCGTGTTCGGGGACGCGAAGATGACGACGGCGCAGCTCATGACCACCGGCCGCGATACGCTTTCGAAATCGGAGACCGTAACCGTGGCGGCGATAGAGAAAAACGTTCCTCTGCTCGTCGAGGCGCGAGAGATCATTGCGACATTCCATACGATGGTCCGCAAGAAGGCGGAGGCCAACTCGACCGCATCGAGATGGCTCGAACCAGCCTCGTCGCATCCTTCGTCAACGGCGTCATCAATGACAAAGCTGCAGTCAGTGCCGCAATCTCTTCGTCATGGTCCAACGGCCAAACTGAGGGCCAGATCACCAAGCTCAAGCTCGTCAAACGCCAGATGTACGGACGCGCAAATCTAGCTATTCAGTCCCATACTGTGATGGTCTGGCTTTCGGATGAAGAGGTCTGGCTTTTCCTCGCTGAGTTTCCGGATAGCCTCGAAGGGTGTCC
>NZ_JFZJ01000013.1 GCF_000636015.1 Rhodomicrobium udaipurense JA643
TGCGGCATCTGGAAGAACGCCGTTCAGTTGCTCTTGCGCAGAAGTCAGGATCTCTCCCTTTACCACGTAGTTCGTGATGCGGCTTTCGTCCCACTTTCCGCCATCGCGCTTCACGGTTTCCCGGTTTAGCCCTGCTGCGTTGAAGGTGATCGCGGGTTTCTCCGTTACCATTGCAACGGCTGCGGCCTGGCCGCCGCCTTTCGAATGGCCGGTCGCTCCGGCAAAGCTGTCTCCGAGCGCTCTCTGGAGCTTTTTCCCCAAGTCCATCGAGCGAGTATACTGATCCGTCTCGCTGCCAACGCCCTGCGCGGCGTTGGCAGCCCAATTCCTGCCCGTTTGCGATCCGGGGAACGCCACGACATACTCTCCCGTGTCCTTGTTTCGGAACAACTCGGCCCGGAAGCCAGATGCCGCGTGCTCGAAATCCGTCCGCGACAAGCCTTTCAACCGCGCGTCCTTTGTGAAGTCGGTGACGTGCTCGTAGTTGGCCGGGATGGTATCGCGCAGTCCCGCTGCCGGGTTGCCCGCGCTCTTGAGGTAAGCCGCGTTGCTGAGTTGCGCCCAGTCCTGCATGCGCGTGAACTCCTGCGGCGTCAGCTTCGGATTTTGCGCGAGCATCGAGGCAAGCGCCAACCGTTCGTCGGCGGTCTTCGCTACCGGCGTCCCGTCAGCGCGCTTGAACTGGCTGAGATCTTCGAGACGCGCGGCGTCGTCACCGAAATACTTTCGGAGCGCGGCGGTTCGGGCCTGGCTTTTCTCGGCCGCGATGGTTTGGGCCAATTGCTCCGTGGGCGCCGCCTCAGCGAGACGCGCAGCACGCATTTCGGCTGACGTCAACGCCTTTGAAGCGCCTCCCTGAAGACCGCTCCATCCGGCAAACGCTTCGGGCATGTGCTTCAGGTCGCGCCGGAACTGGCTGGAACTCCCGAAGCCGTTTCTTTCGGCCGCCTGAAGTGCCCCCGTGGTATCGCCGACGTCCGCAACCCCGTCCGCCGCGGAATTGTAAGCTGCCTGCCCCGCGCGTGCCGCCGCGTCAAGAGCAATGCCGCCCGCGCCATAAACGGTGTTGTTGAGGATGTTCAAGGGAAAGGGAGCGTTGTGGACGTTGCGCTCCATGAACTCCGGACTTGGGCCGAGCGGCGTGGAAAAAGCATTTTCAAGATTTTCGCTGATATGAGATCCGATGGTGCCGAGAAGGCTATTCTCGTTTTTGCGAGGCGCTGTTGCGCTCGCTTCGGGACTGGAAACGCCGGTGCTTTTCGAGGTCTGATCGTTATTGTCCCTCGCTTCGGCTGAATGATCGCCGTCACGGCCATCGAGGCCCGGCTGAGAATTTTTTTCACCTCGAACGGACGGTGTCTCGGCTTTGCTGTCTGCGACACGTGCCAGCAAGCTCGCCTGCGGCTGTGCGGCTGGATCGTAGATGAGATTTTGCGGTGTTGCGTCGGCGGCATTCGGCTTCCAGAGTGCGTTCGGCTGAGGAGCATTCGCACTGGCATTGCCCGCGCCCCGTCGCGCCAACTCCTCCTCGAATTGCCTCGGATCGGGAGCCTGTTCCGAAATGCGCGCCGCCGGTTCGATCAGGTTCAGTTCCCGGAGGGGAAGAATGCTGATTGTCATCGCAATGCCTCATTCAAAAATCGGAGAGGCGATACTAGTTAATTGCTCCTGACGAAAACCTGTCCATTTGGAAACGAGTGCGGGGCCACGCTCGCTACCGCAACTGGAAGCCTGCTGTGGCATATCGTGTCCCACGAAATCTAGCCGGATGCTAAGACGAACCGTAAATTGGCGCGGTATGCATTTCCTGCATAATGCAGCCGGTCCGATTTCGGTATACCCAAACACTACCCTAAAATGAGACACTTTTTACGTCTTTATAGGGTTGATTTTTGGCTTTTCGGACGCTAGAAAGGAACGGTCTAGAACCTAATCGGACACTTCCGCCATGATCCGCAAAGCTCCACAGCCTCGAATTTTCGGTTACGCCCGAGTCAGCACGACGGACCAAGACCTCTCAATCCAGCAAGCCGCCCTCGAAGCGGCGGGCTGTCTCAAAATCTTTTCGGAGAAGAAAAGCGGCACGCGCCGCGACGGCCGCACAGAGCTTCAGGTACTTCTCGAATGCGTTCGGGAGGGCGATATCGTCGTCGTGACCCGGATCGATCGCCTCGCACGCTCCGTGAAAGATCTACAGGATATCGTTCTTGAGCTACGCGAGAAGGGCGTCGCCTTGCGCGCTACCGAGCAGCCCATCGATACCTCAACCGCAGCCGGCAAAGCCTTCCTCGACATGCTTGGCGTCTTTGCCGAATTCGAAACCAATCTCCGCCGCGAACGCCAGCTTGAGGGGATCGCCAAGGCCAAGGCCGCCGGCGTGTATACGGGCCGGAAGCCCTCGCTCGACGTGGAGCGCATCAAGGCGCTTCACGCTGCGGGGAAGAAACCCACCGCAATTGCCCGCGAGCTGAAGATGGCGCGCTCATCGGTCTACCGCGTGCTCGACAAACAATCGCCTGTTGCGAGCTAAGCGGGGCTGAACGGGTGAGTGTCGCCGCAAGGGCGACACACTGCCCAGATCATCCAGCCTTGAGAAATCCCGCCGTGCGACTTACGAACGTGGTTAGTGCCCGCGGGTGCTCATCTGCGCTCAACACCTCTCGGCTTCGAGTGAGCGCGAGACTGAAAGAAAGACAAGTGCATGGCAAGCCACTCTGATCTGGCGAATCTGATCTGGCAGATCGCCGACCTCCTGCGCGGGCCCTATCGGCCACCCCAGTATGAGCGCGTTATGCTGCCGCTTGTCGTGCTGCGTCGTTTCGATTGTGTCCTCGCCGATACCAAGGACAAGGTGCTGGCGGAATATGAGCGCCGCAAGGGGGGGAAGCTTGGAGACGATGCATTAGACCGGATTCTGAACAAGGCATCCGGCCATAGATTTCATAATCGGTCGCCACTCGATTTTCAGAAGCTTAAGGGTGATCCCGATAACATTCACAGCCACCTGACAAGCTATATCAACGGCTTTTCCGCGAACGTGCGCCGCATCTTCGATTACTTCGAGTTTGGAAGCGAAATCGAACGGATGAGTGAAGCCAACATCCTCTATCTCGTCATAAAGTCATTCTGCGATGTCGACCTGCATCCGCGCGTTGTTCCGAACGAGCAAATGGGGCTGGTTTTCGAAAACCTGATCCGTCGCTTCAACGAACTGGCGAACGAGACAGCAGGCGATCACTTCACGCCGCGCGAAGTGATCCATCTCATGGTAGATCTGCTTTTCATGGAAGACAACGCGCTGCTTCGCCAACCCGGCACCGTCCGCACTATGCTCGACCCAGCCTGCGGTACCGGCGGGATGTTGGCCCAAGCGCAATCATACATGCGCCGGCACAACGCGGCTGCGAAGCTCTACGTTTACGGCCAAGACTACAACAAGCGTGCCTTCGCCACAGCAGCTTCCGACATGCTCATGAAGGAGGTTGATCACAACGGCGGCGGCGAAAATATCCAGTTTGGGGACACCTTCACCGACGACAAATTCGACGAGAGGACTTTTGACTACCTCATTGCCAACCCACCCTTTGGCGTTGACTGGAAGAAGCAGCAGAAAGAAATCCAGCGCGAGAGCGAAAAAGGTTTTAAAGGCCGTTTCGGCGCAGGTCTTCCCCGCGTCAACGATGGCTCCCTGCTTTTCCTTCAACACATGATCTCGAAATTCGAGGAGGTCAATCCGAAGGCGCAGAAGTATGGATCGCGAGCGGCAATCGTCTTTTCGGGCTCCCCGCTGTTCACTGGTGGGGCAGGCGGCGGCGAGAGCGAAATCCGCAAGTGGATAATCGAGAACGACTGGCTCGAAGCCATCGTCGCCCTGCCGGAGCAAATGTTCTACAACACCGGCATCGGCACCTATATCTGGATCGTCACCAACCGGAAGGCGAAGGAACGGAAGGGCAAAATTCAGCTTGTCGATGCGCGCGACACGTGGATTCCTATGCGCCGGAGTCAGGGCGACAAGCGCCGCAAGATCGGCGAAGGCCCTGCCCTGGAGGTTGGCGACCGCGCCGATGAACCGGACCAGATCGCCGATATCGTCCGGCTCTATGGGCGGTTCGAGGCGAACGAAAAGTCCAAGCTCTTCGATAATGAAGACTTCGGCTACACCCGCGTTACGGTCCAGCGGCCCTTGAGGCTGCGCTACCAGATGAGCGTGAAAGACAAGGCGCGCTTCCTCGATGCTGCGCCGCACCTCCTTGATGATATTCAGGCGATCGACAAGGCGTTTGGCCGCGAGCCGCAGCTTGATTGGAACGCGGTCTGGGGCAACATCGAAAAGTTATTGAAGAAGCGCAGCTCGCGCTGGAAGGCTCCGGAGGAAAAGCTGTTCCGCACGGTCTTCACCGTGAAGGACGAGAAGGGCGCCGCCGTGAAGAAGGGCTCAGGCTTCGAGGCCGATGCCGACCTGCGCGATTTCGAAAACATCCCCCTGAAGGAGGATATCGACGCCTATTTCAAGCGCGAGGTGCTGCCGCATGTGCCGGACTCGTGGATGGACCGCACCAAGGACAAGGTCGGCTACGAGATCAACTTTAACCGCCACTTCTACGCGTTCACGCCGCCGCGCAAGCTGGCCGAGATCGATGCGGACCTGAAGAAGGCGGAAGACGAAATCTTGCGACTGCTGCGGGAGGTGACGGAATGACTGACGCCTCTTGGTCCAAGAATGCCCCGGATGGCTGGAAGTACAAGAAGCTGAAGTATGTGGCGAGTTTTGTCGGCGGCGGCACGCCCGATAAGTCGAAGCCGGAGTTCTGGGATGGCGAAATTCCTTGGGTTTCGCCCAAGGACATGAAGGCTGAGGAGATCCTCGACACAGAGGACCACATCACCACTGAGGGTCTTACGTCCAGCGCCACCAACTTGGTTGAGCCAGGTGCGGCGTTGATCGTCGTTCGGTCAGGCATTCTGCGGCACTCAATTCCCGTGGCAGTGAATCGCGTTCCCGTGGCTCTCAACCAAGACATGCGCGCGATCCTGCCGCACGAGTCCTTGGACGTCAGATTTCTTGCGTCACTAATCCGAGGTTTTCAAACAGAACTACTGAGGCAGTGGAGCAAGGAAGGTGCTACTGTCGAGAGCATCGAGTACGATCTTATGGCGTCCACCAAAGTACCGATACCTCCACGAACCGTTCAGAATGGCATCGTGGCATATCTCGGCCGCGAAACTGCCGACATCGACGCTCTGATCGCCGCCAAGCAGCAGCTGCTCGATCTGTTGGCTGAGAAGCGACGGGCGATCGTCGCCGAGGCAGTCATGCGCGGTCTCGACCCCGCTCGTCAGTTGCGTCCCACCGGCATCGACTGGCTCGGCGACATCCCCGCGCATTGGGAGGTTGAACGGTCGCGCTGGCTGTTCCGTGAAAGAGACGAGAGATCCGAGACCGGCACAGAGGAGATGCTGACCGTTTCACACATCACGGGCGTCACTCCGCGATCAGAGAAGGACGTCAATATGTTCGAGGCCGAAAGCACGGCCGGGTACAAGCTGTGCTTCGCCGGTGATCTCGCCATCAACACCCTTTGGGCCTGGATGGGGGCCATGGGCACGGCCCGTGTCAATGGCATCGTGAGCCCTGCCTACAACGTCTACACCCCCGGCCCAAGGCTGCTGCCCGACTACGTCGATGCACTGGTCCGCATCCCCGTCTTTGCACAGGAGGTGACACGTTACTCCAAGGGCGTCTGGTCCTCGCGGCTGCGGCTTTATCCCGAAGGCTTATTCGAAACCTGGTGGCCCGTCCCGCCGCTCGCTGAACAGCAGCAGATTGTCGAGCACATCGTCGCCGAAACCGCCAAGATTGACCGCCTTCGCGCCGCCACCGAGCATTCCATCACGCTGGCGAAGGAACGCCGAGCCGCGCTGATCGCTGCCGCCGTCACCGGCCAGATCGACATCCCGGAGGCGGCATGAAGATCCGACGGCTCAGCGTAGCCCATCTGCGCGCCTTCGAGCAGGCGCAATTCGAGTTCGACCCGGCCTTCACGCTGCTGGTTGGCGTCAACGGCGTGGGCAAGACCACAGTTCTCGAAACATTGCGCATCTGCCTTTCGCGTCTGCTGCCCAAATTCACCGCCAGCAAGAGCCGCCCAGACACCTTCGTCGTCGATGATATCCAGGTAGGCACCCCGGCGATGACCGTCGATCTCGACCTAACGATCAATGGCGAAGGCCGCCATCTACTGATCCACAAGCAGCGTGAGCAGAACGTGTCGCACAAGTCCGGCGTGGTGCGCGAGCAGACCCTCGCCACGCCCGACCGCGAAACCTTTTCACCCGATTTCGGCAAGGCAGCGAAAGCGCTCAAGACGGCGAAAGCCCAATCTGTCGCGGTCTATTTCGCCACGCGCCGCTCTCTCGTTTCCGACGAGCAGCCGAAATCGGGCAAGGCCAGCGGCGGGCAGGCTGTCGCCTTCGCTGATGCGCTCGTCGCCCGCCCTTTGCGGCTGGCCGAACTCGCCACATGGATGCACGCGCAAGAGGCGCTCTCTCGGGAACTTCTGCGCGCGGGTCTGCATCTGGCCGCCATGCGTGCCGCCGCCCGCCGCTTCCTGCCCGACTGCGAGGGCCTGCGCGCCGAGATGGAGGGCGGCCCACGCCTGCTGATCGAGAAGCACGGCCGCACCCTCGATGTACGCCAGCTTTCGGATGGCGAACGCAGCATGTTGGCCCTCGTGCTCGACCTTGCTCGGCGGCTCTCGCAGGCCAATCCCGGACTCGATGACCCTGTCCGCGATGGCGTAGGCTTGGTGCTGATCGACGAACTTGACATGCACATGCACCCGCTCTGGCAGCGACAGGTCATGTCCCTTCTGACCGGCACATTTCCCAACTGCCAATTCGTCGCCACGACGCACTCGCCGCAGATCATCGGTGAGACGCAGCCGGAACGCATCATCTTGCTGCAAGCGGAGGAAGGGCGGATCGTTCCGAAGCGATGCGGCCAGGCTTACGGGCTCGACACAAACTATATACTCGAACACTTGATGGGTACGCCCTCCCGTCCAGAGCCCACACGGAGAATGATAGCAGCCATCGAGGCCTCTTTGGACGAAGGCGATCTCGACCCGGCGCGCTCCCAATTGGCGGCATTACGAACTCTCATTCGTGGGGACGATCCAACCGTTGCTGGGCTTGAGGCTACCATCAATAACCTTGAGGCGCTTGGCGATGCGTCAGATCAATAAGGGTGCTGAACCGGGCGAGTTGACCCAGTGGAAAGCCCAAAATCGGGCATTGCCGAACTATTGCTACACATCTCTGGCAGCCGCTCATCGCCTTGCAGTTAGAACCGCGCTTGTCACGGAACAGAGGGGCCTTTGCGCCTACACCGGACGGCGGATCGACGTGGAGAATTGCCATATAGAGCACCTTCGTCCGCAAGCGCACTGCGGGATTGGGGAAGATGTCGACTACCGAAACCTTGTCGCCGGAGTGCCAGCTCCCAACACACCACAGTTGCCTTATGGCGCTCACAAAAAGGCCGATTGGCCTGCGGTCGCGGATGAGCATTTGTTCGTATCGCCGCTGTCTGGCGGCTGCGCGGCCCGCTTTTCCTTTCGATTAAACGGGGAAGTCGAAGCCGCCGATTCCGCTGACAATGCCGCCGTCGAGACAATCGCGCGATTGGGGCTGAATGACGAAGCGCTTGTTCAGCTTCGAAAGGCTGCGATCGCAGCAACGCTGCAGATTCGTGGACGAGGCCCAGCCTCAATCGGGATCGCCGATGCGCGCAGGCGACTTCGTGATCTGGAACGGGCGGAACAACAGGCAGGAGCACTCGAACCCTATTCATTTGTACTTGTCCAAGCGCTAGAAAGGCAAATCAGGCGCATTGAGAAGATACGGGAGGCGAGAGGCTAGCTATGAATTACGCCCGGCATTCGGAAGGCGCCTTCGAGACCGTCATTGAAGCGACCCTGCTTGCGAACGGCTACGTTCCCCAGCCCGCGGCAGGGTTCGACCGGGAGCGTGCGATCTTTCCGGAGACGGTGATCGAATTCATCCGCGCCACTCAACCCAAGGAATGGAAGGCGCTGGAAGCGCTGCACGGCGAACAGACGGGTGCACAGATCCTGACCGATCTGACCAAATGGATGGATCGGGAAGGCTCGCTCGCTACCTTGCGCCACGGCTTCAAGTGCTATGGCAAGACTCTGCGCGTGGCATTCTTCAAGGCTGCCCATGCGCTCAATCCAGAGCTTGAGGCGCGCTACGCGGCCACTCGCGTCGGCATCACCCGGCAGCTGCATTTCTCGAAGACGTCCGAAAAATCGTTGGACGTCGCGCTCAGCATCAACGGCATTCCGGTCGCTTCGGTCGAACTCAAGAACCCGATGACGGGGCAAACAATCGAGAACGCCTTGCGTCAGTACCGAAACGATCGTGACCCACGCGAGCCGATCTTCGAGTTCAAGCGGCGTATGCTGGTCCACTTCGCGGCCGACACCGACACCGTGTTCATGACAACGCGGTTGGCGGGACAGGCCACGCACTTCCTGCCCTTCAACAAGGGCAATAATGGTGGCGCGGGCAATGCGCCCGATCCGAAGGGACGCAGCTATCGCACGGCCTATCTTTGGGAAGAGGTATTGCAGCGGGACAGCCTGCTCGACCTGCTCGCGCGTTTCATCCACCTGCAGATTGAGGAAAAGCGCGACGACCAGGGCCGGAAGGTCAAGAAGGAAACCATGATCTTTCCTCGCTATCATCAGCTTGAAGCGGTTCGCTCGCTGGTCGATCAGGCGCAGCGCGAGGGCGTGGGCAACAACTATCTTATCGAGCATTCAGCCGGCAGCGGCAAGAGCAACACCATCGGCTGGCTCACGCACCGATTGGCGTCTCTGCATGACGACAAAAATGCACGAGTGTTCGACAGCGTAATCGTGATTACGGATCGCGTGGTGCTGGACAAGCAGTTGCAGGACACGATCTACCAGTTCGAGCACAAGCATGGTGTCGTGCAGAAGATCGACGAGAGTTCGCGCCAGCTTGCCGAAGCGCTCGAAAGCGCTGTGCCAATCATCATCACCACCTTACAGAAGTTCCCCTTCGTCTCACGCCAGCTCGCCAAGATGGCGGAAGAGCGCGGGGAAGCCGACGGTGGCACACTGAAGTCTCGCCACTGCGCCGTGATCATTGACGAGGCGCACAGCTCGCAAGGTGGCGAAACAGCGACCGATCTCAAGGAGGTTCTGGGCGGCCAGGGTCTTCGCGAGGAAGCCGCGAAATACATGGCGGAGAACGACGAAGAGGATGTCGAAGAGCTCTACCGCTCAATGGCGAAGCGCGGAAGACAGGCGAATTTGAGCTTCTTCGCCTTCACCGCGACGCCGAAGCACAAAACCTTCAAGGTGTTCGGACGGGGTGACAAGCCCGCACATCGCTACACGATGCGGCAGGCGATCGAGGAAGGTTTCATCCTCGATGTGCTAAAGCACTACACGACATATGCCACCTATTTCCGGCTCTTGAAGGCGAGCGAGGACGATCCGAACGTCGAGCGGAAGAAGGCGGCACGCGCGCTGGCGCGGTTCCTCAAGCTGCATCCGCACAATATTGCCCAGAAGACCGAGGTGATGATCGAGCATTTCCACGCTGCGACCCAGCACAAGATCGGGGGCCGGGCCAAGGCTATGGTGATCACGGGCTCGCGCCTCGAAGCAGTCCGCTACAAGCAGAGCTTCGACCGCTACATCAAGGAGAAAGGCTATGCCATCAAGTCGCTGGTCGCTTTCTCGGGCGTCGTTACGGACGACAAGCTGAAGGAAGTCACCTACACCGAGGAAGGCATGAATCTCGGCGTCCGCGAAAAGGAACTGCCGGAGGTCTTCGCCACCCAGGAATATCAGGTGCTGCTCGTCGCAGAGAAGTACCAGACGGGCTTCGACCAGCCCTTGTTGCACACGATGTATGTCGATCGGCGGCTTGCCGGCATCCAAGCAGTGCAGACGCTATCCCGCCTGAACCGTATCCATCCGCTGAAGGAGGACACCTTCGTCCTCGATTTCGTCAACGAACGCGATGAAATCCGCGAGGCGTTCAAGACCTATTTCGAAGGCGCGGAGGTCGGCGAGGACGTCGACCCTGCCCGAATGTATGAGATCAAGAGCGAACTCGACGCCGACGGAATATATGTCGTCGCGGACGTTGAACGCTTCAGCACCGTCTACTTTAAGCCGCGCCAGCGCCAGAGCCCGAACGATCATCAATTGATGAATGCGGCGCTTGATCCGTGTGTGGCCTGTTTCAAAGAGCTTCAGCAGGAAAACCCCGACGAGGCAGAGCTGTGGCGCGGCAAGCTGATGGCCTTTTGCAGCCTGTATGGCTTCCTCAGCCAGATCATTCCCTATCAGGACACGGACCTCGAACGCCTCTATGTGTTCCTGCGCCACCTCGCGACCAAGCTTCCAAAGCGCGGCGCCGGGCCGTCCTACCAGTTCGATGACGAGGTGCGGCTCGAATACTACCGCTTGCAGAAGATCAGCGAAGGCTCGATCAGCCTGAGCGATGGCCAGGCTAACCGGCTCGATGGCCCGTCCGAGGTCGGAACCGGCGTACTCCACGAGGAGGCTGTTCCGCTATCCCGCCTCATCGACGTCGTGAACGATCGTTTCGGTACAGACTTCAATCAGGCGGATCAACTCTTCTTCGACCAAATCGTCGAGGCCGCCATTTTAGACTCTGCATTGAAGCAAGCGGCAGCTGTCAACCCTGGCGACAAGTTTGAGCTTGTATTCAAGAACCTGCTTGAAGCTCTGTTTGTTGAACGCATGGACCAGAACGAAGAAATATTCGCCAAGTTCATGAACGACAAATCCTTCATGAACTTTTTGACCAGCCGCTTATCATATGAAGTATACAGGAGGCTCCGCCAGCTACCATCCTCTGCAGGCATCAACCAAGAGCTTCCAAAATAAGTAATTTTATTCAACCGGATAGGCATCATCCCTGCCGGCCTGAATCTTTATGACATCGAATGGCGTAGAACGATCAATTTTTTCAAACAACTTTGATATGATCCGAACACCGGGCAAGAAAAAAGCCCGCTGGAAGGCGGGCATCTTCATCTCCTCGGTCAGATCGACTACGCCGCCGCTTTCAGCGGCTCCTCCTCGACTTCGTTCTCTGGCTGGAACGCGTCTGATCCCGACGCCTTATATGCTACTCGCTCGACGATAGAAGCGAGCGCATCAACGCGCGCCTTCATGCTCTCGACCAGAAAGCCGAATTTTGCGCCTGGGCCGTTTCGATAGGCAGGGAGGTCGTCGAAGAAGCCCGCCGCTTGCATATGCTCGCGCTCCAGATCGACCAAAAATTGGGCGAGTCCACGTAACTGGGTTAACTCGTTTTCGAGTGCCGTTATGTCCTTCATGTTCGTTCTCCATGTTGGGCCGCAGCCCGGTTGAAAAGGATAGAGTGGGATGCTGCGGGACGGACGCGACCACAGCGCCCGCCCCGCCCCCGCTACCGCTCGTCCGGGTATGCGGACCCGGACGCACGGCATCCCTCAAAGGCGCACCTGCTTGCGTCGACCCTCTCGGTCATGCCCTGCCGCCAATCGGGGTAGCCGCTGACAGGCGTGTCAGATATTCCGCCTCCGCTTCAAGGGCCTCGATTACGGCGCCAATGCGCTCCGCCCCATCATCGTCGCCGCCGCGCCGCAGAATTTCGCCAACGGCTTCGGCCAAGGCGCGCGCCTGTCGGACGAAACCGCGCGCAGCTTCCAACTCTGGCCGCGTGAAAATCACGATTGGCGCTCCGCCTTCTCGGCAGCCGCAAGGCGCGCTTCAATTTCGCGCTCAACATCCTGCGCTCGAAAGAGTAGCGTTTTGATGCGCGCCGTGACCGCAATGTCCCCGCCGCTTTCCGCGACATTCACGGCGTCTTCCGCAAATGTCCGGATGCGCAAGAGGAGCATCGCCACTGTCTTGAGTTCAGGTATTGAAAGCGACACGGAAAAGGCCTTTTCCCATTGATCCCTTAGATCGAACGCGCGTAAATTCTACGCGAGGCCCATAGATCACGCAACAATTTTACGTAAAAACGAGAAAAAATACGCATGCCTATTACCGGCGACCAAATCCGCATGGCAAGAGCCGCGCTCAAGATCAGCATCGTCGAGGTGTCAAAAGCCACGGGGATCGACAAAAGCACGATTGTCCGGACAGAAGCCGGAGGAAACGCACTCTACTCGACGATGGTGAAGCTCCAAGGCTACCTTGAAAGCCAAGGTGTCGAATTTCTTGACGCAATCGAGGGCGAACGCGGTGCCGGTGTCGCCTTGAAATGGGGAGTGGAGCCGTCGAGACGATCAGACGGAGAAGACGAGAAGACGTCGCGTGACGGCGGAAACGGCATAAAGGCTCTACATCCAGAAGTCGCGGAATTCTGGGCGGCGCGCCCCGCTGCCTTCGCTCGTCTGTCCGAAGAGGGGCGACGTGCGATTTCCGAAGCGGCGCTCGGTGATCCCCGCGCTCTTGACGATCTTGCATCTCGACCGTGACATGCTGTGCATAACCACGCAATGTGTCGCACGGCGACTTGACCATCTGCACAAGCGCACGCGATCTTGTGCCTATGCTCTCAGTTCAAACAACATCTGGTGTGTCGCGGACGTTGACGCCCGCAGTCCATTCTCGTCGGCTCAGCCGGTTAATCCAGCCGCTGGAGAAACCGCCTTGCCGAGCGAACCTCGAAAACCACTCCCCGTCCCTCTGACCCTTCAGCCCCGCCTCATCAGCCGCGAGGCTGCGGCCGCGTTCGTGGGACTTTCTGTTCGGAAATTCGATGAATTGGTTTCGGATGGGCGCATGCCCAAGCCGAAACGCGTTGACGCGCGCGTCCTTTGGGACGTCCGCGCGCTTGATGCGGCCGTTGATCACCTCGACGGGGATGTCTCGCATACTGTCGATGGGGCGCGAGCATGAAAAAGCTTGATGAACACGGCGCCATGAACAGCGACGAATACGAGCAGCGCGAAATTCGTTTCGCGCCTCAAACCTTTCGCGTGCGAGGCGACGGCAGCTTTGAGTACCTAGAGCGCAACGAACAGGGACAGTGTCGTCCAGCACCTGAGCCTGAGTGGCAGATTGTGCATCGCGAGACTTCGAAGATGTCGTACGCGAACTGCGCTACTTCCGAGCCCTCCCCATCGGACCTCTACACCCTCGATGATGCGTGCGCGCGCTTCTTCCCCGGACTCGGCGTGACGCCGAGCGATCTCCGCTCTCTCGCGAAACGTAAGAGGCTCGCGCTTGTCTCGATTTGCCGGAAAAAATTTGTTCGTGGTGAAGATCTGAAGGAGATGGTGCTATGCCTCGCAGAGCAAAACCGCCGCGCCTCTGGCTTGAAGAGCGAGAAGGCCGGGAATCGAAATGGGTCATCCTCGACGCAGGCCGAAAAATCAGCACGGGCATCGATCGAGCGGATGCTGATGGAGCGGCCCGCGCCCTCCAAGAGTACATCGAAAGCAAATACACACCCAGCGGCAGCAGTAATCCCGCTGCGGTCTCGATAGCGGAGGTGTTGGAAAGCTACCTACGCTTGCATGTTCCCGATCTAGGCGAGCAGGCGAACCCTCGACGACACGTCCGCGACCTGGTCGAATGGTGGGCCGGGAAAACCGTTGCAGACGTGAAGGGCAAATCTTGTCGAGAGTATTTTGAGTGGCGCAAAACACGTGCGGCTTACGGCGCGAAGGGCGACACGACTGCAAGTCGAGATCTCGCGACGCTCAGAGCCGCTATCAGGCTTTGGCACAAAGAGCATACGCTTTCGATGGTACCGGTTGTTTCGATCCCGGAACCTTCTGATCCGCGTGACGAATGGCTCACGCGCGATCAGGTCGCGCATCTGCTTCGTGTCGTCCGGAATCGACCGAAATCCGCGCACCTCGCGCGGCTTATTCTGATCGGAGTTTACTCCGGCACGAGATCAGGTGCGATACTGAGCCTTCGGTGGATGCCGTCTACCGATGGTGGATGGATCGATCTTGAACACGATCTCATGTACCGGCGTGGCAGGGGCAAATCGGAAACCAAGAAGCGCACACCGCCCGTTCGCATTCACGCCCGACTTCTACCCCACTTGCGCCGTTGGCGCGAAGAGGACGTGGCGCGTGGCATCACCCATGTCATTCATTTCAATCAACGGCCAGTTAAGAAGCTCCGGAACTCGTGGGATTCCGCGCGCGAAATCGCGAATTTTGATCAGCATTTTGTCCTTCACAGCTTCAGGCATACGGCTACGACGTGGATGCTGCAAGCGGGCGTGCCGATCTGGGAGGTTTCCGGGTACGTCGGCATGTCCGTGAAAACCATCGAAAAGGTCTACGGTCATCACTGCCCAGATTACCAGAACAAGGCTGCTTCCGCGATTGCGCCGAAGCGTGTTCCAAGGCGTTCTTTTGCGCGAATGATTGGCGAATGAAACGAGCGAAAAGGTGCGAACAAAACGGGAAAAATCGAGCCGCTTTCGACCAGAAAGGCCAGAAAAATCAATGATTGCGATGATCGCACATCACACTTTTAATCAGAGGGTCGATGGTTCGAATCCATCTGGGCTCACCAACAAAATTAATAGTTTAGGTGAATAAGCCGGGCGAGATTAGCCGCCGGGTAACACCTGGGGGTACAATCCCCCGTTTGTTAGCTTGGCCTGCGCCAAATCCCTACAGGTTCACCTTGCCGCGGCGAGCCCGTGATCGAAGTGCTGTTTTAGCGCTCCGACCATAAATCCTGTCGATGTCGTAAAACGGGAAACCTGGATTACCTGGTGCGAGGTGGCCTCGCACGGTCATTAACCCCACCGACGTTCACGTTACGTCTCGTGGCGTGAACGCCATGCTTGCGCCGCTCTGCTCCTCGGTTCGGGCTCAGGTCGCACGGTGTCTGAGGATGCTCGCGAGGGCTTCTCGCCCCCGCATGCAGGTCACTGTCAGAAGCGGTAATTCAGGCCGATCTTCACCATGTGCAGATCTGCGGCGTTCGATGCCTTGCGACCGTTGACGGTATCCAACGAGCCCGGATAGGTCGTGGTGATGTTTTCTTTCTGCCCGCGACATGGCGGGGTATAATTGTTTGCGGAGCAGCGCGTGGTTACCGAATAGCTTTGCGTTACGCCCGCGGCTACAAATCGACGATCTCCGCCGTTACGTCCGGGACTGGCTGGCCTGCAACTTTGCCAGGCAACTCAGGGCCTTGCGGTTCCGGGCACCCTTCGAGGTTATCCGGAAGCCCAGCACCGAAACAGACCGTTACACAATGGGAGTAAACAGCTAATCGGCGGTTCTCGTCAGCAGGGCGATGAAGAAGCCGTCCGTTTCGTGGCGCGCGGGCGTTAGAAGAAGCCCGTGTCCTTCGCCAGCATAGGCTGTATCGACGGCTCTGCCGAGAACGTCCTGCGCGCGGCGGGCGACGTCGACGGCTGCGAAGCCCGGCGCGCGGGCGAGAAACGCCTCGATCTGGTGTTGGTTTTCTTCCGGGAGGATTGAACAGGTCACGTAGGCGAGCGTCCCGCCCGGCTTCACGAGGGTCGCTGCGATGTCTAGAAGCGCCGATTGTGTAGCGACGCGCTCCTCAAGCTGCGCGGGCGAAAGCCGCCATTTCGCATCCGGCTTGCGCCGCCAAACGCCGGTGCCGGTGCACGGCGCATCGACCAGCACGAGATCCATGTGGCCCGCCAGCGCGTCGAGTGCCGCCGTCTCGCCCGGCTGAAGCGTCTGCACGTTACGCGCGCCCGCCCGCTTCAGCCGCTCGAAGATGGGGCGAAAGCGCGTCGCGTCCGCGTCGTAGGCGTAAATCTGGCCTGTGTTCTGCATATGCGCCGCGAGCGCCAGCGTCTTCCCGCCCGAACCCGCACAGAGGTCGGCCACCTGCATGCGAGGTTCCGCGTCCGCGATGAGCGCCGCGATCTGGCTGCCTTCGTCTTGAACCTCGAACCAGCCCTTGCCGTGCGCCGGGTCGGCCTCGACATTCGGATTGCGCGCGCCACCCTCGCGCGGCGGCAGCCTCACGCCGATCGGAGACCACGGTGTTTCAACGGCATTATGGCGGTCGAACGCCTTCAGCACCTTGTCGCGCGTCGCCTTCAGCGTGTTGACCCGGAGGTCGACCGGAGCGCGGTTCGCGAGCGCCTGTCCCTCCTCAACCGCACGCGCGCCGAAGGCCGCTACGAAGGACGCTGCGAGCCACTCAGGGTAATCGCCCTGCACGTGCGCCGGTGCGGCTGAAAGGTCGCTGCTCTCAAGCCCCGCGATTTCAGCGGCCGTCAGCGGTTCCGGCGCATGCACCTCGCCCGAGCATAAAACGGCGATGTCGTCCGCTGTCAGACCCCACGAGCGGCGCAGCGCCGCCAGCGCCACGGCGCGCGGCTCGTCGCAGTTCATGAGAAAGGCAAGCGAACCCTTCCGCCTCAGGCTGTCGTAAACGAGGTTGCCGATCCAGGCGCGGTCGCCCGATCCGGCAAAGCGGTGCGAGCGGCCCCAGTCGGCGAGCGCGACCGATGCCGGTCTGCCCCGCTCCCTGATCTCGGACAGGATTTCTATCGCTGCTTGAAGTCGCGCGCCCGTCTGCATGCGTTCCCTTGGTCAAGAGTGTTCGTCGGCACGGGGAGATTTGCCGATAAGCAGATGGAAAACAAGAAAAAGCCGGAGTTTTAGCGAGAAACTTTCGATTAATTGAGGACCGGCCAGATGAGCGCCTCTCTGCAATGCAACCGATGGAAGAGCAGAAGAACGAGATCGCGACATTTATTGAAAACGATCTCGCCCTGAGGTCGAATTTGAGCATTGGCGGGGCGGTACAGGAGGAGTCGCGCGTCCGGCGCGATTATTCCGATTCCTGCATCCAACACCCTAGCTAGCCGGAGTCATCGGCTCTGAATCACAAGGGCCGCTTGCAACTTTCTGACCTGGTCCAGCTTCGCAACTGCCTTGGAGCGTGATCGCGGCGACTGCGGTTCGACTGTCAAATTCGCTCGACTAGAAGTCGACCCAGCCGGAAAGCTCGCGTTTGACGATGGTCGTCAGCGTGTCGATGCTCTCGTTCGAGTCGTTCAGGCAGGGCAGGGCAGCGAATTTCTCGCCGCCATTCTCCAGGAAAATTTCCGCCCCTTGAATGCCCATCTCTTCCAGCGTTTCGATGCAGTCCGAAGAGAAGCCGGGGGTCATCACCGCCACGCGCTTCACGCCTCTCTGCGCGAGGTCCGCTATGGTGTTGGCGGTGTAGGGTTGTAGCCACTCCGCCGAGCCGAAGCGCGACTGGAAGGTGAGCAGCAGGCGGTTTTCGGACCAACCGAGCGCATCACGAAGCAGCCGGACCGTCTTCGCGCAGTGACAGTAATATGGGTCGCCAGCGTCAGTATAGGAGCGAGGGAGGCCGTGGAACGAGGAGATTACAACCTCCGGCTCGAAATCGAGCGCAGCGATACGCGCCTTCGTGGACGCGGCAAGCGCATCGATATAGTCCGGATCTTCGAAATAGGGCGGCACGACGCGAATGGCGGGCTGCCAGCGCATTTCCTTCAACGCGTCGAAAGTCTTGTCGCAGGCGGTGGCGCTAGTCGCCGCCGAATATTGGGGATAAAGCGGGAAAATCAGGATGCGATCGCAGCCCTTTTCCTGAAGCGCCTCAAGCCGTGACTTGATGCTCGGATTTCCGTAGCGCATCGCCCAGTCGACCTCGATGCGCGGGTCGCGGGCCAGAAGCGCGCCGATCTTGTCGCTCTGGCTACGCGTAATGGTGCGGAGCGGCGATTCATCGCGCTCGGAATTCCAGACGGAGCGATAGGCTTCCCCGGACGTAAAGGGGCGCTTGGTCAGCACCACCATGTTGAGGATCAGCCACCAGACAACGGAATTAGCCTCGATCACGCGCCGGTCGGACAGAAATTCCTTGAGGTAGCGCCGCATGGGCCAATAACTCGTGCCGTCCGGCGTACCGAGGTTGACAAGCAGCACCCCGATGCGACCGTAATTCACAAGCGGATGGTCGGCAGGCGCAGCCAGCGGAGCACGTGCGACTCCCCAGAAGCGCTGCGGCATAAAGTTCATAATTCCGCCTCCCACCTGCTTTCGCGATCTGACGCCGCAATTTTCGTGCTCGTTTGTGCCCGCAAACGAAATACTTGATTAGCGCGTCGATCGCAGCGTGTCATCCTACCTACGTCTAGATATGCCCAAAAAATAATCGATTTTTCGTGAGCAGTGACGAAAACGCATGCTCGCCGGTAGGAGATGGTGATCCCCTCCGACGTTCGCAAACGCAGGCTAAACAACGTATTAGTACCATTTTGCCGCAACGTCTGCTGACGCCGCCTTTCCTAGTCCGTTTTTGCAACGTTTTGTTAAACAGGATCGTTGCGCAAGGCCGTAATTCGCCGCATCGACCGAGTCAGCGCCAGTGTTCCGCTATCCAGGGCGTCGGCCGCACCTGCTTGTAAAACACGTGATACCAATGGTCCCGCGGCCATTTTCCCACAACCGCCTCGTCCGGATCGGGCTTCCCGGTGAAGGCCACGACCTTCGTTCCATCCGGCAGCGGCGGCGTCTTGATAAGGTTGAGCGGCCATGTCGGGATCAGGCTGTGCTTGAAGCTCTGGCACCAGGCATCCGGCCAGAACTCCATGTCCGTGATTTCGCGCGAGATGAAGGTCTGGCTGTTCCGGTATTTGCCGTAGTAGCCGTCGAAGTCGCTCATCAGCCGGTCATAGAGATAAGTGTGGCCGCCGACTGGGAAGCGATAAACGGACGTATTGCCGATGCGCTCCTTGGGCTGCGTCCAGTTGCGCGCCACGCAGAAGTGCCCCGGCTTGTAGTCGAAAAAGTCGTCGAGGCCGCCGGTTATGACCACGTCGAGGTCGAGGAACAACACCTCGCCCGAAATTCCGTCCAATTCCTTCTGCCACAGCGAAATCTTGCGCCAGGGCAACCAGCGCTTTTTCTCGGGCAATTCGATAAAGGGGAGCGGGTAAGTTTCGACGCCTTCGTCGACGCCCTCAGTATCGTCCGTATAGCAGACGAAACGTGTCGGGCGCGCGGTGTGACGGCGAATCATGGAGTGGAGACGGTTGACGTAGTCCGGGCCATAACGCTTGCCCCACTTCATGGAGATGATCGTCTGGCTCATCGCTGTGAATTTCCGTCGCCGCCCCGTTGGCGGCGCTTATAGACCGGCCCCGCGCGGCTGTCACCTGCCGTTCTCGCCGCTTTCGAGACCCGCTCTCTAAGGTGCCGCGCTTGTGCATGCCCGGTCGGTCGGCTAGAGAGGCTGCGTCTTCATCTCTAGGTTTCGAGAGGCGCCGATGAAAATCTGGGGATTGTACAGCCTGACGGGCCTCATCTTCGCCGCCGCGACCCTTCTCGTGGATCAGGTTCAGAAGGTCTGGACGATCGCTTTCTTCCAGAGCGGAGAAACCGCGAAGATCGTCGTCGCGCCGTTCTTCGACATCGTGCTCGTGTGGAATCGCGGCGTGTCCTATGGGCTATTCAAGCAGGACAGCGCCGCCGGTCAATGGATTTTGATCGCGTTCGCGCTTGCGGCAACGTTCGCGCTGTTCCTGTGGCTGGCGCATATGCAGACGCGTCTTTCGGCGGCGGCGGTCGGCCTCATCATCGGCGGCGCGCTCGGCAACGCCATCGACCGGATGCAGTATGGCGCGGTGGCGGACTTCTTCTCCTTCCATGTCGGCTCATTCAACTGGTATGTGTTCAACCTCGCCGATGTCGCCATCGTGGCGGGCGTCGGGGGCCTCCTTTACGACTCGTTAAAATCAAGCCATAAAGAAGCCGGAAACCAAGCCTAACGCTCGGTTTCGACGGGAATCGGGGGCGGTCAACCATGTTTGCATCGCGAAAAAACGTGATTGGCGTATCGGCGGCGTTTGCGCTTGCCGTGGTTCTGGCTGGCTGCGATGGCGGGCCGGATCTCGAAATCAACGCGCCGCTGCTCGATGCGGCTGGCGTGAACGTCAAGGAAACCTTGATGGGCAAGCCGGCGCCCGAGCCGAATCTTCAGGAGCGCGCTCCTCTTGTGATGCCGCCGGCGCATGCGCCGCTGCCGGTTCCGGGTGAAGCGCCGCAACTTGCTTCCGCGCAGGCGTGGCCCACCGATCCCGAGGAAGCCAAGAAGCAGGCCAAGAAAGACGCCGAAGCCAAGCGCAAGGACTATTGCCGCAACGGCGAGTGGACTGACGACAAGGGCAACATCGACAGGTTCAACAAGAACGTCAATCAGGACATCCGTTGCCGTCCGGACTGGATTTCGCGCGCCATGGGCACGACGAAGAACGAGGACGAGGCCGAGAACAAGGGCAAGAAGGTTCAGTAGCGCGACGCGGGCAGGCGCCAGCCTCTTGGCGGCGTCGAGAGTCCTCAGCCCAAGGCGCTTTTACTTTCGTTCTTGACACTTGGGGGCTTTGGCGCAGGCGCTTGCGCGCTTCATCACTCACCCTTGCTTTTCTTTGCTTGAGAACGGCTGCTTTTCGAGGCGACGGGATTGCGCGACATGCGCCATTTCGCCTATGAGAAGGCATGAACATTTTCCAGAATTTTGAAACGCGAATTCGCGACATCCTGCGCGAGATGCAGGCCGAAGGCGCGCTGCCCGAAGATGCGAAGCTCGATACGTTCGTGGTCGAGCCGCCGCGTCAGGCGACCCATGGCGACCTCGCGACCAATGCCGCCATGGTGCTGGCGAAGCCTGCCCGACAGAACCCGAAGGCGCTCGCTGAAGCAATCGCCGCGAAACTGGCGCACGACCCGGACGTCCAGAAGGTGGAGATCGCCGGGCCGGGCTTCATCAACCTCACGCTGAAACCTGCGATCTGGGGCGATGTGTTGCGCACGGTGCTCACGCAAGGCGCTGACTACGGACGCGGTACGCTTGGAGCGGGCCAGCCCGTCAACGTGGAATATGTCTCCGCCAACCCGACCGGTCCGATGCATGTCGGCCATACACGCGGCGCGGTTTTTGGCGATGCGCTGGCGAGCCTGCTCGACTTCGCCGGGTTCAAGCCCGCGCGCGAATATTACATCAACGACGCTGGCGCGCAGGTCGATGTGCTCGCGCGTTCTGCGCATCTGCGCTACCGCGAGGCGCTCGGCGAGGACATCGGCGAGATCCCGGCTGGGCTTTATCCGGGCGATTACCTGAAGCCGGTCGGCGAGGCGCTCGCGAAGGAGTTTGGCAAAACGCTCAAGGGCGATGAGGCCGAATGGCTGCCAAAGGTGCGGGAGCGCACCATCGCCGCCATGCTTGATCTGATCCGCGATGACCTCGCCTCGCTCGGCATCAAGCACGAGGTGTTCTTCTCCGAGCGCTCGCTCACCGCGAACGGCGAGGACAAGATCGCCGAGACGATCGGCTTCCTGAAAGCGAAGGGGCTCATATACGAAGGACGCCTCGCCCCGCCCAAGGGCAAGCTGCCCGACGACTGGGAAGACCGCGAGCAGACGCTTTTCCGCGCGACCGATTTCGGCGACGACGTGGACCGTGCGCTCAAGAAGTCGGACGGCTCCTATACCTATTTCGCGGCCGACATGGCCTACCACAAGACGAAGATCGAGCGCGGCTTCAAGACGCTCATCAACGTGCTCGGCGCGGACCACGGCGGCTACATCAAGCGGCTCACGGCGGCTGTGAAGGCGCTTTCGGACGGCGAGGCGCAGGTGGATGTGAAGATCTGCCAGCTCGTGCGCCTGTTCCGCGGCGGCGAGCCGGTGAAGATGTCGAAGCGCTCGGGCTCGTTCGTGACGTTGCGCGAGGTGGTGGACGAGGTCGGCGCGGGGCCGGTGCGTTTCATCATGCTGACACGCAAGAACGACGCGACACTCGATTTCGACTTCGAGAAGGTGCTCGAACAGTCGAACGACAATCCGGTGTTCTATGTGCAGTACGCGCATGCCCGCGCCTGCTCGGTTCTCGGCAAGGCGCACGAGGGCTTCCCGGATATGGATCTGTCACCTGATTCGCTCGCGAAAGCTGACTTTTCGCTGCTTGTCGACGATGCAGAGGTTGCGATCGCGCGGAAGCTTGCGGAATATCCACGACTTGTTGAGCAGGCGGCCCAGGCCCATGAACCGCACCGCGTGGCGTTCTATGCGCATGAAATCGCAGCGTTATTCCATAGTCTCTGGGCGCGAGGCAAAGAACTGCCACAATTGCGATTCATGGTTCCCGCAAGCTCGGACATTACAATGGCGCGAATGGCGCTTATAACGGGGACCGCGCTAGTATTGCGCTCTTCTTTGAAGTTGCTCGGTGTGGAAGCAATTTCAGAAATGCGTTAGTCCTGCCCAGGTCCGTGAACTAGCGAATATGGAGGACAATCGTTCGATGTCTACGAATGACGATTCGGCATCGCGGCGCGGACGTAGTCCTGTCGAGGGGGAGAGGCGAAACCCCGCCGCACAGGAACGCGACGAGAGATGGGAGCAATCGTCGTCGCGCGATCCAGCTTCCGGCGGGTATCCCGAGCAGCGCGGTCGTGAGCCGCAACGCCCGGCATTCTCCAATTTCAGCCGCCACGCTTACGAGCAGCCGCGTCAGGTTCAGCAGCCGCCCGCTCAGCCTCCGTTTCCCGCGCGAAACGAGCCGCCCCGGTTTTCCGACCAGAGCCCGGCGAGCTATGTTCCGCCGCCGTCGCCCTATGCTCCTGAACCCGGCCCGCTCGATTATCGCAGGGATGCCGGCGACGATCTTTTCATGAGGGACACGCCGCAGTTCGATCCGGCACCCTTCCCCGCGAAAGGCCCCGCCTATCAGGACGATCTCTACGATCAGCCCGTCCAGCGGCAGCAGGACCCTTACGCGAATCTGCCGATCCGTCAGGCGCCGCCCACGCCCCAGCCGCCTGCCCCGCGTCAGGACGACGCGGCCTACTACCAGCGCGAGGCGCGCTCCACGGTCGATGACTACGATCAGGGTTTCGCCGCGCAGGAAAGGCAGGCGTCGCGTTTCTATTTGCCGGAGGAGCAGCCCCAAGCGCAGCCTCCGTTGCCGCCTCGGAGCGCGCAGCCGGACCGCGGATTTGCGCCGCCGGCCGATCGAGGCTACGCAGTGCAACCGCCGAAAGCTCCGGTCGATCGCGGATATGTCCCGCAACCGCCGCAGCAAAGCGCCCCGGTTGATCGCGGCTACGCTCCGCAACAGCCTCAGAGCTTCGCTCAAAACACATATGCGCCGCAGCAGGAAGATTACAGCGCGCGCTTTCCCGCACAGGGCGGATGGGCTGACGACGCGGCTCCCCATGGCGACGATCTCGGCCGCCATAATCCTCACGCGGATGAACTCGACGAGGATTTCTTCGCGGACGAGGACGAACTCGAACAGGATCATGCCCCTCAGCGCAAACGCAGCCGGAAGCTTTTCGTCGCTGCCGCGCTCGTCGGCGCCATAACGGTCGGCGGCGGCGGAGCGTATCTCTACAAATCTATGAGCGGACCTGCGGACGAGACTGGCGTGATCCGTGCCGACCCTCGTCCGTTGAAAGCCGCGCCGGAAAATCCGGGCGGAAAGCAGTTTCCCAACGGCGAAAAGACGATCTACGACCGACTGACGCCGGACGGGCAGCAGGTGCAGGCGGCGTTTGCGGCTCCGGCTTCCGCGCCCGCTCCGCAAAGCTATGCATCCGCGTCCACGAGCAGCGGTCAGCCGAATTCGCTTGAGGACCGCATAGACGAGGCGTTGCGTAAAGCCCAGCGCACCGGCGACGCGCCGCAGCCGTCGGGCCCGGCGGCGCGCGGTCCCGATCTGCCCACGGTGGTGCGAAGCGAGGTCTATCGCCCGGATGGAACCCGCGTAGACACAAACCGCGCCCCGGCCCCGAGCATAGCCAGCGCGGCGAATGGCGAGTTGCCGCCCCCGTTCGGCAATGGGCCGTCCACATTCCCGGCCACTCAGGCAGTGCCGTCTCCGGCTCCAGCGGTTCAGCCGTTCCGCACCGGCGCCGTATCGTCGGCCGCGCCCGTGACCCGGTCGGCATCGCTGACGCCGGCGGAACCCGCTACGGCGTACGCCACACCAGCACCGGCGGGCAGCTTCTGGGTTTCCTTGAAATCCGCACCCGACGAAAGGGCGATCCAGCGCGACATCCCGATCCTGACGGACAAGTATAAGAGCGTGCTTGGCCCCGTGGCCCTTCAAGCGAAGATCGCCGACCTTGGTGCCAGGGGCGTAACATATCGCGCTGTGGCGGGACCGCTCGGCACGCGGCAGGAAGCGATGGAACTCTGCCAGAGGATCAAGGGTATCGGCGGTGACAAATCCTGCTTCGTGACAAACTAATGCAGCGAATTTACATTTGATTTCACACACCGCTGGTGCACCGTCATCAAGTGTAAAATTCGAAACTGCACTTGATCAAATGAGCGCCCGTGCTCTTGCGGAGCAAATGTTGCTTGAGGCCTGCGGCAATGTTGAGCAAACGTATGCGCCAGAGCACTAAATATAGCTCGAAGGTTAGAGGCAGGCGCGCCGATCAGGTTGATTTGACCTGATCGCATGGTGCTCTCGTGAAGCGAATTTGACATTTGGCACGGTGGCCGCGAGCGTGCCGCAAAGGGGATGCGAATGTCGGAATCGGACCACTAAATCGCTGGGCAGCAACTGTCATCTCCCATGAGCCGGTTCAATTCCTTCTTAAGAAGGTCTGGTCGCACCGGCTTCACGAGCGCCGGCACGCCTTCGAAAGCCCGCGGAAGCTGGTCGAGCGAGTATCCAGATACGATGACAAAAGGAATGCCGCGTCGATTGAGTTCGAGCGCGACGGCTTCCGAGGTCTCCGATCCGAGATTTATATCGAGCACCGCAGCACTACAGCGGGATTTCTTCAGTATTTCGAAGGCTTGCGCCACGCTGCGCGCTGGCCCCAGAACTTCGAACCGAGCCTCCCGCAGGCTGTGCACGATTTCCAGCGCGACGAGCGCCTCATCCTCGACGACAATCACACACCTGCGCCCCGACTGTGGCCCCCCCGCCGGTGGCTTGGCCGGAACGGACGTGGGCGATCGTCCCTCCACCATGTTCTTGAGCGGGCATTGCAGGCGCCAGATCACACCGGTCGGCTCGAAGTCGAACTGGACCTGCGCATCGAGGCTCATTTCCGTCATCGGCCCGAGAACCGTGGAACCGAATCCTTCTCTGGCTCGGGTGTTAACAGTCGGCCCGTGGGCCTCGCGCCATTCCATCTCGAAGCTGTCGGCCTCCTCGCTCGCATTCCAGCCGACGGACCAGCTTACGTGGATGGTCCCCTCGCTTGAGGAAAGCGCGCCATATTTGCCTGCGTTCGTCGCCAATTCATGCAGCGCCATCGCGAGCGTCTGCGCCGCCGGAGCGGAAATGAACAGCGGTGGACCGTCGAGCGAAATTCTCTCGCCGATAGCATCGCGAAAGTGCGCAAGCTGCGAACGGATCAGTTCCGTAAGAACGACGCCCTTCCACTCCGACTTGACGAGCAGATCCTGCGCAGCCGCAAGGGCGCGCACGCGCTCTTCGAACCGCTCAAGGAAGTCTTCGGGGTTGGTGGATACTGTCTGTCGCGCGATAGCCTGAACAAGGGCCAGCAGATTTTTGGACCGGTGGTTCACTTCCCTCAGCAGAAGCTGCACCTCTTCCTCATGCCGCTTCCGCTCGGTTATGTCGCGAATGGTGCCGGTGAAATAGCGCCTTCCCGCGAGATGCCACTCAGCGATGGCAGTATCGGCCGTGAAAATCGTGCCGTTCTTCCGCCTGTGCATGAGTTCGCGGCCACTCCCCATTAGCATCGCCTTACCGGTTTTCAGATAGTTAGCGATGTAATTATTGTGCAGGGCGAGATTCTGCTCAGGCATCAGCATTGCGATGTTTTGCCCGGCAAGTTCTTCCTGGCTGTAGCCGAAAATCCGCTCGCCGGACGGATTGATCGACTGGATCAGCCCCGCATCGTCGATGACGATGATGGCGTCGACGGCCGTATCCACGATCGCGCGCAGACGTTCCTCGCTCTCCCGGTGGACTTCGTCCGCGCGGCAGCGTTCCAGAAAGTCCGTGGCTTGCCGCACGAAAAGAGCGAGCCTCTGAAGATCCTGCTCCGAAAGATCGTGCGGCTGCGAAAAATGCGTGGACAATACGCCCAGCACCGTGCCGTCTCGTGAGACGAGCGGGCTGAACTGCGCGGCTCGAAACCCGAGAGCCTCCGCGACTTGCGGGTATTGTGGATCGACAAAGCGCGGATCATTCGAAATGTCTTTTATAATAAGAGTTTCGCTCTTCCGTATCGCCTCGGCGAGGACAGGATAGTCGTCAATCCTCGTTTCCTCGAAGGCCGCGACGATGGACCGGTCAAAGCCGCGGACGGCTGCAAGGCGGATGACGCCGTGCTCAGCATCGTAAATATGGATCCCTCCGCGATCAGCGCCCAACAGTTCGATCGCCGCGCCAAGCACCTCGTCGAGCCCGCTGGCGAGATCGCGCGCGCGCCATAGCCTCGAACTGGCGTCGTTAAGGCGGCGGAGCGCCGCAGCGTCGCGCGCCAGCGTCGCTTCGCTGTCGCGCAGCGCCTTTTCAGTATGTTTCCATTGGGTGCAATCGAAGAACGCTCCAACGGCACCACGCACCCCTCCCTTTTCGTCGAAGAGCGGCAGGGCGTTACCGTGGATGAATCGCGATCGGCCGTCCGGATAGTGAATTTCCATATCCTCGCCGAGAACCGGGCGTCCGGTCTCGGCTGCTCGATGAAGGGGGGACTCGCCTTCCTCCACCAGGCGTCCATTTTTCGAAACCCGGACCAGTTTGGGAAATCCGGCAACTTCAACCTGCCGTGGCAGCCCCAGAATATCCTCCGCCATCCGATTTAGGCTGAGCCGCGAACAGGCGCGGTCTTCTCCAAAAATCACGGCGGCCGGCACTGCCTCCAGAACGGCTTCGAGATCCTGCCGCCTGAGCCGCTCGCGCTTTTCACTCTCGCGCAGCGCCTCCTCGGCCTGCTTGCGCTTCGTTATGTCCGTCGCGAGCACCATTGCGAGGCGCGCTCCCCCTCCAACCTCATCGGGCAGCAGGGAAACGATCTTGCGCGTCCAGACGGGCCGCCCGCTCTTGTGCAGGTAGCGGCCTTCAACGTCGATGAAGGAGATTTCGCCCGCCTGCATCGCACGCCCGAGTTCGAGGTGCTCATCATATTCATCGGGATGGAATAATTCGGAAAAATGCTTCTCGCGAAGCTCGCTCTCGGAATATCCGACCAAGCTGCTGTAAGCGCGATTGCATTCGAGGAAATGGCCGTCAGGGCCGGTAATGGCTATCCCGGCGAGCGAATACTTGTAAATGCTGCGAAAGCGGCCTTCCCATACGGCGCGGTCGATTTCGGCCTGCCGCTGCTCGGTCACGTCGATCAGCGTGCCGATGGAAAGCGCCACCTTGCCTGTCGCCGGATTGACGGGACCGAGCGATTGGCCACGGTCCAAAATCCATCTGATCTCGCCGTCTGGCCGCACGATGCGAAATTCATTGTGATATCGCCCAACCGTTCGCACGATGGCTTTCGCCGCGCGGTGGATGCGTTCGCGGTCATCCGGATGGATGCACGGCAGCACGCTGTCCATGCACGCCTTGCTCTCCTCGGCGATGCCGAGGAGACGCCGCATATATCCAGACCAGCGCACGTTTTCGTTGGCGATATCGTATTCGTAGATACCGAATCCGGCCGCTTCGCTGGCAAGCTCAAAGCAATGTAGAGCCCCTTCCAGCGCAGAAAGCCCCGTTCTTTTGTCGCTCATTTCATTCATTTCATTCGAGGAAGCTGCCTTTCCCTCAGGCTGCTTGTCGTGGTAGCGAGGCGCCTCAAAACACGCTGTCTGAAACATCTGTGCACAGAGCTACCCTAAGCTTCGACAAGATAAAAACAACCTATGGTGAGGATATGTACCTGCGAAAGCGCGCGGCGCGCAGCGTTTTGGCCGCAGGGCTGGCGCTAGCGGCAGCGTCGCTGTCGTTCGGTGGAAACGGGAGATTACTCAATTTGCAGCCGAACGGAAATCATTCCTCTAAGAGTGTTAAGAAACACAAGTTTGCTTGCTTCGACAATATCCTTTCGCGTTAACAGCTTTTCGGCGACATCGCCACGGGCGAGAAGCTCGGCGCGAAGCGTTCCCGGCAGAAGGCCGCAAGTCTCGGGCGGCATAACGAGCTTTCCGTTGCACATGATGGCGACGTTGCCTCGCGTGAATTCCGTAATTTCTCCGCGTTCGTTGAAAAGGAGCGTGTCGAAGATGGCGGTATTCTTCGGGGCATGCGCTTCGTAAACGGCGCGGTTCGTCGTCTTGTGCCGCAGAAATTCGTCGTCGCTTGAGACGGGCGATTGCGCGAACCTCACGACGGGGTCGGCCGGCGTGTGCGGAACCGGGCCTGTCTCAAGCGTCAGCACACCCTCCCGCGACAGGAGCAGGCGCAGGCGATGCGCGCCCGTCGCGCGGTCCGCGCACGCCTCCGCAATCGCGCGGCGCACCTCGGCTTCATCGAACGGAAAGCCGAAATGCTCCGCCGCGCGTGCGAGCCGCGCCATGTGGCGATGCAGGATTACAACCGCGCCGTCCTCGATCCTCATCGTTTCCAGCAACTCGAAAGGGGCGCTCGCGCGGAGAAGGAAACGGCGCTTCATGATGCACTCCTCATATTCGTCGGCGGCGTTCGAGTCCCACGTCACGCCACTGCCCACACCACAGACGGCGGTGCCGTTCGCGATGGCGACCGTTCGAATGCCGACGCTAAACGTCGCCGCGCCGCCCGGTTCGATGATGCCGAGCGCCCCGCAATAGGGGCCGCGCGGTCCGGTTTCGAGCGCCGCGATGGACTTCATCGCCGCGATCTTCGGCGCGCCGGTGACGGAGCCGCACGGGAACAGCGCGGCGAAAATACCGGCGAGCGCGGTCTTCGGGCGCACGGTGCCGGTGACGGTCGACGTCATCTGCTGCACGGTCGAGAGCGTTTCGATGGAGAACAGCTTCGGCACGCAGACCGTGCCTTCGACGGCGACGCGCGCGATGTCGTTGCGCAGAAGATCCACGATCATGAGGTTTTCCGCGCGCTCCTTCGGCGAGGCGAGCAGCGCTTCCGGGGGCGCATCGGCCCGCGCGGTGCCCTTCATGGGGCGGGCGAGAAGTGCGCGGGTTCGCGGCTCCCATGCGAAGAACAGTTCCGGCGAAACGGACGCGATCTGCCATCCAAGCCCTGAAACATCGCCGAAATCGAGATAAAGCGCGTAGGCGTGCGGCTGCGCGCGTCGCAGCGCTTGGAACAGGCCGCGCGGGTCGCCCTCGAAGCGCGACGCAAGGCGCATGGTGAGGTTCACCTGATAATGCGCGCCCTCGGCGATGCCGTCGCGGATGTGCGCGATCTTCTCCCCATAAGCCGCGCGCGTCATGTCGGCGTTCCAGCCCCCGCAGGCGAATGCGGAGGGCGCTTCGCACGGCGGTGTCGGCGCGTCGAACACGGCGAAGGCCGCGAGCGGAAAGCCTGGGTCGGGCGCGAGCGTCCTTAAAGCCGTGTCAAAAGCCGTCGCCGCCTCATAGGCCACGAAACCGACAGCCCAGCGGCCTTGCTGCGCCTGAGCCTCCGCCTCGCGGATAACGGGCATCACCTCTTCCACACGCTCCGCGACAAGCAGCGCGCGCGGCGCGGCGAAGCCGTGGCTCAGCGGCAGCGCGTCGTCCTTGGGGAAATCGATGAAAGCGCGGGCGTACAGCGGGCGATCCTGAGGCTTCGGAGGTGTCGTCGGAGCGTACCAACGCAACCGGCCGCTGCAAACAGGTTTCGCAAGCGAGGCGACACACGGCTAAAGGCGAAGACGCCGCTCAAGGTGCGGGGGCTTGCGCGCGGCCCATGCGGGGAGCAATCTGGACGAAAAAGATACATAAGCTCGGAGGAAACATGGGCTACAATTATATCATCGCGGGCGGTGGCTCGGCGGGCTGCGTGCTCGCGAACCGGCTCTCCGCCGATCCTGCCGTCAAGGTGGCGCTTCTCGAAGCGGGCGGACGCGACTGGAATTTTCTCATTCATATGCCGTCGGGCTATGCGGGCTTGATGCGGACCGGCTGGGTCGATTGGGGCTATCATACCGAGCCGCAGGCGGGCCTCAACGGGCGGCGGCTCTATTGGCCGCGCGGGAAGGTGCTTGGCGGCTCAAGCTCCGTCAACGCCATGATCTACATTCGCGGGGTGCCGAGCGATTACGATACGTGGGCGCAACTCGGCAATCGCGGCTGGGCGTGGGACGATGTGCTGCCTTATTTCAAGAAGGCGGAAAACTATGCAGGCGGCGCGGATGAGTATCACGGCGGCAACGGTCCGCTGAAAGTGTCGCGGCCGGGCGTCGTCAACCCGCTGAACGTGGCCTGGATCGAGGCGGGCAAACAGGCCGGCCACCCCTACACGGACGATTTCAACGGCGCGTCGCAGGAAGGCTTCGGCCCGATCGACTGTACGGTGTCGAACGGCCGCCGCGCGAGCGCCGCGGTGTGCTACCTCAAGCCGGTGATCGACCGGCCGAACCTCACCGTGATTACGCGGGCGCAGGCGACGCGCATCGTCGTGGAAAATGGCCGCGCGGTCGGCGTGGAATACGCCCAAGGCCGCGAAAAGCGCACCATCCGGGCCGACCGCGAGGTGATTGTGTCGGGGGGCGCGATCAACTCGCCGCAATTGCTGCTGCTGTCGGGCATCGGCCCGGCGGACGAGATCGCGCCACACGGCATCAAGTCGGTGCACCATCTGCCCGGCGTCGGCAAGAACCTTCAGGACCACATCCACGGCGCGATCAAGCATTACTGCCCGAAGCCCGTCTCCTACTACAACATCGTGAAGCCGAGCGCGCTCGTCCGGCATGTCGCCTATTATCTGATGACGCACAAAGGCCCGGCGTCGATCGTGGGGCTTGAATCGCTCGCGTTTCTCAAGACGCGGGCCGAGGTGGTTGCCCCCGATGTTCAGTATCACTTCGCGGCGATCCTCTATGCCGATCACGGGCGCAAGATGATCCAGCGCCACGGCTATATGGGCTATTACAATTTGCAGCGGCCGCATGCGCGCGGCGAGATCGTGCTGAAATCGGCGGACCCGCTGGCGCATCCGGCAATTCAGCCGAACTACCTGCAAAACGATGCCGACCTGCGAACGCTGCGCGATGGCTTCAAGATGCTGCGCGACGTGTTCGCACAGGCGGCGTTCGACCCCTATCGCGGCGAGGAGTTTCAGCCGGGCGACACGGTGCGCACCGACGCCGAGATCGACGACTACAACCGCCGCACGGCCGAGACGATCTATCACCCGATCGGCACCTGCAAGATGGGGCAGGACGACATGGCGGTGGTGGATGAGACGCTGCGCGTGCGCGGGCTGGAGGGCTTGCGCATTGTGGACGCGTCCATCATGCCGCGCCTTATCAGCGGCAACACCAACGCGCCGACGATCATGATCGCGGAGAGAGCGGCGGATATCATCCTGTCGGGTGTGGTGGCGTCGTCAGATTCGGGTGACGCGGCGATGGCGGCCTGACCCAGCAACCGGCCTCCAGCGCCAAGGCGGCCACACGCGCCGCCTTGCCTCGCCACGTCAGTTCGCGCTCGGCCCCCGGAAACGGTAGCCGCCATTCTCCAGCTCGTCGAAAAGCTCGTCGAGTTGCGGATGGCGCAGCGGCTCGCCGCTGTCGTCCGGCAGAAGGTTCTGCTCGGAGACATAGGCGACATATTCGGTCTCTTCGTTCTCGGCAAGCAGATGATAGAACGGCTGATCCTTCTCTGGACGGATATCCTCCGGGATGGCCAGCCACCATTCATCTGTGTTCGCGAACTCGGGGTCGACATCGAAAATAATTCCCCGAAAGGGGAAAAAGCGATGCTTCACGACTTCCCCTATGGCAAACCGCGCGCGCCGTTCTTTCGCCATGGCGTTATTAAGTTCTTCCCGCATCCTTCAAAAACTTCGCACTAATGCTTCTGGGCTACAAGATGTCACGCGGTCACTGGGAAGCGCCGTCTTTCGCGTCGACGAGGTTTGCGAGGTCGACGATCACCTTGGCCTGTTTCCAGGTCGCGTCGTCCTGCATCTTGCCGTCCACCATCACCGCGCCCGTGCCGTCCGGCATGGCTTCGAGGATGCGCCGGGCGAAAGCCGCCTCGGCCGGGTCCGGTGTGAACACACGACGCGCGATCTCGATTTGAGAGGGATGCAAGGTCCATGCCCCTGCGCAGCCTTGAAGGAAGGCGTTGCGGAATTGCGCTTCGCACGCCGCCGTGTCGGAGAAGTCGCCGAACGGGCCGTAGAAGGGCTTGAGGTCGTAGGTCGCGCAGGCGTCGACCATGCGGCCCACGGTGTAATGCCACAGATCCTGCTGGAAGAAGGCGCGGGCTGCGTCGCCCGACGCGTCCGCCAGCACGCCGTAGGACGGATGCCCGCCGCCGACGCGCGTCGTCTTCATGGCGCGGCTTGCGGCGAGATCCGCCGGCCCCAGGCTCATGCCGTGCATGCGAGGGCTCGCGCCCGCGATGTGGTCGACATTCGCCACGCCTTCCGCCGTCTCAAGCAGCGCGTGGATCATGATCGGCTTCTTGATGTTATGCTTCGCCTCAAGCTGGGCGAGCAGCTGGTCGAGATAGTGGATGTCCCACGGGCCTTCCACCTTCGGCAGCATGATGACGTCGAGCTTGTCGCCGACCGCTGCAACGATCTCGACGATATCGTCGAGCACCCACGGGCTGTTCAGCGCGTTGATGCGCGTCCACAGCCCGGTGTTGCCGAACTCGTTCTCCTGCGCGAGCTTGATGAAGCCCTTGCGCGCGGCTTCCTTCTCGGTCGCGGGGATCGCGTCCTCAAGATTGCCGAGCACCACGTCGACCTGCTTGATGAGGTCCGGCACCTTCGCGCGGATCTTCTCAACATGCGGCGCGACGAAGTGGATCATTCGTTCGAGGCGCACGGGCTTTTCCACGAATGGAGCCGGAGCACCCGCCGCGAGGGCCTTGAAGAATTTGGATGGGGTCTTTGTCACTGCCATTGGAGCCTCCGCGAATGCTCCCTCTATTTGCCCGCGCTGAATCCGTGGGTCAAGAACGGGAGAGCCTGTCCGCTCCGAAAGGCGTAAGCAGTGAGTTTTTGTAGGGTGGCACCCCGGCACGAAAAAGCCGCGTGGAATGCACGCGGCTTTCAATGCATGCGGTTCGGCTGACCGCGTCAGCGCGTGAGGATGACGAAATCGGTGTATTCGCCGGTTTCGTTGCTGATCCCCGAATCCGAAACGATGATCGAACCACCGGACCAGAGCATTTCCGAAATCTTGTCTTCGACTTCTTCCGGGATTTCGATGCGGTCGAGCGCGGACGATGCGGATACATTCGGCACGGGACGCGGCTTTTCTTCCTCGCCCTTGCGGCGACGAGTGCGCGGCTCGGCGAGGTCTTGGCTGGGCTCCGTGAGCGTCATGGAAAGCCAGCGAAGCTTCGGCGCACCCTCGACGCTCCCCCCCTTCACGGGCTGCATGGCCATGTAAAGATGCGTGCCGAGCGGCTTGCCGGGGTCGCGGATGATAACCGGCACATCGAACACCTTGATGTAGTTCTGGCGAACGTAAAGCCGCTGGGTCTTCCGGCTGATGAAGATGGAAACCGGCGCGAGCCTGCGCTTCCAGAACAATGTGCTGTTCGCGGCCTGCGACCGGGTAACGTCGAGCTGACGGAAGGCTTTCAGCGCGACGGCGGCGGCTTCGTCCTTATCGGCCTTGGCGCGCTCGGCGGCTTCGATTTGCGTCTGCGCCTCCTTCACCTTCGTTTCGGCTTCGGCTCTGGCCGCTTCCGCTTCGGTGCGTTTCGTTTCGTTGTCGCCGACGCGGCTCAGGCGCTTGTCGGCCGCGTCGAGGCGATTGCTGGCGACGGACAAGGCGATCTGCGCCTTGCGAAGGTCGGTCGCGGCGACGCGCTGTTCCTGCACGCGCGCTTCGACCGCGCGGCGGGCGGGACTGGCCGCGCGTTCGGCCTCATCGGCGGTCTTCGCGGCAATTTTCGTCATGGTCAGCGCATATTCGCGCGGATTGAGCAGCTTGCTACCCGCGTTGGCGCTATCGGGAACCTCGGCCTTGACGTCGATCTTCTGCGCGTCAGTGGCGGAAGCGCCTTCCGCGATGTTCACCGCGTTCGCCAGCATGCGCCCGGAAATCGACGCGATCTGCTCGCTACCCGGAGCCTGCAACATCGCGGGTTCCGGCAGTTTCGCGTGCGAGAACGGCATCGGCACGACATCGCCCTTCGCCACGATCACGCGCTCGGTGCCCTCGGTGGCGTTGAACATGCGGCTCGCGAAATCGTAGGGCAGGCGAATGCAACCGTGGCTCGCGGGGTAGCCCGGCAGCGCGCCCTGATGCATCGCGACGCCCGACCACGTCAGCCGTTGCATGAACGGCATCGGCGCGCCGCTATAGATGTTCGAGCGATGGTGTCTGTTCTTCTGGATGATGTTGAAGATGCCGGTTGGCGTAGCATGGCCGCGCGAGCCCGACGAGATCGGCGCCTGCGCATAGATGCCGTCGTTTGAATAGGCGGTGACGCGCTGCTTGCCGATATTCACGACGAAGAACAACGGGCGGTTCAGCGGTGCGGGCGCGGGCGCTTCCACCTTTTTCTTCGGACGGTCGTAGGAGCGGTATCTCGTCCGCGCGTCAGCCGCGTCAAGCGGCGCGAATGAGGCAGCGGCCAGGCAGGAGACAAGAGCGAGATTACGCCAGCGGGCGAAGGACGTACGAAGCGGGTTGTTCACGGGATCGGCCCCCCCAGCCGTAGCTCGACGCATCATGGTAAGCCTTTTCTTCGTTTCGGCGTCATGATCGGAGCGACGGACTCGCGACGCATACAACCAGGGGACGCCTTCACTAAAGGGTTCTCTATAAGGTTCATAAGGCCGCTGGAGTTACAATTCGGTGTGCGTTTGGATCGTCACGCGGTCGGCACCTCACCCGACCAGCGGTTCTGAAGCGAGCCCAGCAGCCAGTCGACTATGATGAGGACAGTTCCCAGAGTCAGAAAAAACGCGGAAAACAATAACCCGCTCCATAACACGCTGGTGTAGCCGCGCTCCGCCACGTTCAGGAATGGGTAGGGATAGAAGCCCGTCAAAGCTCCGTGAACGAGAGTCCAGACGAAGAAAACGGCGGGCAGGACGAGCCAACCCAACTGGTCCTTCAGCCGAAGTGTGCCTTTGGGAATGAGAATGAGCCAATAGCCAACGAAAAGGGCCGGTACGACGAGATGAAGCGTTCGCTCGGCCAGAAATTCGATGCCAGATGGCGCATACAGGTGCCGCAGGAGCGTCGCATAAACCGTGGCAACCACGATGATGTAAACGGCGAGCGCCGTATTTGCAGACGGCCGGTTCCAGATGCGCGCGTCGGACGCGTTCGCGGCGGTCGCTCCGAGCAAAGCCGCGATGGCGAGATTGGTCAGGATCGTGAAGTAGCTGAAATAGTTGAGGATCGCGCCGCCGACGCTGTGACCGCCGGGGTGTGCGCGGTCGATCGCGAGATGAAGCTGGATGGCGAGCGCAGTTATGCACAAGGCGGCGACAAGAATCGCGGTTAGCCGTCTCGCGAGCATCGGTCGGAGTCCTCCTTTGCAGATTGTCAGCCGGAGGACGAACAGCCGGGACGCGGCTTTGTGCCCTGTCCCGGCTCAATTCTTGGGCGGCTCGAAGGTGGCCGTTAAGCCGCCGTGCCGCCCGACTGCGCATGCACGCGGTCGCGCTTGATGGCGAGCTTGTTCAACGCCGACACATATGCGCGCGCCGATGCAACCATCGTGTCCGTGTCCGCGCCGCGCCCGGTGACGGTCTTGCCGTTCTCTTCCAGCCGCACGCTCACCTCGGCCTGCGCGTCGGTGCCTTCGGTCACGGCATGCACCTGATACAGCGGCAGCCGTGCCTCATGCGGAACGATGGCCTTGATCGCGTTGAACGTCGCGTCCACCGGACCGTCGCCCGTCGCTTCCGCCGTTTCCTGCTTGCCGTTGACTTCGAGCGTGATCGTCGCCTTCTGCGGGCCGCTGGTTCCGGCGATGACCGTCAGCGCCAGCACCTTCACGCGGTCGTTCGCCTGCGCGATTTCCTGATCGACCAGCGCTTCGATGTCCTCGTCATAGACGTGCTTCTTGCGGTCGGCCAACGCCTTGAAGCGCACGAACGCATCTTCGAAGGCGTTGTCGCCCAACTCGTAGCCCAGATCGCGCAGCTTCTCGCGGAAGGCATGGCGGCCCGAATGCTTGCCCATGACGAGCGAGCTGGCGCGTACGCCGACGCTTTCCGGCGTCATGATTTCATAGGTCGAGGCGTTCTTCAGCACGCCGTCCTGATGGATGCCGGATTCATGCGCGAACGCATTCTTGCCGACGATGGCCTTGTTGTACTGCACCGGGAACGCGGTGACGGCCGAGACGAGGCGCGAGGCGCGCGCGATCATCGTGCTGTCGATGTTGGTCCAGTAGGGCATGACGTCGTTGCGCGTCTTGATCGCCATCACGACTTCTTCCAGCGCCGCATTGCCTGCGCGCTCGCCGAGACCGTTGATCGTGCATTCGATCTGCCGCGCGCCCGCCTTCACGCCCGCCAGACTGTTCGCGACCGCCAGGCCGAGATCGTTGTGACAGTGCGTGGAGAAGATCACATCGTCCGCGCCCGGAACGCGCTCCTTCAGCATCGTGATGATGTCCACGAACTCGTCCGGCACCGTATAGCCGACCGTGTCGGGGATGTTGATGGTGGTCGCGCCCGACTTGATGGCGGCTTCCACCACGCGGCACAGATAGTCCGGCTCGGTGCGCGTTGCGTCCATCGCCGACCATTCGACGTCGTCGATCAGGTTGCGCGCGCGGGTGACGGACATCACCACGGCCTCGTAAACCTGCTCGGCGCTCATTTGCAGCTGGTATTGCCGGTGCAGCGGCGATGTGCCGATGAACGTATGAATGCGGCCGCGCTTCGCATGGCGCACAGCTTCGCCCGCGCGGTCGATGTCCTTGGGGTTGGCGCGCGCCAGCCCGGCGATCACGGCGTTTTTTGAGCGCTTTGCGATCTCGGCCACGGATTCGAAGTCGCCCACCGACGCGGCGGGGAAGCCAGCCTCGATGATGTCGACGCCCATCTCGTCGAGGATTTCGGCGACCTGCATCTTCTCTTCGAAGTTCATGGTCGCGCCGGGACACTGCTCGCCGTCGCGCAGTGTGGTGTCGAAGATCAGGATGCGGTCTTTTTCGGAGCGGGCGGCGGAAGCGTCCGCGGAAGCGGGGGAATTGGAAACGGTCATATAAAGGAGTCCTTACCTGGATGTGTGGAGCATATCACAAACCGGGCAAGACCTCTAATGGAGCGCCCGGGTTTTAACCCCCAAGCGCTCGCCCGTTCGCCGGACCGTCAGCGCTCAGGGGCAGATAAGGAGAAGGAGGCCGCTCGTCGCGGGGCGCATGCGCGCGCTGGCACGGGCCGGAGCAGAAGCCCGGAAGCCCGAAGAATGCGCGACAGACATGGCCATTGTGATTTCCATGACGGTCATATCGCACATCTTCAGGCTCCGGACAAGCTCTACAAACGATCAATGGCGGCGCGCTAAGACACAGGGGTGTCCTTGTGAGGCCGATACTTCTCCGCTTCCAACTCTTCCACCTTGTGATGCGTGTCCGACATGCGGTCCATGACCGCGAAGAGAACCCCCGAGACCACGAACGTGAGGTGCAGCACGAGCCGCCACATGATCTCTTCCTGATTGACGTTCTTGATGTTCACGAAGGTCTTCAGAAGCTCGATGCCCGAGATGGCGACGATCGTGCCCATCAGCTTGATCTTGAGGTCGGAGAACGTGATGTGACCCATCCAGTCCGGCCGGTCCTCATGGTCGACAATGTGCATCTTCGAGACGAAAATCTCGTAGCCCGCGAACACGATGATCAGCACGAGATTGGCCACCATCACGATGTCGACGAGCGACAGCACGGTGACGATCACCTTGCCGGTCTCCGCGCCGGCGAGAACCTCGGGCGCAAACTTGACGAACTCACGCACGAACGTCACCAGCAGCAGCCCCAGCGAAACGACGAGGCCGAGATAGAACGGCGCGAGCAGCCAGCGGCTCGCGAAAATTCCTGTTTCAAGAGCGTTTTCTATGCGCTTCATCAATCCTCCGATGAGTGGCGATCCGGAACCGGACCGCGGGTGCGGGAAAACTCACACGCCGCTCCAGCAGATGCTTCACAGTGCATCTTGCGGCGACATGGCAATGCCTTAATATTCCTTTTTAGCGATGGCAGAATTTCGAGCCAGAAGCTAGTGTCCCGAATACGGAGTTCGTCACACGTCGCGGCGGGCTTTTGAGATTTCGGCGGCACCAGCAAAGCCTACGTTTCTGATGTGGTTTCGGATTGTCGAGCTTCCAGGCGGGTTTCGTTCCGCCATGTGGCGAGCTTCAAATCCGCCTCCACGGGATGGGAACGGCAGATCATGCCGTGACTGACACAAAGAGGTTTCATGCGCATACCCTCCAACGGCCGGTCTGGCGGACTGCCTTCGTTCAGGTCGAAGCCCCTGTCATTCCTCCGGCTCGCGGCAAAGCGTCGGCGGCGTTTCCCGATCTTCCCGCTCAGGAAGCCGAAGCGGATTTACGGCAAGATCGGCAACCTCGAAGTGCGTCTTGCGCGCTCGGTCGCCGATATCAAGAAGGCGCAGCGTCTCCGTTTCGAGGTCTTCTACAAGGAGATGGCCGCGATCGCCGACGCGCGGACACGCATCAAGAAGCGCGACGAGGATCAGTACGACCCGATATGCGATCATCTGCTCGTCATCGACAAGGCGGTGGAGCGCACGGCGAAGCGGCCCTGGCCGAAGCGGTCGAAGGTGGTCGGCACCTATCGCGTGCTCCTTCAGGACGTCGCCGAAAAGAACCAGGGCTTCTACACGCAGGGCGAATACGACATCGCGCCCCTCGTCGAGAGGAAGCGCGCGACGCACAAGTTCATGGAACTCGGCCGCTCCTGCGTGCTCAAGCCCTACCGCAACAAGCGAACCGTCGAGTTGCTCTGGCAGGGCCTGTGGAACTACATCCGCGAGCAACGCGCCAATGTTATGATCGGCTGCGCGAGCTTTCCCGGCACCGACCCGAAGGAGCATGCGCTCGCGCTCAGCTTCCTGCATCACTTCTCGCGCGCGCCGGAGGATTGGCTCGTCTCGGCGCATCCCGACATCAAGGTCGACATGAACATGATCCCGAAGGAAGAGATCAACGCGAAGGAAGCGTTGAAGGGCATGCCGCCGCTGATCAAGGGTTATCTCCGCCTCGGCTGCTACATCGGCGACGGCGCGGTGGTGGACAAGCAGTTCGGTACGACGGACGTGCTGATCGTGCTGCCGATGGAAGCGATCGACCAGCGCTATTTCTCGCATTTCGGCGCGCCCGACGAGACACCGGCGCAGGGGCGCAAGGGCCGCGCGGTTCACTAGGCGGCAGGCGGCGCGCTCGCGAGGGCGCTTTTTCATCCGCTGTGCGAAGGGGCGCGCGCTGAACGGGTGAGCCTCACAGGCCGAAGCTTGGCAACGCGGGAAAAAGCGGAGACAGAGGACACGCATGAAGGCTTTTTCGTCGCTCGGGGCCGTTCTGGCGCTCTGGCTCGGCGTGAGCTTCGCGCTGTGGCTTCTCTATCGCCTTTTCCGCAGTCACGACGGCTCGCGTCGCAAGGCGCTGGTCGACGACGCGCTGGCGCTGGTGGATGAGGGCGCGGAAATCCTTGCGGCGCTTCGCAGGCGTTCGCCCGCATCCCGCCGCGTTGCGCCTTTTGAAACCGAGGAAGACGTGCGCGAGGATGTGCGCCGCCTTCTGAACGGTATCGAGGCGAACAGCGCCTATTTCGAGCGCGTCAACGCCGCGAAGAAGAAACTCCAGACCGCGTTCGACGTGGCGGATTTCGCGCCGCTTGCCGAGGTGCTGCAAATCCGGCGCGATTTCTGGGCGGCGTCCGAGATTTTCCTGATCGAGGATATTCGGCTGCTCGGGCCGGAACTCGCCGACGAGCATGCGCTCGAAACCTTCCGCGACGAGGCGCATGCGCTGCTGTTCCGCGATCCCGAAGCCGAATGGAATCCGAAGGTTGCCGACACGGACCCCGTGGCGCTGCGCCTGTCGCTCGCGCGGCAGGAGGCCGAAGCCTTCGCGGGCCATGTCGCCGGCATCATCGCGGCGGAACGCGAGCAAGGCGGCATCCCGCGCCCGGCCGAAATTGCGGCGGTTCCGCTGTCGCTGCTCCGCGCGGTTGGCACGGTCTGGCGCGAAGGGCGGAGCATCGCCGTCGATGCGGCTGCTACGGCGCGGCGGTTCGCCCGCTCAGTCGGCGAGAAGGGCTTCACGGCTGCGGCCGAGGAGTTGCGCCGCGCACGCACCGACCTGCCGGGGCAATTCGCGAGCGCCTTCGAGCGTGCGGGCGGCCTTGCGCGGAAGGGCGGCGAGGGGCTGAAGCGGCATTACGAATTCGTGCTCGAAGCGCAGGAGCTTCGCGCGCGCTACGCGGAACTTCTCGCCCGCGCGCCCCATGTCAGCGAGAAGGGGCGGCAGTTCCTCGCGCGGCTCGAACTGGAGCGCCGCGCCGAGCAGTTCCGGGAGACGTCCGGCGGCGCGTCGGACTGGCTGCGCCAGCGCGTGGTGATCGGCATCGCGCTTCTCATTCGCGGGCTGCAATATGTTCAGGCGAAGGTCACACCGCAGAAGAACAAGCAACTTGCCGTGCGTCCATCCGCGGGTGAGCCTGCGCCGACGCGGACCGAAGCCGCCGCCGACGAGCCAGCGCCGGAGCCACTGCGCGCTCTGCTTATGCCAGCCTCCGCCTATGCGGGCGGCAATCGCGGGCGCGCTCAGAAAACGTCAAAGCGAAAGGCGGCCGACGCTGAGCCGCCTCGCGGGAAAAAGCGCGGCGGTTCGCTGCTGGACCGGCTCGAAGGCGTCGGAGCGGAGCAGGACGGGGCCGCCGATGCAAGCGGCGGTCAGGCCGCGAAATCACAGCCGGAAGCGAAGCCCGCAAAGAAAAAGGGCCACCATCTTTTCGGCTGAGAAGGCAGGCGGCGCGCCGTCCTTTTCCCCGCACCGGTGGCAATGATAGGATGGTCCGCGAGACAATCCGAGCGCGAGACCCGCGCGGCCCGAGGCGAACACGATGTTCCTGAACTTCTTCTACGAGTTGAAAAACGCCGGGCTACCGGTGAGCGTGAAGGAATATCTCACGCTGCTTTCGGCCGTGGATGCGGGCGTCGCGGGCAAGAAGATCGAACATTTCTATTATCTCTCCCGCGCCTCGCTCGTGAAGGACGAGCGCCATCTCGACAAGTTCGATCGCGTCTTCGGGCAGGTTTTCAAGGGCCTCGAAAGCGTCGGCGAAGGCATCGAGGCGGAGATCCCCGAGGACTGGCTGCGCAAGCTCACCGAGCGCTTCCTCACCGATGAGGAAAAGGCGCAGGTCGAAGCGCTCGGCGGCTGGGACAAGATCATGGAGGAGTTGAAAAAGCGCCTCGAAGAACAGAAGGAGCGCCACGAAGGCGGCAGCAAGTGGATCGGCACGGGCGGCACGTCGCCGTTCGGAGCGTATGGCTACAATCCCGAAGGCGTGCGCATCGGCCAAGACGGAAACCGCAATTTCCGCGCGGTGAAGGTGTGGGACAAGCGCGACTTCAAGGATCTCGACGGCGAAGTCGAACTCGGCACGCGCACCATCAAGCTCGCGCTTCGCAAGCTTCGCCGGTTCGCGCGGGCGGGCGCGGCCGAAGAACTCGACCTCGACGGCACGATCAAGGGCACCGCGCACAAGGGTTATCTCGACATCGCGTTTCGCCCCGAACGGCGTAACACGGTGAAGGTGCTGCTGTTCTTCGATGTCGGCGGCTCGATGGACTACCACATCAAGGAGACGGAGGAGCTTTTCTCCGCCGCGCGCTCCGAATTCAAGCACATGGATTATTTCTACTTCCACAATTGCATCTATGAAGGCGTGTGGAAGAACAATGCGCGCCGCCATGCCGAGCGCGTGCCCACGTGGGACGTGATCCACACCTACCCATCGGATTACAAGGTGATTTTCGTCGGCGACGCGGCGATGTCGCCTTACGAGATCGCGCTCGCGGGCGGCTCCGTGGAGCACTGGAACGAGGAAGCCGGGCAGGTCTGGATGCAGCGCATGCTCGACACGTTCAAGCACGCGGTCTGGCTCAATCCGACGCCCGAGCGCTACTGGAGTGAAACGCCGTCGCTGCAAATGATGCGGCAAATCATGGAAGGCCGCATGTATCCGCTGACGCTCGACGGCATCGAGGCCGCCATCGCGGAACTGCTGCGATAACGCGACGCACGCCGGTCCGCTGTGCCTCCAGCCATTGCTGTGAACGCCTTAAGGAACAAGCGGCACGTCGCTTGGTTATCAAGCGCAGATCATGCTTGTTTCTTCAGCATTGCACAGGAGTAAATAATGACATTACCCGTCCGCACGCCCGCAATGGCAATGGCCATTGTCGCGATGTCCACGTTCGCGCACGCCGAACCGGCCAAAGTTGAAGGCACGGTAACCGACGTGCTCGGCCAACGGCTTGTGGTCAGCGGTACAGACGGCAAGGTGTTGGTCGATCTCGGCCCGGAAGGCAAAGGCCAGACCGCTGTGAAAGACGGCGACAAGGTCCTCGTCGAGGGCGACATCAAGCCGGACGGCCAACTCAAAGCCGCCAACGTCACGTCGAACGGTCAAACCTACAGGCTTGGAGAGGGCAAAAGCTGGGCTGACTGGCTACTTGGCCGCAACGACGCCGAGGAACGTCCCTACACCTCGGCCGACGCCCGAAAAATCGCCACCGACAAAGGCTTTACGCTGACGTCCGACCCGACGCCCGACAAGCGGCACTACGTCGCGACCGCCACAAAGGACGGCAAGACGTGGGAGATAGACATTCACCGGGACGGTAATATCGTTGAGCAGACGCCGTTTGCTGTCGCCGACGCCAAGAGGATCGCCACCGACAAGGGCTTCACGCTGACGTCCGATCTGGTCGCAGAGAAAAAGCATTTCACCGCCACCGCCACCAAGAACGGCAAGACCTATGACATCGATATCCACCGCGACGGGGGCATCAAGGATGAGGTCGCTTTCTTCGCCTCTGATGCGCGGAAGCTCGCGGCGGACAAAGGCTACCAGATTGTAGGTGAGCCGCAGCAGGAGAAAAAACACTTCCAGATGCTCGCCCGAAAGGACGGCAAATATTACGCAATCGATGCCCATCGAGACGGTTCTGTGAAAGAACTTCGCAACGTCGACAAGAGCGACATCCGCTGGGGTCCGATGATCAACTAGTCGATTTCATCCGGAGTAGCAGGAGTGGCGGCCGCAAAGCTACACTCCTGCCCGCGCTCTTAGTTCTATGCAGCGTCGGCCACCGGCTCGCCCGCGTGGGCACCGGCAAAGCGGATGCCGTCAAGCGCCAGATAATGCGAGCGGAAAACCTTCCGGTCGAAAATGACGGTCCCATAGAAATAAAGACGCGGGATCGCGTCGGTAAGGGCGTTCGCCGTCGCGTAAGCGTCCCATTCCTTGCCTGCCTTCGCCCATGACGCATCGTCGAAGCCGGGTGCCAATGCGATCGCCGGGCCTGCCTCGCCGCCCGTCGGCGGCTTCAGATAGGCGAACTCGCCCATGCGATCGTCCTGACGCCCGAAGTCCTTCCGCGAGAAACTGAGGTTGCGCTTGCTGAAGGTGGACAGAATGACGACCTGCTTGCCGGACCATTTGTAGCGCGGCACCCCGAACAACGAATATTTCGTGTGAGCGGCGAATTCAGCGAACGTGATGGGCGAGTATTTCACGCCGTTGTACTCATACGGGTCAACGACTGCCTCTTCAGCGGTCTGAGCGATGGCCTCGCCTTGTTCGATCGGTTGTTCTTCGGTCATCTCCACCGCATCTCTCTAACAGTTACCGGGACGGCGTCCTTGCCGGCAGTGCCGCATGACGCTGGTATTCAAGCGCAATTTTCTCCGCCACTGTGGCAAAACGGGGACAGATGCGCAAGGCGTCCATGCGCCGCGCTGCGACGAAAGGCTTATCCCCATGGGCCGGGCTTCCAGGGTCGCGCGGTGTCCGGCGACGCGGTCGCGACCGGCGGCAGAAAACGCGGCTGCGCTTCGTCATAGGTCCGGTCCGGTGCGAAGCGCCAGAGCGGGATCAGCGCCACGCCTGCCGCAAATCCGCCGATATGCGCCCACCACGCAATGCCGCCGCCCGTGTTCGGCTCAGACAGGTCGGTGAACCCCTGGGCGAATTGAAAGCCGAACCAGACAAGCCAGAAGAAAAGCGCCGGCACCCTGAAGACGAAGATCAGGATCAGGATCGTGAGGCGGGCGCGCGGAAATGTCGTGGCATAGCCGCCGAATACGCCCGCGATGGCTCCGGACGCGCCGAGCGTCGGCACATCCGAAAGCTGGTTGAACCAGGCGTGTACGTAACTCGCGGCGACCCCGCAAAGAAGATAGAAGCAAAGAAACTGCCACCGCCCCACGCGCCCTTCGAGCGATGAGCCGAAGACGAACAGCAGCCACATGTTGAGGATGAGGTGCCACCATCCGCCATGCATGAAGGTGCCGGAGATGAAGGGCAGATAATCGGTGCCGGAGAGCCCGGCATAGGCGGCCCATGCCGGATCGAAATACCGGCGCGGAATGAGCGCGTACTCTATCGCGAAGGCGTGTGCCTCGCTCTGGCTGAGGCTCGACTGGTAAAAGAAGACAAGCGCGTTGACGAGGATCAGGGCGTAGGTGACGACCGGCGCGAACGGGATTCGGATCGAATCTTTGATCGGGAACATGCGGCGTCCTTCCCGTCTTACGACGCAGCGGTGATGCTGTCCTTGAGCGCGCCTAGAACCTCCTCCATGTGATCGAAGATCCAGTAATGACCCGCGCCGACAACGCGAACAGGCCTGCATTGCGGCACAAGCT
>NZ_JFZJ01000014.1 GCF_000636015.1 Rhodomicrobium udaipurense JA643
TGCAATTCGCCGCGCGCATTGGCGATGACGACCTTCTTCTTCGCCTCGCGCGTGAACTGGAGCAGGCCGCGCCGTGGGGCAAGCGCCGCCCGCGCGTCTGGTCCGGTGCATCCTCTCGCCAACCCGCTTGATTTGCAGCGCGCCTCCCGCTTAAAGGGTAGGAAAAGGAATAAACGCCATGGAAAAATTCACCACGCTGACGAGCGTCGCCGCTCCGCTTCCGCTGATCAACATCGACACCGACATGATCATCCCGAAGCAGTTCCTGAAGACGATCAAGCGCACCGGCCTCGGCAAGTCGCTGTTCTACGAAATGCGCTTCGACGAGCAGGGCAACGAGAACCCTGATTTCGTGCTGAACAAGCCCGCCTATCGCGCGTCGAAGATCCTCGTCGCGGGCGACAATTTCGGCTGCGGTTCGAGCCGCGAGCATGCGCCGTGGGCGTTGCTCGACTTCGGCGTTCGCTGCGTGATCTCGACCTCGTTCGCCGACATCTTCTACAATAACTGCTTCAAGAACGGCATCCTGCCGATCACGGTCAGCCCGGAAGACCTCGCGAAGCTCATGGACGACGCCGAGCGTGGCTCGAACGCCACGCTGACGGTTGACCTCGAAGCGCAGGAAATTCGCGGCCCCGATGGCGGCGTTGTGCGCTTCGACATCGATCCGTTCCGCAAGAAGTGCCTGATCGAGGGCCTCGACGACATTGGCCTCACAATGCAGAAGGCCGACAGCATCGAGCTTTACGAAACCACGTCGCAGCTTTCGCGCCCTTGGGCTTGATCGCGCGAGCGGGGATTTCATGCAAAGGTCGGGGCGTTCCCGGCCTTTATTTTTGACTAACTCGGAAAAACAGCGGCGCGGATCGCGAAGAACTGTGTCGCCGCGCCCGCCAGCACGAAGACGTGCCAGATCACGTTGTGGAAGCGCATCCACTCCATGAGATGGAAGGGCACGCCCGCAGTGTAGACCACGCCGCCCGCCACGAGCAGCGTCAGCGCGTCCTCGGGCAGCGCGCGCACCAGCGGACGCAGCGCCGCGAGCACGATCCAGCCTTGCGCGAGATAGAGCGCTACGCACAGCCTGTCGAACCGGCGCGGAAAGCGCAGCTTCACGAAAACGCCGAGCGCCGCGATGGCCCATACCGCCACCAGCATTCCGATCCCGGCGCCGCCGCCGACGACAACCGCGAAGGGCGTATAGCTCCCCGCGATCATGACGAAAATCGCGGCGTGATCGGCGCGGCGCAGCAGCTCCTTCGCGCGGCGCTCCGGCGCGAGGTTATAGGCAGCCGACGCGCTGAACATGGCGACGAGGCCGAGGCAATAGACGATCACGGCGGCGAGATGCGCGCCCGACACAGCACCCGCCGCCTCGACAAGCAGCCAGACGCTCGCGACTGCGGCGAAGGTTACGCCCGCCGCGTGCACGCCCGCGTCGGCGATCTGCTCGGCTCTGGTGTAGGAAGGAAAAAAAGGGCGCGCGTCTTTCATGCCGTCAACCTGCATCGACGAAATGGCGCGGGCATGACGCCTTTCGCCGACGCGACGATAGCCCTATTTCGCGATGTGAGCCTTCACGCGCCGCGTGCCCCAGAATACCAGCGCGGCGACGATGGGGATGCACGCACCCATGACGATCTCGGGGTTGAGCGGGATCAGTTCCGCCGTCTTCAGGCCCTTCGCGCCATAGCCCACAAGACCCACAATGTAATAGGTGATGGCCGCAACCGACAGCCCTTCGACCGTTTCCTGCAAGCGAAGCTGAAGCTGCGCGCGGCGGTCCATTGAGGCGAGCACCGCCTGATTTTGCTGTTCGAGGGTCACGTCCACCTTGGTGGAGAGAAGCTGCGTCGCCTGCGCCACGCGCGTCGAGAGCGATTCCTGGCGCGCAGTCGCTGCAGCGCAGGTGCTCATCGCCGGTTCGAGACGGCGCTCGGTGAACTCTTGAAACATCTGAAGGCCCTCGATGCGGCCCTCGCGCAGCTCGGCGATGCGATGCTTCACGATGTCGTAATAGGCGGCGGCGGCCGCGAAACGGTAGGCGCTGACGGAGCGGCGGTTCTCGATCTCGGCCTGAAGCGTGGTCAGGCGTTCCAGAAGCTCCGGCTCGTTGATATCGCCCGGCTTGACGAGCGCGGCCGTGATCCGGGCAAGCTCCGCCTCACAGGTTGACAGGAATGGCGAAAGATCGCGCGCCACGGGGAAAGCCAGCAGCGCCATCATGCGATAGCTATCGACTTCGAGGAGGCGCTGCGCGAGGCGGCCCGCCTGCCGCGGCGTCAGCGAGATGTCCTGCATCAGGAAGCGCGTGAAGCCGTCGTCGTGAATGCGGAAGTCTGTGAAGACGCGGCCCGCGCCGCTGGCGACGCTAGCGCCGACGAGGACATTCCCGGCGAAATAGCGCGAGGAGATTTCATCGGGATCGGGCAGCGAGTCCGCGCCGCGCACCAGTTCGACATTTGCCGCGACGATCAGCGAGCCAGGCAGCCCCGCCACCCAGTCTTCGGGGAGCGCCTTGATCGCCGGATGGCCGAACAGCTCGCCATTCGGGCCTTCGGTGAAAACCATGAAACGCGAGAACTCAGAGTGCCGCTCATAGGTGAAGCGAAACGTGCCGAAGTTTTCGCTGTAATGCGTCGCCTTATCGTCGGGAACCGGCCTTCCGAAGCGCTCGGCAAGCTCCTGCACCTTGCGGCCGATGTCTCCGCGCGAGGTTTCGTCGGTCTTGAAGGCGAGATAGGAAATGCGGCACGGGGCGCTCAGCGCCTCGGGCGTGCGGGCGTGCACCTCGTCGTTGAGGACAATGCGCAGGGGATGGTTCGTCGGCAGGGTCATAAGCGGTAACTGTGGTATTCGCGCGCGTGCGTCAAGGGCGCGATTGCTGCATCGCACCATTGTGAGGCGTTTCTGCATCGCGGGCGCCGCTATCGGCCAGCGGGGACTGGACAGCGACAAGGGGATTTGGCTTGGTTGGTGGCGCGCCAAAGGTTAACGGGCGCGCGGTTTCTCTCCGCAAGCGCACCGCTTCGGGCAGGCGCGAATTTGGCGAAGGTGGGCAATATATGTTTCTGCGTCGGATGTTAATGTGTGTGTTGGCAATAAGTATATTGCCGCAAATCGCGTTTGCGAATGCGCCCGGATCGGCAGCAAAGTGGTCATCAAGGCAATATACATTTTCCAAGAACTGGTTCGATAGTCGGATACCGTCCTGGACGCGCCTTCTTGAAGAATTCAAGGGTAAGCCGGGAATTAATTATCTTGAGATCGGTGCTTTTGAGGGACGCTCCGCCTTGTGGGTTTTGGAGAACATCCTGACGCATCCCACTTCAAAAATAACAGTGATCGATGCCTTTGAGGAAAAGGGCATTTTTCAAAGGTTTTCGTCGAACATCACTTTGTCAGGAGAGGCGGACCGGTTCCGAGTGCTCGTGGGACCTTCCACAGAAAAACTCAAGGAACTGCCATCGAACTCGTTTGATCTGGCATTTATAGACGGGTCCGGAAAAGGCGTGTCCATGTTGGCCGATCTGGTCGGCGTCTGGAATCTCGTCAAGCTGGATGGCATAATTATTTGCAGCCGGTATCCTCTCGATGACAAGCTGAGACGAGATTTGAAACTGAAGCCCAATGATCCGGGTCCATATGAGGCGATAGACGCCTTCCTGAAAGTCCACAAGAACTATACATCTGTTCTGTCGTTCCAAGAGGATCAGATTATCCTCAGAAAGACACGTGAATAGCCGCTGGATCGGAGACGCTTATGTTGCCGAATCAAGCGAATGGGTCGGGTTGCTTGATCGCCCTCCTCCCCATATGAGCTTAAAGCGTTTAGTCCTATTCGAGCCAACGGATCGCTTGGCGTGCCTTCCAATGGGCGGACATTTCAAGAAAGGCGTCGTGCTCTTGTTTAGATTCAGATAACGCTTCCTCGTAATGTTGCTGCCAGGCTTCCTCAACTTCTTCTTCAGACGCTCCGGATTTTTTTATCTTGTCAACCGCCTGATCCGCTAACGCGTGCGCATGTCTCCTGAAGGCGTCAGCCGACAACGTCGGCGATTGTTTCTCGATGGATAAAGCTTCCCGGTAGGCTTCGTCATACAAATCGCGGTACCGTACAATTTTTTCGGCTTCTTCATCCGTAGGGCACTGCGCGATCATGCTTGCATAATAAATATCTACCTCGACTTGGCTCCATATGGGTGCCCGAGTATTTTTGTTTAAAGGGGCGGGAAATTTTTTATCCTTGATTTCGGCTGCAATAATCTGGGCATTCCAGCCGGTCATGTCGGTTATATCGGCTTCACAATACATCGTCCGATGATCAAAATCCTCTTCTATATCATAACTTTCCGATAGCCAGACATCCGAGACCTGCATGATTTTATCCCCCAAATCATTTGGAGGGTGCCAGATTCGAGCGGCATCCGCGATACCGAATAGGTTTGTGTCGGAACAGGGTGGTCAGGCGATATCGCGTTTGCCGGAATTCCCGCAATCGGAGTAGGTTGCGCGCGATCCCCAGCCTCAAGCATCCGGTCCCCTCATGACATCCTTCCGCATCATCGCCGCCGCAATCGCGCTTGCCTGCATCGCGTTCGGCTTGTGGCGGCTCGAAGGCGCGACGCACGGCCTCGTCGTGACGCGGATGCAGGCGGGCGACACGCCGGTGACGGTGTTCCGGGCCGAGGGCAGCGCGAAAGGCCCGGTGGTGCTGATCGCGCACGGCTTCGCGGGATCTCAGCAACTCATGCAGCCCTTCGCGATCACGCTCGCGCGCAATGGCTACGTCGCCGTCACCTACGACAGCCTCGGCCACGGCCGCAACCCGGAGCCGATGCGCGGCGACATCACGAAGGTGGAGGAGGGGCCGACGCCGAGGCTTCTGGCGCAAGTGGGCGAGGTGGCAGCGCTTGCGAAGACGCTGCCCGAGAGCGACGGCCGCATCGCCGTCCTCGGCCATTCGATGTCGAGCGATATCGTCGTGCGGTTCGCGCAGGCGCATCCCGAGGTGGCGGCGGTGGTCGCGGTGTCGATGTTCTCGCCCGTGGTCACGCCGACGAGCCCGAAGAACCTCGCCGCCATCGACGGCGCGGCGGAATTCGGCATGCTGCATGACGAGGCGCGCCGCGTGGTCGGCATGGTGTCGAGCGGCGCGGCCGAGCCCGGCGTCATCTACGGCAGTTTCGCGGACGGGTCCGCGCGCCGCTTCACGCTGTCGCCCGGCGCGGAGCACATCGGCGTTCTCTATAGCGCGGCGAGCATGGAAGCCGCGCTCGACTGGCTGAACCGCGCCTTCGGGATGAGCGGCAGCGCGCCGGTCGAGGATCGCGGCATCGCCATCGCCGCGCTGTTCTTCGGCGTGACGCTGCTGGCCTGGCCGCTCGCGTCGCTGTTGCCGCGCGTGTCGCCGATGCCGCTCGGCGCGGGGCTGCCGTGGCGGCGCTTCTGGCCCGTCGCCGTCGCGCCCGCGCTGCTGACGCCGCTGATCTTGTGGAAAATGCCGACGGGCTTTCTGCCAGTCGTGCTCGGCGACTACATCGCGATGCACTTCGCCTGTTACGGCCTCGTGACGCTGGCGGCGCTGTGGATCGCGACGCGCGGCGAAGGAATAGCGCGGCCGTCGGTCAACGTCGCGTTCATCGTCGCGGCGGCGCTCGTCGCGGCCTACAGCATCCTCGCCTTCGGCCTGCCGCTCGACCGCTATGTGCTCTCGTTCTTCCCGATCGCGGAACGTCTGCCGCTTCTATTCGCGGTGCTCGGCGGCACGATCCTGTTCTTCCTCGCGGATGAATGGCTGACGCGCGGGCACGGTGCTGCGACGGGCGGCTACCCGGCGACCAAGGCGCTGTTCCTGTCTTCGCTCGCGCTGGCCGTCGCGCTAAACTTCGGGAAGCTGTTCTTCCTGATCCTCATCATTCCGATCATTTTCGTGTTCTTCGTCATCTACGGGCTGTTCAGCGGTTGGGTGAACCGGCGCACGAACGATCCGCTCGTCGCGGGGCTCGCCAACGCGCTCGCCTTCGCCTGGGCTATTGCGGTGACGTTTCCGCTTGTCAGACCGTAACCGATGGGCAACGACGCTGCCCTATAACGGCTGTTATTGTTCGCGATATCGCTTATGACTGCACCTTACAAAACAGCGGCCGGTGGTTCGTTCATGACGTCTTTCACAATGCCCGCAGTGGCTGCGGTTTCCGGCTGGCTCGGTCTGTCCGCCTGCGTCGCGTTGTCCTGCGCCACGGCGTCGGCGCAAGAGAAACCGGCCGAGGCCATCGAACTCGCCCCTCATCGGGCCGTGTACGAACTCGTGCTCGACAGGACCGGCGCGGGCTCGAACATCAGCGATATCCGTGGGCAGTTGACCTACGACTTCACCGGCTCGGCATGCCAAGGCTACACGCTCAACACGCGGCTGGTGACGGAAATCTACGACCGCGAAGGCAAGCAGAGCACCACCGACACGCGCTCTGAAAGCGTCGAGGACGGCGAAGGCCGCCGCTTCCGCTTCAACACGTCGCAGTACATGAACAAGAGCCCGAAGCCGGCCGACGCCACGTCCGGGCTCGCCGTCCGTGCGCCGCAGGGCGGCCGTGAGACCGTGACGGTGACGCTGTACAAGCCGAAGAAAGGCTCGTTCACGCTGCCCGGAAACATCTACTTCCCGACGCAGCATTCCATCGCGATCCTGAAGGCGGCGAAGGCCGGAGATACGCGGCTTCAGGCTGATTTTTTCGACGGCTCCGACAAGGGCACGAAGATTTACGAGACCACGACCGTGATCGGCGCGCCGCTGCAATTGGCCGCCAATGCGCAGCTACCCACGATCAAGAACGCGGAAATTCTCGACAGCATCCAGTCCTGGCCCGTGGTGGTCAGCTACTATGAGCAGAACGGCAAGAAAGACGGCCTGCCGACCTATGAGGTCTCGTTCCGCATCTATGCGAACGGTGTCAGCCGGAAATTGACGCTCGATTATGGCGCGTTCGCGCTCAGCGGTGAATTGTCGGCCATCGAATTCCTGCCGTCCAAGCCCTGCCCCTGATCCACAAGCCTGGCTGATCGGAAAACAGCCGTTTCGCGCGTCGCATCGGCGCGCCCGCAGCCGCTCCGCATGGCCCAGAACAGCCGCGCCGCGCGTCCCACAGCGACTTGTTAAACCTCGCGATAACCATTCAGAGCGTTACCCACTGCGCGGAAAATCGAATTAAATGCGTGTTAAATCTTGTGCCCCTAACGTGCAGGGAGACGCCGCTTCCATGGAGGCGGCGTCCATATCGTCGGAGGTGTGTAATGCGTGCGAAGCTTGAAGAATTCTGGATGGACGAACAGGGCGCGGCCGCCATCGAACTTGGCTTGATCGCCGCCGGTTTCTGCGTGGCGCTCATCACGCTCGCGGGCCAGATGAACGACGAGGTGAAGATCATGTTCGAGCGGGTGCGCGAAATGCTGCGCTCGTTCAACACGATGCAATAGCCCTCCGTTCAGGTGAGCGCCGATGGAATCGTCCCTGACGTCGACCGTCGCGGCGGCCCTTCCCGTCATGCTTGTATGGGCCGCCGCCGTCGATCTCCTGACGCGCGTGATACCGAACAGGCTTGTGCTGGTGTTGGCCGCCTGCTTCGCCGTTTTCGCGCTGCTCGCCGGGCTTGATGCCGCCCGGATCGCGTCCCACACCGGGTGCGCGCTTCTCGTTCTCGTCTGCGCCTACGGTCTTTTCGCGGCTTCCCTTCTCGGCGGAGGCGACGCGAAGCTTCTGGCCGTGGCATCCCTCTGGATCGGCCCGAATGCGCTGCTTCCGTTTCTCGCCGGTACGGCTCTCGCCGGTGGCGCTCTGGCGCTCGCCTATATCGCGGCCGATTTCGCGAGCGACGTCCTTCATTCCGACGCCGACACGCGCGACCGTGCAACGGCGATCCCCTATGGCGCTGCCATCGCCGTGGGCGGCCTTGCCGTGATGCCGGACTGGCTCGCCTCAATTTAGCGGCTTTTTTGCACCGAAATCGCCCTTCTCCGCCGTTTTCGCGTCCGGATCGCGGCCAAGTCTTATGCACGTTATAGGGGTGCATTTTCGCCGCCGATCCCCTATAGGTTCAAGGCATGACGATTTCCTACGAAACGATTCACGACGACATTTCCGAGCTTCTGGCGAGCCATAACAAGGGCGCCATCAAGATCCGGGCTCTTCCCGGCGCTGAACTTCGCGACGATTTCGCTCGCTTCGTCACGCCCGCGCAGGCGGCATGGCTCGATGCCATCAGCTGGAAGGCGAAGCCCGGCTCGCACGCTCTTCTTCCGGGTGAAACGGGGATCGCCGAAGTCATCTTCGCGCTTGGCGATGCGGAACCTTCGCCCGCTTCAGCGCTCGCGCTCGGCGCGCTGCCCGCAATCTTGCCCGAGGGCACCTACGAGCTTTCAGACTTTCCCGGCGCGCCTGAAGACGCCGTCCTTGCGTGGCTTCTCGGCGCCTACGAGTTTCGACGCTATTTCACGCGCGCACCGAAGCCCATCCGCGCGCTCGTGCTTCCCGAAGGCGTCGACCGCGCGGCGGTGATCGCCCGAGCGCAGGCCGTGTGGTTCGCGCGCGAACTTATCAACGTCCCCGCCAACGATCTCGGCCCGTCCGACCTCGCGGACGCGTTCGCGAGCATGGCGCGCGTCTTCAAGGCCGAGGTGAAAATCCTTCGCGGCGCAGCGTTCCTCGAAAAGAACTTTCCGCTTCTGCAAACCGTCGGGCGCGCCTCCACGCGCGAGCCGTGCCTTGCCGAACTCCATTGGGGCAACACGAAGCACCCCAAGGTGACGCTCGTCGGCAAGGGCATCTGCTTCGATACCGGCGGCCTCGACATCAAGCCATCGCCCGCAATGGCGCTGATGAAAAAGGATATGGGCGGCGCGGCGAGCGTGATCGCTCTCGGCGCGATGATTATGGCCGCGAAGCTGCCGGTGCGGCTGCGCGTTCTCGTGCCCACCGCCGACAACAACATTTCCGGCAACGCATTCCGGCCGGGCGACATCATCAAGAGCCGCGCAGGCGTCACGGTCGAGATCGGCAACACCGACGCGGAAGGCCGCCTCGTTCTGGCCGACGCGCTGGCCTATGCCGACGAGGACGGCCCGGATCTGATGATCGACATGGCGACGCTGACCGGCGCGGCGCGCGTTGCGCTCGGCCCGGATCTGCCGCCGTTCTACACCGAAGACGAAGACCTCGCCGCCGCCGTCTACAAGGCGGGCGCGCATGTTGGCGATCCGTTGTGGCGGCTGCCGTTCTGGATGCCCTACGACCGCGACCTCAAGAGCAAGGTCGCCGACGTGAACCACATTTCGAACAGCCCGCTAGCCGGATCGATCACGGCGGCGCTGTTCCTGAAGCGCTTCGTGAAGAACGCGAAACGTTATGTGCACCTCGATATTTTCGGCTGGACGCCGCGCGCATTGCCCGGCAAGCCGATGGGAGGCGAGCCGCAAGGCGCGCGTGCCTTGTTCGAGGTGATCCGCAACGAATATGGGAGAGGCGCATGACACAGCTCGATCCTCGCCTTCACGCTTACCGGGAAGACCTCGCCGCCGCATCGCTGCAAGACCGCGTGCGCGCGCAACGCTACGTTCAGGGCGAAGTGCGCCAGGTTGCCGCGCCATCCGCGCCCGTGCGTGTCGCGCCGAAATTTGAAGCCGAGCAGGCAACCGAGGCGCTGTCCGGCGAACTCGCGACGCTCTATGAGGTGCGCGACGGGTTCGGCTGGGTTCAGCTTCATGAAGACGGTTATGTCGGCTACATGCCGCTCGACGCGCTGTCGTCGCTGGTCGAGGACAACACGCACCGCGTGAGTGCGCGCCTCACCTATCTCTATCCCATCCCGGACATGAAGCGCCCGCCGATCACGAAGCTGAGCTTCTCGACGACGGTGCTGCCGATCAGCCGCGCGGATGGCCGCTTCCTTGAGCTATCGCGCGGCGGCTTCATTTTCGCCGACCATCTGGTCGGCATCCGCGAGCGCGCGCGGGACTTCGTGCGGGTAGCCGAGCGCATGGTCGGTGTGCCCTATCTCTGGGGCGGCAAAACGACGCTCGGAATCGACTGTTCGGGCCTCGTGCAGGTTTCGTTGCAGGCGGCAGGCGTGCATTGCCTGCGCGATACCGACATGCAGATGGCGAGCCTCGGCGAGGCGCTCGATCCGAACAACCTCGACGCCATCCAACGCGGTGACTTGATCTTCTGGAAAGGCCATGTCGCCATCGCGCAATCGCCGGACTGGATGATCCATGCGAGCGGCCATCACATGGAAGTTGTGGTGGAGCAGATCCGGCGCGCCGTGGAACGCTACGCCGAGGCGGGAAGCCCGGTGCTCGGGATCATCCGTCCGAACCTTGAAGCAAAGGCAGCGCCCGAGCCGCAGATCGCCGCGCCATCCGAAAACGCTCGGGCACAGGCCGCGGCACCGGCGCAACCCGTACAGGCCGCAGCGCCGACGCAGGCGCAACCCGCACGGGCCGCGCCACAGGGTAACCGACCGGCTCAGGCATCCCCTGCTGCGGGTGCTCCCGCGGCTCCAGCGCCTGCGGCCCCGGCTCGGCCCGCTCCAACTCCGGCGCAAGCGCAACAACGCCCTGCAACAGCACCTTCATCGCCTTCACCGACACCGCCTTCACCGGCCCGGAGCGAGAGGCAACGCGCTGCACTGACGCAAGCAGTAGCCCCTCAGGCGTCGACTCAGGCAGCGGAAGCGCATGCCCCTTCGGCTCAAACGCAGCTCGAAACAGCCGCCAAGCGCGCGGCACAGGAACTCGCGCGACGCACGCCGCAGGACGCCGCGAGGCCGGCGCAGAGCGCAGACCCGCGCGCGCCACGCACTCAAAAAGACGGCGCGTAAGGCGCGACCGGCCAAGAGTGCGCGCCGGTTTTAGTCACAAGCCGCGCAGCACCTCCGCGGGCACCGCAGCTGCGGGCGCGTCAGAACACCGGGAACGGGAAGTATTTCGCGTTGATCTTCGCGTAGGTGCCGTCCTTAACGATGCCGTCGAGAGCGTCGTTGAAGCGCTTCACCAACGCGTCATCGCCCTTCCGCAGCGCGATGCCCACGCCTGAGCCGAAATACGCTTCGTCGGCGAGTTCCGTCGGCGCGATCTCGCAGCACTGGCCCTCGGGCGACTTCAGCCAATCATAAACGGCGAGTTTGTCGTACAGCACGTAATCCACGCGCCCGGCCGAGAGGTCGCGATAGGCGTCGGCCACGGTGTTGTAAAGCCGCACGATGGAGCGATGATATTTGTCTTCGAGGAAGGCGGAATGGTTCGTCGCCGTCTGCACGCCCACGGGCTTGCCGGTCAACGCTTTCGGCGAAACGTCCTTCGCGTCGAAGCCCTTGCGCACCACGAACACACTCGGCGAGCGGTAATAGGGCTTGGTGAAAGCCACCACGTTCTTGCGGTCTTCGGTGATGTTGAGCGATGCGACGATGGCGTCATATTTCTTCGCGAGCAGCGACGGAACGATGCCGTCCCAATCCTGCTCGACGATCTCGCACTCGGTCTGCATCTTGGCGCATAGCGCCTTCGCGATATCGACGTCGAAGCCCGTCACCTCTCCGCTTGCATCGATGATGCTGAAGGGCGGGTTCGTACCCTCGGTCGCGATGCGGATTTTCGTTTGGGCGGAGGCGGTGAGCGGCAGAAGGCAAGCGAGGCAGACAAGCGCCAGAAGGCGCGTGAGAGGGGCTTTGACCATGGTTTTCGCCGGGCGGTTAGAGTCCGTTGCTCTCTAACGTAGGCAGCGGAGTTTCGCGCGTAAAGCCGCCTGCCCGGAAAGCTTCGAGGAATTGAACGAGGCGCGGGCTTCGCGGCGCGGAAAACAGGTCTACCGATGGGCCTTCCTCCTCGATGCGGCCATCGGCGAGAAACAGCGTGCGAGACGACACGTCGCGGGCGAACGCCATTTCATGAGTCACGATGACGAGCGTGCGCCCCTCATCCGCGAGCCGCCGGATCACCGCCAGCACCTCACCCACGAGTTCGGGGTCTAGCGCGGATGTCGGCTCGTCGAACAGGATCGCGTCCGGGTGGACGGCGAGCGCGCGGGCGATGGCGGCGCGCTGCTGTTGCCCGCCGGACAATTCGGCTGGGTAAGCGTCGGCGCGGTGCGCGAGGCCCACCTTCTTCAACAGGGCGTGCGCTTCCTCGATGGCCTCGGCGCGCGGGCGGCCATGCACATGCACCGGCGCTTCGATCACATTGCCGAGCACCGTCATATGATGCCAGAGGTTGAAGCCCTGGAACACCATGGCGACGCGGCGGCGCAACCGCTCCACCTGCCGCGCGTCGGGCTTCCGGCCCGGCTCGATGCGCACATGCTCGCCGCCCGCGACGATCTCGCCCGCGTCCGGCGTCTCCAGCAGATTGAGGCAGCGCAGGAACGTGCTCTTGCCGGAGCCGGACGAACCAATGATCGAAATCACCTCGCCCTTTTCGGCGGCGACCGAAACGCCCTTCAGCACCTGCGCGGCGCCGAAACTCTTGGTGATGCCTCGCGCTTCGAGTGCGATCATGCGAGCCGTCCTTATGCCGGATTGTCGAGACTGATCATCCCCGTCTCGCCGTCATAGGCAAGCACTTCTGCATAGCGCGCCCAGTTGATGACGGTGTGAAGCGTGCGCTCGGCATCGTCCTCCGGCATGTTGTCTTCAAGCTCGTCCTGGAAGCGGATGATCGAGGCGCGGCGGCTCGAACGCTCCTCAAGGATGCGCCGGATATGAGCCACGAGCGGCACATAGGCGAGAAGATGCTGCGCGAACTGCGCCTTGCGTTCGTCGACGCCCGCATCCACGAAGCGGCGACCCGCGTCGGTGATCTTGAGATCGCCCTCAGCGAGTTCGGCAAAGCGCAGCAGTTGCAGCGTCTCGGCGGCGGGGAAAAGCTCGTCCACCTCCATTTGCGCGCGCTCGGCGAGCGGCGGCAGGTCGGCGCGGCCGTTGAAGGGCGGCTCGGCGAGCGTTTCGAGCAAGCCCGCGAGCGTGTTCGTGGACACATCGGGCAGGCTCATGTTGATGCCGGTGCCGGGGAATATGCCTTCGCCGCGCGCGGGTGTGGCCGTGGGCTTGGCGGTCATGCGGGCGTAGATGTCGTCCACCATGGCGCGGAAGGCGGGGTCCACGCGGTTTCGCGGCTGCGGCAGGTTCACCTTGATTTCGGCGATGACGCGGCCCGGGTTCGACGAGAAGACGAGGATGCGATCGCTCATCAGCACCGCTTCCTCGATGTTGTGCGTGACGAGAAGGATAGACTTTATCGGCATGCGGGCTTCCACCCACAGGTCGAGAAGGTCGGTGCGGAGCGTCTCGGCCGTCAGCACGTCGAGCGCGGAGAAGGGCTCGTCCATCAGCAGCACCTTCGGATCGACGACGAGCGCGCGCGCAAGGCCGACGCGCTGGCGCATGCCGCCGGAAAGCTCCTTCGGATAGGCGCTCTCGAAGCCATCAAGGCCGATCAGGTCGATGGCCGCCAGCGCGCGCTTCTTGCGCTCCTCTGCCCTGACGCCTTGCGCTTCGAGACCGATTTCCACGTTCTCCTGCACGGTGAGCCACGGGAACAAAGCGAAGCTCTGGAAGACCATCGCAAGGCCGTCGGCAGGGCCGTCCACGCGCTTGCCTTCGACCGAGACTTCGCCCTCGCTCGGCGTGAGGAGGCCGGAAATGATGCGGAGCAACGTGGATTTGCCGGAGCCGGAGCGCCCCAGCAGCGCGACGATTTCGCCGTTGTAGAGCGAGAGGTTCACGTTCTCCAGCACGACGAGGTTGCTGCTCGTCCCGCGCTTGTAGAAGTGGCGGACGTTTTGCACGGCGACGAGCGGCGTGCGGCCGTTGCTGCGCGGCGTGACAACTCCCATGGCCCCCTCCTCTTTTCTAAGGTGTCGCTTCAGATTCAGATGCGAAGACGGCGGTCGGCATAAGCATACAGCCGTCGCCACAAGACGCGGTTGAGCGCGACGACGAACACCGACATCACGCCCACACCCAGCACGACACGGTGGAAATCGCCCGCGGCGGTCGCATCCGCGATATAGGCGCCGAGGCCCTGCGCCTCCACCTTCGTATCGCCCCAGCTCACCGCTTCGGCCACAATGCTCGCGTTCCACGAGCCGCCCGACGCCGTTAGCGCGCCGGTCACGTAGTAGGGCAAGATCGAGGGCAACATCACCTTGCGCCACCAGAGCCAACCCTTCAGGCGATAAAGCTCCGACGCCTCGCCGAGATCGCGCGGGAATACGCTCGCCCCGGCGATGACGTTGAACAGGATATACCACTGCGTGCCGAGGATGATGAGCGGCGAGAGCCAGATGTTCGGATCGAGCTTCCACGCGACGATACCCATCACCACGAAGGGAAACAGCACGTTCGCCGGGAAGGCCGCGAGAAATTGCGCCAGCGGCTGGATGCGCTCGGCGAGTTTCGGCCGCAAGCCGATGTAGACGCCGACCGGCACCCATATGAGGCTGGCGATGGCGATCAGCACCATTACGCGTATGAAGGTGATGCAGCCGTCCGTCACCGCTTGCACCACGTCGGACCAGCCGAGCGTTGCGCGGACATAGCTGTAGATCGACCACGCAGCCCACACGACAACCGCCGCCAGCACGATATTGAACAGGATGTCGAGCGCCCGGCCCGCCGTCTTCCCGATCCGAGGCTCGGGAGCATGGCGCGATAGCGTGCTGACCCCGCCACCGAACAAGCCCGCGATCCTGCCCAGAAGGCCGTTCACGGCCTGGATCAGCCGCGTCCGGCGCAGCAGGTTCAGCACCCACGATTCGGGCGGGTTCTGCGATGCGACGAGTTCCACGCGGAACTTGTCGGACCAGGCCACAATGGGCCGGAACAGAAGCTGGTCGTACAGGACGATGACCACGCCCATCGCGCCGACCGCCCACGCCACCGCGCCGATGTTCTTCTGCTCAATGGCGAGCGCGATATAGGAGCCAATGCCCGGCAGCGTGACGGTGGTGTCGCCGACCGAGATCGCTTCGGACGCCACGACGAAGAACCAGCCGCCCGACATCGACATCATCATGTTCCAGACGAGGCCTGGCGTCGCGAACGGCACTTCGAGCTTCCAGAACCGCTGCCACGGCGTGAGGCGGAATTGCTCCGTCACCTCTTCGAGGTCGCGCGGCACGGTCTTAAGCGACTGGTAGAACGAGAACGTCATGTTCCACGCCTGACTCGTGAAGATCGCGAAGATGGCCGCGAGTTCCGCGCCGATCTGGCTGCCGGGGAACAGGTTCAGGAAGAAGACCACGGTGAAGGTGAGGAAGCCCAGCACCGGCACCGATTGCAGGATGTCGAGCGCGGGAATGATGACGCGTTCGGCCTTGCGGCTCTTGGCGGCGAGCGGCGCGACGATGAACGTGAACAGGAGCGAGAAGCCCAGCGCCGCGAACATGCGAAGCGTCGTCAGCAGCGCGTATTGCGGCAGGTTCGCCGGATCGAGCGAGACGGGGTTCGCGGCAAGCCCCGTCAGCGGTTGCTGCATGGTCTTTGCGCCGTGCGCCATCGCGACGAGCACCGCGCCAAGCGCAAGAAACACAACCACGTCGTAGCGGTTCGGCCACGCCTGCGCGACGGTTGCGGAAATATTGGCGATACGGCGGTTGCCGGCAAACTGGGGCATCGTCATCGCGCGCCTCGCTTCCGTGTTTGAGGCCATCGCTTCGGAAACGAAGCGACGCCCTTTCCTGCCTTGCTTCGTTCGTTCCGCCGACCGGGGAGCCGTCAGATGATTTGCGTAGGAGGTGTCGCACACTCGCGCAAAAAGTGTGTGAAGCCGGAGCTTTCCTGGAAAGGCGATGAATGCGCCGCGGCTTTCTGTCAACTCCGAAAACCTGCTGTCCGAAAGGACGCGCGACGATGCGCGGAAACGCTGTCTTGTTGCGGCCAGAATCGCATCGCCCTGTTTGCCGCCAAGGAGAACGCTAGTGCAGTCTATTCGACATTTGGCGAGCCGGCTCGTCGTTGTGATCGCGGTCGCGACGGGCGCAGGGGTGTGCTGCCCGCCCCACGGAGCGTTCGCCGCGCACCGCATTGCGGCGACCATGGCGGCAACCTTGGCGGCCGATTTCGCTGATAGCGCCGCAGATGGCTTCTCGGATGCAGGCGGACCTGATTCGTTCCCCCGTGATCGCTACGCCATCCCGGTGCGCCATCGAAGGCTGACGTCCGATAGCGACAATAGCGTCGAGGAAGGAAGAAGTTTCGCCGCGCGGCTGAAGCACAAGCAGGGCCGCAACCTCACGCGCAAGAAGCGCCGCTTCCGGCAACAACAGGCATGGCTTGAGAAGCAGCGGCGCGTCATGGGACAAAAAAGGGCGGCGGCGAGGGCTCACCAATATGCGGCCGCGCGGCGTCATGCCGGAAAGCGGCATCGAAAAGCCCCGCGCAGGATTCGTCGGCTGAAATAAGGAAAGACGGCGCAGGCAGCGCTTTGTCGCTGTTCCGAGCATAGCGCGCAGATGCCGATGACCGCAGCCGCTGATTTCGCTTGAAACTTCGCGCGGGCCTCACCAAGGTTCCTTGCTCGCCGCATAGGCGTAAAGGATAAGTCGAGACATGACCGGAACAGGCCAGCAATTCATCATCGTGGGCGAGCGGACGAACGTCACGGGCTCCGCCAAATTCCGCAAGCTCATCGAGGCTGGCGACTACGACGCGGCCCTTTCGGTCGCGCGCGAGCAGGTGGAGAGCGGCGCGAATGTCCTCGACGTGAACATGGACGAGGGCCTGCTCGACAGCGAGAAGGCGATGACAACCTTCCTGCATCTCATCGCGTCGGAGCCCGACATCAGCCGCGTGCCGGTGATGATCGACTCGTCGAAATGGACGGTGATCGAGGCCGGGCTCAAATGCGTGCAGGGCAAGCCCATCGTCAACTCGATCAGCCTCAAGGAGGGCGAGGAGGCATTCCTCGACCATGCGAAGAAGGTCATGCGCTATGGCGCGGCCGCCGTGGTGATGGCGTTCGACGAGGTGGGCCAGGCCGACACCGAGGAGCGCAAGGTCTCGATCTGCCGCCGCGCGTTCAAGCTGCTCACGGAGAAGATCGGCTTCTCCCCGGAAGACATCATCTTCGACCCCAACGTGTTCGCTGTCGGCACCGGCATCGATGACCACAACAATTACGGCGTCGACTTCATCGAGGCGACGCGGCGCATCCGGCGGGAAATGCCGCACTGCCACGTGTCGGGCGGCGTGTCGAACCTCTCGTTCTCGTTCCGCGGCAACGAGCCGGTGCGGCAGGCGATGCACACCGTGTTCCTCTACCACGCCATCAAGGCGGGTATGGACATGGGCATCGTGAACGCGGGGCAGCTCGGCGTTTACGACGACCTCAATCCCGAGCTTCGCGAACTGGCCGAGGACGTGGTGCTTAACCGCCGCGCCGACGCCACCGACCGGCTGCTCGAAGCCGCCGATCGCTTCAAGGGCGGTGGCTCGAAGAAGGCCGCGCCGGATCTTACGTGGCGCGAGCGGTCGGTCGCCGAGCGTCTGAAGCACGCGCTCATCCATGGCATCACAGACTATATCGACGCCGACACCGAAGAAGCGCGCGCCTCGCTCGGCCGTCCGATGCACGTGATCGAAGGTCCGTTGATGGGCGGCATGAACGCCGTCGGCGACCTGTTCGGCGCGGGCAAGATGTTTCTGCCGCAGGTGGTGAAATCCGCGCGCGTCATGAAGAAGGCCGTGGCCTATCTCATGCCGTTCATGGAGGAAGAGAAAGCGGCAGGCGGCGAGGAAGCGCAGGCAGCGGGCCGCATCATCATGGCCACCGTGAAGGGCGACGTGCATGACATCGGCAAGAACATCGTCGGCGTCGTTCTCCAGTGCAACAATTACGAGGTGATCGACCTCGGCGTGATGGTGCCGCCGCAGCAGATCCTCGACGCCGCGCGCGAGCACAAGGCCGACGTGATCGGCCTTTCCGGCCTCATCACGCCAAGCCTCGATGAGATGGTGTTCGTGGCCTCCGAGATGGAGCGGCAGGGCTTCGAGGTGCCACTTCTGATCGGCGGCGCGACCACGAGCCAGGTGCATACCGCTGTCAAGATCGCGCCGAATTACGCGCGCGGGCAGGCGGTGTATGTCACGGATGCGAGCCGCGCCGTGGGCGTGGTGTCGAGCCTGCTCGGCGGCGAACGCGACACCTATATCGGCCAGATCCGCGAAACCTACACCAAGGTGGCGCTGGCGCATGAGCGCGGTCGCGCGGCGAAAATGCGTCGTACGCTGGCGCAGTCCCGCGCCAATCGCTTCGACCCCGGCTGGCACGGTTATGTTCCGCCGAAGCCGTCCTTCATCGGCGCGCGCGCGCTCGAAAACTACGACCTCGCGACGCTCGTGCCCTACATCGACTGGACGCCGTTCTTCTCGGCATGGGAGATGAAGGGCACCTATCCGGGCATCCTCACCGACAACAAATATGGCGACGCCGCGTCGTCGCTGTATCGCGATGCGCGGGCGATGCTCACGCAGATCGTGGAGGAGCGCTGGTTCCGCGCGAACGCAGTTTACGGCTTCTGGCCGGCGAATTCGCTCGAAGACGACGACATCGCCATCTATGCCGACGACAGCCGCACCGAAACCATCGCCACCTTACGCTCGCTGCGCCAGCAGATCGCGCGCGACAGCGGCCGCGCCAACATCGCGCTCTCCGATTTCATCGCGCCGGAAGCGACCAACATCGCGGACTATGTTGGCGGCTTCGCGGTAACAGCAGGCATCGGCGAGGATGTTATCGCGGAGCGCTTCTCGCGCGCGAACGACGACTATTCCCGCATCCTCGTCAAGGCGCTGGCCGACCGGCTGGCCGAAGCCTTCGCCGAGCATCTCCACGCGCGTGTGCGCCGCGAGTTCTGGGGCTATGCCGCCGACGAGGCGCTTGCGCCGCATGAGCTTCTGGCCGAGACATACCGCGGTATCCGGCCCGCGCCCGGCTATCCCGCCCAGCCCGACCACACCGAGAAGACGACGCTGTTCGACCTGCTCGATGCGACGCGAGCGACTGGCATCGCGCTCACCGAGAGCTATGCGATGACGCCGCCCGCTTCGGTGTCCGGCCTCTATTTCTCGCATCCCGACAGCTATTATTTCGGCGTCGGCAAGATCGAGCGCGACCAGGTGGAAGACTACGCTCGCCGCAAGGGCTGGAGTGTCGCCGAGGCTGAACGCTGGCTCGCGCCCATCCTCAACTATGAGCCGGGTCGGAACGCGCTGACGGGCGAGGCGGCTTGAGGCTGGCTTGCCCCCAATCGCCTCGCGTTCTCATCGCCTCAGCGCTTCCTTTGCGGAAAGCGCGTCGACTCGGTCGCTGGTCAATGCACTCCGACCGCATGGGCCTCGTTGGCGGCGAGCTTGCGGCTTCCTAAATCTCATGCTCGGTAGCCGACTGAACGCCGCCGCGACAAACGGAAAATGGTGAGCATGAAGAACAGTGTTTTCCCCTTCGGCCACTGGCCATCTCCGATCTCCGCCGAGGCGGTCGCGGCAGGCGCGTTGCGCTTCGGACGGGTCGAGGCGAAGAGCGGCGCGGTCTACTGGAGCGAGAGCCGCCCGGCTGAAAAAGGGCGTTCGCCCGTGCTACGCTGGACAGCCGCAGGGGGCGTCACGGAGCTTCTGCCCGCGCCATGGTCGGCCCGGTCGCGCGTGCATGAATATGGCGGCGGCGAGTTCACGGTGGCGGGCGGTGCGCTTTATTTCGTCAACGACGCCGATCAGGATATTTACGAGGCCAAGCTGACGCCCGGGGGCGCTGCCGCACCGCGCCGCCTCACCGAACTGCCGAGCACCCGCTTCGCCGACACGGCGCTCGACACGGGTCGCAATCGCCTCGTCGCGGTCGGCGAGACGCACGGCGTGGGCGAAACGCACGGCGCGACCGAGCCGGTCAACGCGCTGTGGTCAATCCCGCTCGATGGGAGTGCGCCGCGCGTCCTCGTCGAAGGGCACGACTTCTACGCCAGCCCGCGCGTCAGCCCTGACGGCTCGCTTCTGGCTTACCTCGCCTGGAACCTGCCGCACATGCCGTGGGACGCGGCGGAGCTGTTCGTCGCGCATCTCGACGCGGATGGCGCGGTTTCCGACGTGGTGAAAGTTGCGGGCGGCGGCGGAACCGCGTGCTTTCAGCCGGAATGGACGGGCGAGGCGCTTCTCTTCGTATGGGACGCAGGCGGCGCGGGCAATCTGTGGCGTTGGATGGAGGCGTCCGCGCCGATCCAGATCACGCGGCTCGACGGCGACCTCTCGCTGCCGCTATGGGTGTTCAATCAGGCGAGCTACGCGCTTCTCGAAGGTGGCATGGCGCGGCTGTCCTATGTCGACAAAGGCGAGACGCGCGCCGCGCTGTTCGACCTCGAAACCGGCGCGCTGACGCCGCTCGCGTCGCCATTCACCTGGGTTGGCGCGTTATCGGGAGACGGCGATCTTACGGCGTTCGTCGCCATGGCTGACGACGAGGCACTCTGCGTCGCGGCCGAGGCGGACGGCGCCGCGCCCGCCATCATCCGCCGAAGCTCGACGTTCGTCATCGACCCCGGCTTCATCGCGCCACCGCAGCGCCTCGAAATCCCGAGCCCTTCCGGCCCGGTCTACGGCCTCTATTATTCGCCCGTCAACCCGGATGCGCGCGGCCCGGAAGGCGAGGCCCCGCCGCTCATCATCAGCCTCCACGGCGGCCCGACCAGCGCCGCACTGCGCGGACTGAAAGCCAAGACGCTGTTCTTCACGTCCCGCGGCTTCGGCTGGCTCGACCTCGACTATTCGGGCAGCGTCGGTTATGGCCGGGCCTATCGCGACCGGCTCAAGGGCGCGTGGGGCGTCGCCGATGTCGCGGACACGGTCGCGGCGGCGGAATATGCGGCGGCGAGCGGGCTGGCCGATCCCTGCGCGGTTTTCGTCACGGGCGGCAGCGCGGGCGGCTTCACGGTGCTGATGGCGATTGCGACATCGAACGCATTTCGCGGCGCGGCGAGCTATTACGGCGTGGCTGACCTCATCGGCTTGCAGGAGACGACGCACAAGTTCGAGCAGGGCTATCTCGAAACGTTGCTCGGCGCGACTGTCGAGGCTGACCCCAACCTTTATCGCGCGCGGTCGGCGCTCACGCATGCCGACGCGATCAAGACGCCGCTCATCCTTTTTCAGGGCGCAGAAGACAAGGTCGTGCCGAAGGCGCAATCGCTCGCCATCGCCGACGCGCTGAGAGCGAAGGGCGTGCCCGTCGCGTATCACGAGTTCGCGGGCGAGGGACACGGCTTTCGGCAGGCGGAAACGATCCGCGATTGCCTTGAGCTGGAGCTGAACTTCTATCGCGGGCTGCTGGCGCGCTGAGCGAAATGCCAGGCGCCGTTTACGAAAGGTCGATCGCGTGGCGCTTCAGGTCGGCGAGCGACACGATGTCCAGCGCGTTCTGGTGCGTAGCCGCGAGCACGACTTTAGGGGCTTTCCCTGCCGCGAAAGCCTGCGCCCATCGCGCCGCGCACAGGCACCAGCGGTCGCCTGCCTTCAGGCCGGGGAAGCCGAAATCGGGAACGGGCGTGGACAGGTCGTTTCCGGCCGCCTTCGAGAAGGCGAGAAAATCGTCGGTCATCACCACGCAGACGGTGTGCGATCCGACATCCTCAGGGCTCGTATTGCAGCACCCGTCGCGGAAAAAGCCGGTCAGCGGCGAGAGCGAGCAGGGCGACAGAGGCTCTCCGAAGACGTTCTTCGGAGGGTCCGGTCTGTGATTGGTCGTGTCGCGCACGATTTCGCTCCAAATCGAATGGGGACGAGGCATCGCACGCGCCGTCGATTTTGACGGGCAACCTAGCCGCCCTTTTTTCTGCTCGGCTCCAGCCTGACGAGAACGTCGATGCGGGCGATTTCGGTTCCGGGCGGCGGCTTCGGTAGGTTTTCGACCTTGATGTCGGCTGTGTCGATATCGACAAGCGAGCCGTTCTTTTCGAAGAAGAAATGAAAGTGGTCGTTAATCTTGGTATCGAAATACGTCTTCGAGCTTTCGATGGCGACTTCGCGCAGAATGCCCGCTTCGACGAACTGATGTAGCGTGTTATAAACGGTTGCAAGAGAGACAGGCACACCCCTTTTCACGGCCTGAGCGTGGATCTCCTCGGCAGTGAAATGCCAGTCATCGCGCCCGAACAGCAGCTCCGCGAGCGCGACGCGTTGACGCGTCGGTCGTAAGCCCGTGAGGCGCAGTCTTTCTATAGGGAGTTCCGGGATATTGTCAGGCATCACTTGGCATTCCGTCGCGTTCCACCTTGTAGTATAGGTAGCGACGCCTTAACTCGCAAGCGCCGCCCAAGGCCCCGGAAGTCTGAACGCAACGATGGCGTGGGTTGCGAGCACCGAAAGGTGTGATAGTTACGGTATGTGACAGTTTAGCGACGGCCTGCCGACGAGCAGGCATAATGACTATCTAAAGAGGAAATATGTCCGAGCGGCGCCACAGCTACGACTATGAGGACTTGCTCGCCTGCGGTCGCGGCGAACTATTCGGGCCCGGAAACGCACAATTGCCGCTTCCGCCCATGCTGATGTTCGACCGCATTACGAGCATCTCCGAGACGGCTGGAGAGCACGGCAAGGGGCACGTCATCGCCGAATTGGATGTCCGCCCGGACCTCTGGTTCTTCGACTGCCACTTCAAGGGCGATCCGGTGATGCCCGGTTGCCTCGGCCTCGACGGTCTGTGGCAGCTGCTGGGCTTCTTCCTCGGCTGGGGCGGCTCGCCGGGCCGAGGCCGCGCATTCGGATGCGGCGAGGTCAAGTTCACGGGCATGGTCGTGCCGACGGTGAAGAAGCTTGAATACATCGTCGATCTGAAGCGCGTCATTCGCCGCAAGCTGACGCTCGGTGTCGGCGACGGCATTCTCAAGGCCGATGGCACGGTTATTTATTCTGCCAAGGATCTCCGCGTAGGCTTGTTTACCGACGCGAACGTGGGCATTGAAGCGGCGGCTGGCTGAGCCGGATCGCGCCGAGGCCTTTTCAACAAATGCGACAACGTGGGGTCAAGACATGAGACGTGTTGCTGTCACGGGAATGGGCATCATCTCGTCCATCGGTAACAACACCAAGGAGGTGGTTGCCTCCTTGCGTGAAGGGCGCTCCGGCATCGTCAAGGCGAAAGATTACGCCGAGCGCGGTTTCCGGTGTCAGGTGCACGGTGAGCCGACCATCGACTGGGAAGCCGCGATCGACCGCAAGGTGCGCCGCTTCATGGGCGCGGGCGCGGGGTGGAACTACATCGCGATGCAGCAGGCCATCGCGGACGCCGGCCTCGAAGACAAGGACGTGTCGAACGAGCGGACAGGCCTCATCATGGGGTCCGGCGGTCCGTCCACACGCGCCATCGTTGCCGCCGCCGACACGACACGCGAGAAGGGCCCCCGCAAGGTCGGCCCGTTCGAGGTGCCGAAGGCGATGTCGAGCACCAACTCGGCCACGCTTGCGACCCCGTTCCGCATCAAGGGCATCAACTATTCGATCTCGTCGGCCTGTTCCACCTCCGCGCATTGTATCGGCAACGCGGCCGAGATGATCGCGTGGGGCAAGCAGGACGTCATGTTCGCGGGCGGCGGCGAGGAACTCGACTGGACGCTGTCGGTGCTGTTCGACGCCATGGGTGCGATGTCGTCCAACTTCAACGACACCCCCACCAAGGCGAGCCGCGCCTATGATGCAAACCGCGACGGCTTCGTCATCGCGGGCGGCGCGGGCGTGCTCGTGCTGGAGGAATTGGAGCGGGCGAAGGCGCGCGGTGCAAATATTTACGGCGAACTCGTCGGCTTCTGCGCCAACTCGGACGGCTACGACATGGTTGCGCCGTCCGGCGAAGGCGCGGCCCGCTGCATGCGCGTCGCGATGAAGGGGCTCGACCGCAAGGTCGACTATATCAACCCGCACGCGACCTCGACGGTTATCGGCGATCTCAAGGAAATCGAAGCCGTGCGTGAAGTCTTCGGCTCGAAAGCGCCGCTGCTTTCCGCCACCAAGTCCCTCACCGGGCATTCGCTCGGCGCGGCAGGTGTGCAGGAGGCAATTTATTCCCTCCTGATGATGAACAACGGATTTGTGTGTGAATCCGCAAATATCGTGGAGCTTGATCCCGCGTTCTCGGATATGCCAATTGTTCGCGAGAGACTCGACAACGTCGAGCTGAATTGCGTGATGTCGAACAGCTTCGGTTTCGGCGGCACCAACGCGACGTTGATATTCAACCGGTACGACGCCTAGAGGCGTCGGACACATGCCGGATCAGGAAAGGCCACGATCTCATGACTGGGTTTGATGTAGCAAAGCCGGGGCCATTGATGGCAGGCAAACGCGGGCTCATCATGGGCGTGGCCAACGAACGGTCCATCGCCTACGGCATCGCGCGCGTTCTCGCCGGACAGGGCGCTGAAATCGCCTACACCTATCAGGGCGACGCCTTCGGTCGCCGCGTCATCCCGCTCGCCGAAAGCCTCGGCGGTAAGATCATCCTGCCCTGCGACGTGGTGGATCTGGCCTCCGTCGATTCGGTTTTCGACACTCTCAAGGAGAAGTGGGGTAAGATCGACTTTCTGGTTCACGCGCTCGCCTTCTCCGACCGCAACGAGCTGAAGGGCCGCTACGCCGATACGACGCGCGACAACTTCATCAACAGCATGGTGATTTCGTGCTTCTCCTTCACGGAGATCGCCAAGCGCGCCGCTGCGCTGATGACGGACGGCGGCTCCATGATTACGCTGACCTATGGCGGGTCGACTCGCGTCGTCCCGCGCTACAACGTGATGGGCGTGGCGAAGGCGGCGCTTGAAGCGTCCGTGCGTTACCTCGCCGTGGATTTCGGTCCGCAGGGCATCCGCGTTAACGGCCTGTCTGCCGGTCCAATGCGTACGCTAGCGGGCTCTGGCGTGTCCGATGCGCGCGTCATCTTCAATTACCAGAAGCTGCATTCGCCGCTGCGCCGCACGCCAACGCTCGATGAAGTGGGTGGTGCCGCGCTTTATCTTCTCTCCGGCCTTTCCACCGCCGTCACGGGCGAAACCCATTACGTCGATTCGGGTTACAACATCGTAGCCATGCCTCGCCCCGAGATGATCAACGAGAAGGGCGAAGGGCTCGCCTCAGAGGCTGGCGTTGCCCTGCAGCGGGAGCCGCGGGCCGCCGAGTAAGGCGCTTCGCGTTTCCGGAAAGGCATGCCGTGGCTATCACTTATCCGCTGACCGCTATCGATCCGTTGGAGAGAGACCGGCTTGTGGCCGAAGCTACGGAGATCTTTTTTGCGACGGCGAACACCTCGGCGTTCAACTCGCCAATCGTGAAGAAGGCGTTCTATCAGCGCTGGTTCGGCAATTATCTGGACCTCCAGCCGCTGTCATTTTTCATTGCGCTCGATAATGAGCGGCACGCGGTCGGCTACCTGGCCGGGTGCCTCGACAGTTTTTCCGACGAATCTCGTCCGATCCTCGACGGCATGGCGTTCTACACGAAGAACTTCCGCGCCGCTCTTCATGATTTCCCGTCGCACTTCCACATCAACGTGAAACCAGGCCAGCAGGGCAACGGCATCGGCTCGCTGCTGGTCGCGCGCTTCTTCGATCAGTGCATCGAAGCCGGTTCGCCCGGCGTCCATGTGGTGACGGGGGCAAACTCCCGCGCCGTGCAGTTCTACGAACACTGCGGTTTCCGCCGGTTTTTCCCGCTGAAGGAAGCGAGCCCGGATCTTGGACTTCTCGTGCACCGCTTCGAGCAGCGGTAGGCCGCGCTGCCCGCTTACGTTTCCTTTTCCGCCGCGCCCTCGCTGAGGGGGTGAAAGTCGAACACGGTCTGCCGCAGGCGGTCTTCCATCACGTGCGTGTAAATCTGCGTGGTCGAAATATCGGCGTGGCCGAGCAGCGTTTGCAGCACGCGCAGATCGACGCCCCTGTCGAGCAGATGCGTCGCGAACGCGTGGCGCAGCACGTGTGGCGAAAGCCGTTCCGCGTCGATGCCGAGGCGCGCGCCGAGCGCTTTCAGATCCTGCGCGAATTTCTGCCGCGTCAGGTGGCCGTCCTCGCCCCACGACGGAAACAACCATTTCGAGGCCGAAGCTCCGGCGACGCCTGCCTTGCCGTCGGCGGCCCGCGCGGACACATCGAGCGCGTCCAGCCAGCAGTCGAGCACGGTGCGCGCCTTGGCGTTGAGCGGAATGATGCGCTCGCGCCCGCCTTTGCCCTTCACGGTCAGCATCTTGCAGTCGCCGAGGAAGGCGGCGCGCGGCAGCCCGACGAGCTCGGAGACGCGAAGCCCGGTGGCGTAGAGGAGTTCGAGCAGGCAGGCGAGCCGCAGCGCTCGGCGGCCGGCGGGCGTTTGCGGATCGCCAAAAGCCGCCGCCTGATGCGCCGCGTCGAGGAGCAGGTCCACCTCGGCGATGGTGAGCGTCATCGGCAGCACGCGCCGCGCCTTCACGCCATCGATGAGCCGCGCGGGGTCATCATCGCGCGTCTTCTCGGCGACGAGGAAAAGCATGAAGCGCTTCAGGCAGGACAGTTTGCGCGCGGCGGAATTGGCTGAAAGCCCGGCCTCGGCCCGATCCGAAAAGAACGCTTCCAGATCGTCGCGCGCGCAGACGGCGAAGGTTTCGCCACGCTCCGCCAGGAAACGCGACATCTCGCGCAGATCCGCAGCATAGGCCGCGACCGTGTTCGCCGATGCGCCGCGTTCGGCCCTCATCATCGCGAGATACGCATCGATCAGCGGCTCGTCCGCTGCCGAGGCGGGAGCGCTCGGTGGCCGCCCCACGTTATTTGATCTTCGCGTCGCGGATCGATTTCGTCATCTCGTGCGGCGATGGCTCGAAAAAGTTCGCCAGAACGAACATCGACCCATAGAACAGCCCGGCGATCAAACCGACGATTGTCAGAAAGCGAAGAAGTGTCGGCATCTCTCCCTCCGGCTCGGTTGTTCTCTCTATGGGCTGACGCTCTTCGCGCCCGTTGTCAAGGATGCGATAGAAGCTTAAGTTGCGGCCCTGTTCTTCCATAAGCCAATAAGATGAGCGGTTCGTGACGTCGGAAAACGAAGCAGGCGGTTTGAAGCCGATGGCGAAGGCGGTGCGGCACGCGCTCGGGCGGCAGAGCGTCATTCTTGTCGGCATGATGGGGTCGGGTAAATCGTCCATAGGGCGGCGGCTCGCGACCACGCTGGACCTGCCTTTCCACGATGCCGACGCCGAGATCGAGACCGCCGCAGGCATGACCATCGAGGAGATATTCAGCGCCCACGGCGAGGGCTATTTCCGCGACGGCGAGGAGCGCGTCATCCGCCGTCTTCTCCAGAGCGGCCCGCAGGTGCTGTCGACGGGCGGCGGCTCGGTCATCTCGCCCGCCACGCGCGCCGAGATCGCCAGAGGCGGCGTGTCGATCTGGCTCCATGCGCCGCTCGACCTTCTCCTCCAGCGCGTCTCGCGGCGCGACAATCGCCCGCTCCTCAAGAATGACGACCCGATGGCCGTGCTTGAGCGGCTCCTCGCCCAGCGCGAACCCTTCTATGCCGAGTCAAATCTCAGGTTCGAGAGCCGCGACGCGCCGCACGAGGTGATCGTTGATGAAATCCTCGACCTGATCTTAACGTATCTGACAGCCAAAGAGGCCGGAGGCGGCGGAGCCCACCCGGCGGACATGCAAGGGAGCGAACCGTCATGACGGCACAAGTGAAGCCTTCCGCGCGCGTTGATGTGGAGCTTGGCGAGCGCAGCTATCCGATCCTCATCGGCAACGGCCTGATCGCGGGCGCGCCGCAGTTTCTGGCGGAGACGCTGCCGGGCACGCGCTTCGCCATCGTCGCGGATGAGGCGGTGCGGGCTTACGCGGAGCAGCTTGAGGCGGGGCTTGCGGGCGCCGGTCTCCTGCTCGGCCCAACGATCTATGTCCCTTCCGGCGAGGCGTCGAAAAGCTTCGCCTCGCTCGAACGCGTGACGGCGGCGTTGCTCGACCTTGGCGTGGAACGCGACCATGCGGTGATCGCGCTCGGCGGCGGCGTGATCGGCGACCTAGCGGGCTTCGCGGCGGCGACGCTGAAGCGCGGCGTGCGCGTGGTTCAGGTGCCAACGACGCTTCTCGCGCAGGTCGACTCGTCGGTCGGCGGCAAGACCGGCATCGACACGCCGCACGGCAAGAACCTCGTCGGCGCGTTCCATCAGCCCTCGCTCGTGCTGATCGACCTCGACACGCTGAAGACCCTGTCGCCACGGGAATTTCGCGCGGGCTACGCCGAGGTCGCGAAATATGGCGCGCTCGGCGACTCGGTGTTCTTTCGCTGGCTGGAAGACAACGCTCCTGCGATCTTCGAGCTGGACACTTATCCGCTCACCGACGCCGTTGAGACGAGTGTGCGGATGAAGGCGGAAATCGTCTCGCGCGACGAAAAGGAGGCGGGCGACCGCGCGCTCCTGAACCTCGGCCACACCTTCGGCCATGCGGTTGAGGCGTGGGCGGGTTATTCCGGCGATGTGCTCCATGGCGAGGCGGTCGCGCTCGGCATGGTGCTGGCGGCGCGGTTCTCGGAGGCGGAGGGCTTCTGCGCGCATACGGTGTCGAGGCGGCTCGAAGACCATCTCGCGGAAGTCGGCTTTGTCACCACCTTCGGCGAGTTGCGCCAGCGGCTAGGCCGCGCGCCCACGCTCGATGAACTGACCGGGTTCATGGAGCAGGACAAGAAGGTGAAGGACGGCCAGATGAACCTCGTCCTCCTGAGCGGCATCGGCAATGCCTTCGTGGCGAAGGATGTCGCGCGCGACAAGATCCGCGCCTTCCTCGCCGCCGAGCTTGAGCGGTAGGCACGGCCGCCGAACGCGCTACGGGCGGGCGTCGCGTTGCGCCTGGCGGACCTTCGTCCACTGCGACACCTGCCCGATCTTTGACGGGTGGACGGTCGTGCGGCGGCGGCGGCTCGGAAGCGGCGACATGCCTTCATGCGCGGTGACGCCCGGAGCCGGACGGTGGAATTCCGCTGACCGCTTCATCGCAAGCGCACGCCGCGCATTCGCGCCAAGCTCCGCCTTCGCCTCGAACTTGCGGTGCCGCTCGATCTCCTTGTTCACGCGCTTCAGCGCCTGCGCGAAGACCTGCTTCCTGCGGCGCGGCTGATCCGAGGTGCCGGGAAAGCTTCCGCCGCGCGCCTCGCCCGTGCCCTTGGTCTCGCGGCGCTTCGCCTTGTACTGCGTCTTTTCCTTGTCGCGCATGTCGCGAAGCCGCTTCAGCGTGTTTTGCAGATCGTCACGCGCAATCTCGCAGATAGCGGGATAATGCGTCGTGCGCACAAGCTCGCGCTCGTCGTGGTTCAGCAGATGAAATTCGCTTTTGTAAGAGATGGCCATACGCTACTCCCGGTGCGTTTTTCGAAAGCGCGGATCGGCGTCCGTGCGCGAAACGCTGTGAAACAAGAAACCGGATCTCTCTCGCGCAGAACGGCGAGCGGAGAAATCAGGCTGGGCGTTTTGCCGAGGATAGCGGTTGTATCTTACCCGTCCGTCACACGCGGGCGGCGCGCTTGTCCGGCGGAGCCATGAAGGCGGGTGACACAGGTTCGCGGATTGTCCGCTTCAGGATCGCATTGATCTCGCGCGTACTGGCGAGCGCTTTGCCGACGATCTCCTCCGACCGCCCGACGCCGTAAACGCGGTGTTAGCCTCTGAATCTGGAAACACATCAAGCCGCAGGCGCGACACGGATAAAAGCAGATAGCGATTTCGTATCGAGCGTCCGCAGGATCGGGGCGACATCGCACAGTCGGGATCGCGGCGATTTACAGAACCATCAAGCCCGCTGCACGAGAATTTCCCGTTCGTAGCGCTGAAATAGCTCATTTCCTTCGAAACAGAGGCCGGTGTCATAGTATCAAGACACGACATCCAAAGGCGCTTCATCAAAGGCATAGGCGGACCATGGCACGAAGCACTCCCTTTCTCGGCGTTTTCGGCCGGTTCGGACGATCCGAAAGCCTGCGCACGCTCGACAAGGTATTGCGCGCCGTCGACCTCCATCCCAATCTTGTGCCGGAAGCCGTGAAGCTGACGGTCGTCTCGCTGCTGATGGACGCGTATGCGGAAGATCCTCGCGAGCCCGATTATCGCTACGCGGCGGAGCTTATCGGCTATGTCGCTCTTGGCGCGGACGGGTTCACCGTGGCGAATGGCGAGGCCGCCGCAAACGATGCGGAACGCCGGATCGAGGCCGCGCTTGCCGACGAGGATAGCCTCGACGCGAAGCTCATCCTTCTCGCGCTCCATTCAAGCATTGTGCACCCGGCGCTAAAGGAAGCCTGGCAGCTCGAAAGCGACTGAGCCCCCGTGCTCGGGGCACGCGCCTTTCGCATCAGCGGCTAGGGCGAGGCGGTGGGCGCGCCTTGCGGCGAGGTCAAGCTCACAAAAGGAGGCCGAGCCTTTCCGCAAAAGGTGATCTCGCTTCAACAGCATTCGAATTGTTTAACGAAACGGATTATCTCTGATCGAATCGATTGCCTGCCTTCGGACGGCGTTCTCAAGGCAGCGCGACCCCGGATGGAGCCTCTCATGCATCCTTCGATTTCCGAACAGCTGCTCGTCGCACCGTCGACGCCGTCCACGCGCATACTTTTCATCGCGCGCCATGCCCCGCTTGAGCCGAACTATGCCGTGCGCGACTTCGAAGGAGACGGCGGCTATCCCGGCTATTACGCGCGCGTTTTCCGCACCTTGCGCGACCTCGGCTACCGGGTCCGCACCGCGAGCGAGCCGCTGGCGCTCCTTGCCGCGAAGGGCGACACCGACATCGTCTTCTCGCTCTACAACCGCATGCCGATCAACAACCCGGAAGTGTTCATCCCCTCGCTGTGCGAATATCTGCGCATTCCCTATGTCGGCGCGCGGCCGAACATTCGCGCCCTCGCGGAAGACAAGTGGCTCGCGAAGCTCGCGGCGAAGGCCATCGGCATTCCGGTTTCGGAGGGCGCGGTCTATGCCGACGAGGCCGCGCTCGCCACGCCACCCGGCTTCCCCGGCCCGTATTTCGTCAAACAGCGTTTCGGCGCGGCGTCGGAGGGCATCAGCGCCGAGTCGATTCAGGACGATTGGGCGGGCGCGGCGCGCGTGGCGGCGAAGCTCATGGCGCGGGGCATGGCGGTGCTCGTCGAGGGCTATGCGCCCGGCATCGACATCACCGTGCCGTCGCTCGGCAGCGCGGGCGGTCCGCTCGTGCTCGGCGTGGTGCGTCCGCGCTCGGACAAGGCAGGCGGCATCATCACCGAAGATTTGAAGCGCAGCGATCCGCTCGGCTACGAGATTTTCGAGGCGGGCGGCGTCGAATGCGCCCTCCGCGGGGATGCCGCCACGCTTTGGCGCGCCGTCGGGCCAATGGACTATTTCCGCATGGATTACCGCTTTGATCCCGAGACGGAACGGCGCGTCTTCCTCGAATTCAACATCTGCTGCCATATCGGGCGCAGCGGATCGATCTGCCTCGCGGCGGCGCAGCACGGGCTAAGCCAAGCGGATGTGCTCGGCCACGTGATCGAGTTCAGTCTGAGGCGGCAGGGCGTCGCGCCCGAGGCTTGACGCTGCGCTAAAGCCAGCCCGCGAGCGGCTCGGCGCGCAGCATGTCTTCGTAGCTCGGGCGCGGACGCACCACGGCGTAATCGGCGCCGTTGACCAGCACCTCCGGGACGAGCCGCCGCGTGTTGTAGGTCGATGACTGCGCCGCGCCGTAAGCGCCTGCCGTCATCACCGCGATGAGATCGCCCGGCGCAAGCTCCGGCATGTCGCGGTCCTTCGCGAGAAAGTCACCCGTCTCACACACCGGCCCGACGACATCGGCGCGACCGACGCTGGCGTTCCGCTGCGCCTCGTTCACGGGCCAGATGTCGTGATACGCGTCGTAAAGCGTCGGGCGAACGAGGTCGTTCATGCCCGCGTCCACGATAACGAAGCGCTTTTCGCCGCTGTGCTTCGAATAAATGACCTGCGTGACGAGGATGCCCGCGTTGCCGACGATGATGCGCCCCGGCTCGAACAGCAGTCTCGCGCCAAGCCGGTTCGACAGGCCGATGACGATCTCGGCATAGTCGCTCGGCAGAGGCGGAACCTCTTGATCCCAGCGATAGGGAATACCAAGGCCGCCGCCGAGATTGACATAGGAAATCGTGTGGCCGTCGCGGCGCAGGTCTTCCACGAGGTTCGCCATCAGGTCGAAGGCGTCGCGAAACGGCTCCATATGCGTGATCTGGCTGCCGATGTGCATGTGCACGCCTGCCACATCGAGGCCCGGCAGGTCGCGGGCGAGGGCATAGAGCGCGCGCGCGTCGCGCCAGCTCACACCGAATTTGTGTTCGGATTTGCCGGTGGAAATCTTGGCGTGCGTCTTCGCGTCCACGTCGGGATTGATGCGGAACGCGATGCGCGCCGTCTTGCCGCGTCCGCCTGCAACCTGTGACAGCGCGCGAAGCTCGGCCTCGCTCTCGACGTTGAAGCCGTAAATGCCCACGTCGAGCGCGAAGGCCATTTCAGCCTCCGTCTTGCCGACGCCCGAGAACACGATCTTGTCCGCCGGAATGCCAGCCGCCAGCGCGCGCCGGATCTCGCCCTCGGAGACGACATCCGCGCCGGAGCCGAGCTTCGCCAGCGTGCGGATCACCGACACGTTGGAGTTGGCCTTGATGGCGTAGCAGACGAGCGCATCCTGACCAGTGAAGGCGGCGGCGAACACGCGATAATGGCGCTCTATCGTGGCGGTGGAGTAGCAGTAAAACGGCGTGCCGACATCGCGAGCGATAGCGTCGAGAGCGACACCCTCGGCATGAAGGATGCCGTTCTTGTAAGAAAAATGATGCATGACGCGAGTTTAACGCAGGAGCGGGTCCAGAATGAAGGGCCGATCCGGGTCAACCTTTCCTTTTGCGTCTTTCGGCACGTCCGGCGGCGGCAAAGGGCGTTGAAGGTCGCTCTTTTTCCCGCAGGCCGACAGCCCAAGCGCGAGCACGAAAGCAAGTACCAGATTGCGACTTAAGCCAGTCATCGTATCCCCGTCACCGCGCCCGAAGCTTATGCCGAAGGCTTGACCAAGCCTCGCCTCGCGTGCATCGCCTGCGGGCAAACGAACAATGCCGCCCCGCAGTCTCTCAGCCACGCGATCCCTAGCCCGTGTTTAGCGCGAAGTTCCGGCGGCTTCCAGCTTCTTCAGCCAGATTTCAGCCGCCGCCTTCACATTTTGCGGCGCTGTGCCTCCAAAGCTGCGGCGGCTTTCCACCGACTTATCCACGTTCAGCACGTCGAAAATGCGCTCCGTGATACGCGGCTCGACGGCCTGCATATCCTTCAGCGGCACCTCGTGGAGATCGACGCCGAGGTTTTCGGCATGCTTCACGATGCGGCCCGTGACGTGATGCGCCTCACGGAATGGAAGCTGCGCGTGCAGCACGAGCCAGTCCGCAAGGTCGGTCGCGGTCGAGAAGCCCTGACCGGCGGCGTCGCGCATGCGCTCTGGCACCGGCTCCATGTCCTCGATCATGCCCGTCATCGCGGCCAGGCCGAGCGACAGCGCGTCGATGGCGAGGAACACGGCCTCCTTGTCTTCCTGCATGTCCTTGGAATAGGCGAGCGGCAGCCCCTTCATCACCGTAAGCAGCGAGACGAACGCGCCCGCGACGCGGCCCACCTTCGCGCGCACGAGTTCGGCGGCGTCCGGGTTGCGCTTCTGCGGCATGATCGATGAGCCGGTGGTGAAGCGGTCGGATAGCGTGATGAACCGGAAGCCCGCGCTAAACCAGACGACGATCTCTTCGGACAGGCGCGAGAGATGCGTGGCGCAGATAGCGGCGGCGGCGAGCGTTTCCAGCGCGAAATCGCGCGAGGACACAGCGTCGAGCGAGTTCGCGAGCGGGCGGGCGAAACCGAGCGCGGACGCCGTCATGTGCCGGTCGATGGGGAAGGATGTGCCAGCGAGCGCGGCCGCGCCAAGCGGGCTTTCGTTCACGCGCGCCCTTGCGTCGGCGAAGCGGCCCCGGTCGCGGTCCAGCATCTCGACATAGGCGAGGCAGTGGTGGCCGAAGGTGACGGGCTGCGCCACCTGCATATGCGTGAAGCCCGGCATAATGGTCGCCGCGTGAAAGTTGGCCTTCGTCGCGAGCGCGAGCTGGAGCGTGGCGATTTGCTCGTCGAGGTGGTCAATCGCGCCACGAATATAAAGGCGGAAATCCGTCGCCACCTGATCGTTACGCGAGCGGCCGGTATGGAGCTTGCCCGCGACCGGGCCGATGAGATCCTTCAGCCGCGCTTCCACCGCCATGTGGATGTCTTCATATTCGCGGCGGAACTCGAAGCGCCCGCCCTCGATCTCCTCGCGCACCGTATCGAGGCCCGCGACGATCGCGTCGGCCTCTTCGGGCGTCACGATCCCGCACGCGCCGAGCATCGTGGCGTGCGCCTGAGAAGCGCGGATGTCCTCCGCATAGAACCGCTGGTCGAACGAGATGGAGGCGTTGATCTCCTCCATGATCTCGGCGGGCTTTGTCTCGAAGCGCCCGCCCCACATTTTATTGGCCATCGCTGTCATTCGCCTAGAGCCCGTTCCGATCGGATTGCACCGCAATCTGATGGGGTAACGGTCTCCATCCAGGAGTTAGAAGCTGTCCTCAATGATTTCGACATTTGCTCGCGCGAGGATGAAGCAACCGGATGCAAACGCCGAAACGGGACCGCTAGAGGGCTTAAAGCGCAGCATTAGCGCGCTGCCGCCGAATGTACAAGCGGGCTTCGACACTCAATGTATCAGCTTTTTCAGTAGCCTAAAATTTGGGCAGCGGAGCCGTATGACGTTTCGGCAGGGAACGCCTGCGCGGCTCAAGCATTGATATCATGACGGTCTTTTGGCGCGCCGTGCTTCTAGCGCCGCCCGCTGAATGGAGGAATACATGGAACGTGGCCTGGAACGAGGCATTGAGACGACCCAACGCAGCCGCATCGATCTTGCGGAATGGCGCGGCAGGGACGTGACCCGCCAGTATGAGTTCGGCGAGAGCATGGTGCCTGAAGATCGTCTGCGGAGCTCGCTTGAGCGCACCGAGATTTTCAGCGCCGAGCACGAGGGCGAGAAGGGGGAGGAAGGGATCGTTCACATCGAGTCGTTCCCCACCGCGCGCGACATGATGGCGCTCGGTTATGCCTACGCCTACGGCAAGGGCGTGACCGACCGCAGGACGAAAAACCTTCGCGTGCGTGCGATGGGCACGCGCTGACGTTTTTTGTGAAAGACGAAATGTTTGGGCGGGATCGCGCTGCGATCTCGCCCTTTCTCTGCCGCCGTCCACCGCGATGACCTGCGATGGTTATTGCGTCCATCGTGCAGCTTGACTGTGCGATATGCGTGATGAAAAGCTCCGGGCATGGAAACCGGTAACGACGACGGCGGAACACGGAGGCAAGGCTTCCTCATCTATGGCCTTGCCGCTGCGGGGGCGCTCGCGGTGATGGCTGTGGGCATGGTCATGGAGCGCGCGTCCATGGTGCCGGACGAGCCGCGCCCGGCGGCGGTTACGGTTCCCGCTCCCGTCGAGTCCGGCCAGTTCATCCGGCACGCCAAGCCCGTCACGCTTCCGGCGCTGTCATTCAACGGCGCGGACGGCAAGGCGCGCTTCCTTTCGGAGTGGCGCGGCAAGGTTGTACTCCTGAACATATGGGCGACGTGGTGCCCGCCGTGCATCCGTGAAATGCCTGCGCTCGACAAGCTTCAGGCCGAAAAGGGCGGCGACGGTTTCGCTGTCGTCGCGGTCAGCACGGATCGGAGCGGCCTTGCGAAGCCGAAGGCGTTTTATGAGCGCGTCGGGATAAAAAGCCTGGCGCTGTTCAATGAGACGAGCGGCGACTTGAGCCTCGCGCTGGACGCAGACCGTCTGCCGCTGACGATTATCCTCGACCGCGAAGGCCGGGAGGTCGGGCGCTATTTCGGAGCGGCGGCATGGGATAGCGCGGAGGTCTTCGCCAAGGTCATGGCGATGGCGGGAGCGACAGCCGGAGCGGCGCGACGTTAGGCGGTAGGAAAATTTGCTTCACTCGATTTGTACAGCGTCGCGCGGAGTCCGATTCAACGCGCGATGCTATAGAGCGAGAGCGTGGAACTTGTTCGGGGCTTTCGCATTGCTACTCGCCCCAAGCCGGGTTGCCAGCCTTGCGCTCATGATGGCGGGGGCGATCACACGCATTTCGCCGCGATGCCCCGTCCGAGACTCGGCCGCTCAGCCGCCCGACGGTCCGTTCGCCAGCGGGCTTGAAGTCGGCGTCGTGGCACGCGCCTGATCCAGCGAATCCGTGGCCTTGTTGCCCGTTTGCGGCAATTGCCCGCGCAGGAGCGCTAACGCCGCCTGAAGCTGGTTGTCCTTTTCCTTCTCCTTCGGGACGTAGGAGATGCTGCCACCCCCCTCTTCCGTCGCGGCGGCGTTCTTCAGATGCCCGCGCAATTGAGCCTCGGATTCAAAGGGCACGCTGGCGAGTTGCAGCTTCAGCTCCGGCGGAAGCTCGGGTTCCACCACATAATCCGGTTCGATGCCGGTCGCCTGGATCGAGCGGCCGGACGGCGTGAAGTAGCGCGCGGTGGTGACGCGGATCGCGCCCTTGTTGGCGAGCGGAATGAGCGTTTGCACCGATCCCTTGCCGAAGGAGCGCGTGCCGAGCAGCGTCGCCCGCTTGTGGTCCTGAAGCGCGCCCGCCACGACTTCCGAGGCTGACGCCGATCCGCCGTTGAGAAGCACGATCACCGGCTTGCCGTCAGCGATATCGCCCGGCTTGGCGGTCGTGCGCTCGATGTCTTCGGCATTCCTGCCGCGCGTCACGACGATGGAGCCCTTGTCGAGAAACGCGTCGGAAAGGTCGATGGCCTGATCGAGCAGACCGCCCGGATTGTTGCGCAGGTCGAGCACGTAGCCCGACACCTTGCCGTCGAGCGCTTTCTTGATGTCTTCGACCGCCTTCTGAAGGTATTCGGTCGTATGTTCGTTCTCGAACGACTTCACCTTGATCCAGCCCGCGTCGCCTTCGACGCTATATTGCACCGGATTGATCTTGATGATGTCGCGGATGACCTTCACCGTGATCGGGTTGGTTGCGCCCTTCCGCTGGATCGTGAGCGTAACCGGCGACCCGACCGCCCCGCGCATGCGGTCGACGGCGGCATCCATGCTGAGCCCCTTCACCGTTTGACCGTCGAGCGCCGTGATTGCATCGCCAGCGAGCACACCTGCCCGATCGGCAGGCATATTGTCGAGCGGCGCGATGACCTTGATGGCACCGTCTTCCATCATGACATCAATGCCGAGGCCGCCGAACTCGCCGCGCGTGTCGGCTTGCTCGTCCTGAAATTCCTTGGGCGTGAGATAGGCTGAATGCGGATCGAGCCCATTCACGAGGCCCTTGATCGCATTTTCGATGAGCTTCGCGTCATCGGGTTTTTCGACATATTCGGCGCGCACGCGCTCCAGCACGTCTCCGAACAGTTCGAGGTTCTTGTAGATTTCAGGGCTCGTCGCCTGCGCGCTTTCGCGCTGAACGAGCGGCATGAAGAGAAATCCGCCGGTCACGACCAGCGCGATGAGGAACGCACCGAGCGCGAGTTCCTTTTTCCGCATTACTTTTCAACCTTCCAATACCAGGCAAGCTGAAGGTCCGATCACCTGAGCGGGTGAAAAGGTAAACGAATCCTTGCTTCGACAACAGGTTTCCTGCACCCGATCAAAGGCAATTTTTAGGCCAAGGTTGGGGTTGGTTAATTCTTGCCACTTCTGGGTGTGGCCAAGCTACCGATCTGGCGCCCCGGCGGGCGAGGCGCGTTCACCAAAATTCCATGATGTCCTTGTTATTAAAGGCACGACCACATTTTTGCTGTTGTTTTCAGCAACCTCGACGCGATGGCTATGAATTTTTCACGCAGGGCGGTGCTTCAGGGCGCGCTCGCCACTCTGGTTTCCAGCGCTTGCGGCAGCGGCGTCCTGGCCACCTCGGCTTCTGCACAATCGGCGCGCATGCCATTCTCGCAATGGGTGGAGGCGTTCGGCGCCCGTGCCCGGTCGCGCGGTATCTCCGGCGCGACGTATGCGCGTGTCATGGGGGCGCTCAAGCCCGACACCTCCGTCTACGCGCTTGACAAGGCACAGCCCGAATTCAAGGAAGAAGTCTGGCAGTACCTTAATCGCCGCGTGTCCGACTGGCGTATCGGCATCGGCATCGAGCGCGCGCGCGAATATGCGCCATTGTTGGAGAAGATCGAGCGCACCTACGGCGTGGACCGCTACGTGATGCTCGGCCTCTGGGGCATGGAGAGCGCGTTCGGCGATGTCGTTACCAACCCCAAGCATATGCGGCCCGTATTCCCGGCGCTCGCCGCGCTCGCCTGGGGCGAGCCGCGCCGCCGCAGCTATTGGGAGCAGGAGCTTTTGAACGCGCTCGTCATCGTCGATCGCGGATGGGCGAGGCCGGACGAGATGATCGGTTCATGGGCGGGCGCGATGGGGCATACGCAATGGATGCCCGAGGTCTGGCTCAACATGGGCGTGGATTTCAACGGCGACGGCAAGATTTTGCCCTTCGGTCCCCCGGACGATGCCCTTGCGGGCACGGCACAATATATCGCAAAGCGCGGGAAATATCGGCGCGGCGAGGGCTGGGGCTATGAAGTGCGCCTGCCGGAAGGCATGGGCGGCGCTGGCGGCTGGAAGTCCATCGCGGCATGGCAGGACAAGGGCGTGACGCGCGCGACCGGCAAGCCGTTCCCGAGGCCCGGCGAACAGGCGCGGCTTTGGCAGCCGGTGGCGCGCGGCCCGGCGTTCCTGCTCACCCGCAACTTCGATGCGATCAAATCGTACAATCCGGCGAACACTTACGCGCTGGCGATTGCCCATCTCGGCGACCGCCTGAAAGGCGAAGGCCCGTTCGTGCAGCAGTTCCCCGGCGGTGAGCGCGCGCCCACGCTGGCGGAGGTTCAGGAGTTGCAAAAGCGGCTGACAGCGGCTGGCTTCGACACCGACGGCACCGATGGCCGCGTCGGCAAGGACACCATGAAGGCGATCCGCGACTTCCAGTTGAAGGTTGGCATGCAGCCGGCGGACGGCTATGCCGGTCTGAAGGTGCTGGCGCGGTTGCGCGCTAGCGGAGTTTAGCGCCGTCACTATCCCACGATTTCGGCGTCGCCCTTCAGCGCGAGGTCGAGCAGCATGGCAGGGTGACGCGCGGGGCGGCCCAACCCGTCCTGAACCTGCTTCCGGCAGGAATAGCCCGTGGCGGAAACGAGCGCGTCGCGGCCCGCCTTTCGGATCGCGGGGAACAGCGCCTGCTCTGCCATCGCTAGCGACGCGTCGAGCGTGTCGGGCGTTAGGCCCATCAGCCCGTTCAGGCCGCAGCAGGAGGGCGGCGCGGGCGTAATGGTCAGGTCGGGGATCAGTCGCAGCACCGCTTCCGCATGCGCGTCGACGCCATGCGCGCGCTCGTGGCAATGCGAATGCAGCACCACCGTCGCCTCAATGGCCGTCAGCGGGAGCGACAAGCCGCCGTCGCCGATGCGCCGCGCCAGAAACTCCTCGAACAGCAAAACGGGCGGCGGGTCCGCGATCGGCAGGCCAAGCGCCGCATATTCGTCGCGCATCATCAGCACGCAATTCGGTTCGAGGCCGATGACCGGCACGCCGCGCTCGGCATAGGCAGCCGCCGCGCGTGACAGCCGCGTCGCCTGCGCGCGCGCCTTCTCGATGTCGCCCGCATCATAGGCGCAGCGCCCGCAGCACAGCGCGCCGTCTTCCCTGTCGGTGAAGGCGACGACGCCGTAGCCCGCCGCTTCAAGTACGCTCTGCGCAGCCCGAAGGTTTGCCGTCTCGAACGAACGGTTGAACGTATCCGCGAACAGCGCAACGAGGCCGCGCGGCCCCGGTTCCGCCTCGACCGGCGCGCGGAAGCGGCGCCCTGCCCAGCGCGGCCATGGGCGGTCGGCGGCCAGCCCGAGCTTCCGCTCGGTGAAGCGGGCCAGTCCCGGCAGCAGGTCGCGGAGGGCAAGGAACCATCGCCAGCGCGCCGCGCGGTCCGTGTAGTCGGCGAGGTTGGCGTAAAGCTCCTGCGCGCGGGAGAAGCGGCCCGCCGCGCGCGCGGCAGCGAGCGCCTCAACCTTCATCTTCGGGATGTCGATGCCGAACGGGCATGCGGAGCCGCACGCCTTGCACGAGACGCACAGCGCCATGGTTTCGATCATCGCGGGCGAGCCAAGCGCCTCGTCGCCGAGCTGGCCCGAGAGCGCGAGCCGCACCGTCTGCGCGCGGCCGCGCGCAGAGTCGCGCTCGTCATGCGTCGCGGCGAAAGAGGGGCAGACAAATCGCTGCTCGGCAGTGCGGCATAGCGCGTGCCCGGCGCAGCGGCGCGCATGCTCCAGAGCACGCGCAGGCGTCGCTTCCGCCTCCCATGTGAGGGCGACCGGCACGTCGGCGGCCTTCGCTTCGCGCGGGGCGCGCATCAGCGCCGCATCGTCGAAATCCGGCGCGCGGATAATTTTACCGGGGTTCAGCACGAAGCCCGGATCGAGCTGCGCCTTGAGGTCGGCGAAGAGTCGAAGCGCGCCGGGGGCAAGCGCGCGTTCCAGCCCCTCGCTTCGGGCAAGGCCGATGCCATGGCCGCCGCTCAGCACGCCGCCATGGCGGACGATCAGCGCCGCCATCTCGTCGGACAGCGCACGCATGCGCTCCCGGTCGTTCGTGTGGCGGAGATTCAGCACCGGCCGCACGATCAAACAGCCGCGCCCGGCGCTGCCATAAAGCGCGGAGCGGACGCCGTGCTTGCCGAGCAGCGCCGCAAGCTCCGCTCCGTAGGCGGCGAGGCGGTGGAGCGGAACCGCGCCGTCCTCCATGAAAGACAGAGGCTGCGCCGCCGATTTCATGCGCCACGCACGCGTGACTGCGTTGTGCCGAAGCTGCCAGAGCGCGGCGCGGTTGTTCTCGCCAATGATTTCCACAAGCGGGAAGCGGCCCTTGTCGGCTTCGGCCAGCGTTTCGGACAAGCCCTTGAGAAGCCGCGTGTTGTCGACCGGGTTTTCCTCGTCGAATTCCACGATCAGCAGCGCTTCGGGATCGCCCTGCAGGAGGCGGAAGGCATGCGGGTCGCGCCGCGCGGCGACGATGTCGATCAGCGTGCGGTCGAGCAGTTCGATCGCGGTCGGGTTCAGCAGCGCGATCTTCGGGATGACGCGCAGCGCGCCGCCGAGATCGGCAAAGCGGCAGACGCCGAGCGCGCGCGTTCCGGGCAGCCGCGCAAGCTTCAGCTCGATGCTCGTGGCAATGGCAAGCGTACCTTCGGAGCCTGCGAGAAGCCGCGCGAGGTTCTGATCCTCGGAATAGGAAAGGAGCGCGCGCAGATCGTAGGCGGGCGGCTCCGGCGTGCCGGGCGGGCGCAGCGGGAACTCGCGGGCGATGTCCTTCTCGTGCGCTTCGCCGAATTGAAGGAGGTCGAGGAGGCGGTCGCGGCCGGGGAAGCGCGCCGTTTCATCCTCGGCGATGGCGCGAAAATGCACGCGCTGCCCATCGGCGACGAGCGCCATCGCGGAAATGATACGGTCGCGCATCGCGCCGTAGCGGAGCGCGCGCAGCCCGCTCGAATTGTTGCCGAGCATGCCGCCGACTGTCGCGGATTGTGCAGAGGCGATTTCGACCGGGAGGAAAAGACCGTGCGGTTCCAGCACCGCCGCGAGCGCCGCGGGCGTGCATCCCGGCTCGACCACGCATCGGGCGTTTTCCACGTCGATTGCGCCGATGCCGCGCATATATTTCGTGAAGTCGAGGACGACGCCTTCGCCGAGCGCTTGTCCAGCGGTCGACGTGCCACCGCCGCGCGCGATGACGGACAGCCCTTCCTCACGCGCCATTTCGAGGACGATGGCCACGTCGCTCTCGGACTTCGGGCAAGCCACTCCCGCCGGGAAGCTCTGATACATGGATGCGTCGGTGGCGTAGCGGCCTCGCGTGAAAAGGTCGCTTGTGGCGTCGCCCTCGATCTCTTGGGCGAGCCTGTCCCAGAAAGCGGGCGACGCCTTGCGCAATGCCATCGGTCCTTGAAAAGAAATGCGGTGGTCGCGTCCTTCGCCGCCGCCAGCCGCAGACCATGACCGAGAGTCTTCCCGAGCGCAATGGTCTGTTAACCACGCACGGTTAGCCTGAACGCAGCTTGAGGTTGTGTCCGGGTTTTGCGTGTACCATGAGCCGAGTTTGTGTCTGCGACTGTTGCGTGTTGGCGTCCCTGTCGCAAAAAGCGGCGGTAAACGCGCAAGTTTGGTGCAAGACGAAAACCGCGCCCAGCATTCGCCCGAATCTCCTTTCTGGACTTGTTGCTCCTCGCTTTCCGTTTGAGTTGCGGGCCGTCGTCAACAAATCCTTAAGCAGGGTCATGATCGTCACAGCGCTTGTTGCATCGCTTGGTGCCTGTACCGCCCAGAAGAGTCCGGTCGACGAGACCCAGACCTTGAGCCCGCGCGTGATCAAGGTGGGCGACCCGGTTCCGAAGGGGGGCGGCGAATACAAGCTCGGCAGCCCGTATCTCGCCAACGGCAAATGGTACACGCCCGTCAACGACGTGCATTACGATCAGGTCGGACTCGCCTCGTGGTACGGCGACTTTTTCCATGGTCGCAAGACGGCCAACGGCGAAATCTACGACATGGGCGCGCTGACCGCCGCGCATCCCACGCTGCCGATGCCGACCTATGCGCAGGTGACGAACCTCGACAACAATCGCACCGTGATCGTGCGCATCAACGATCGCGGCCCCTATCACGACGGGCGCATCATCGACCTTTCGCGCAAGGCGGCGGAACTGCTCGGCTTCCATGGACGCGGCACTGCGGCTGTGCGCGTGCGTTATTTTGCGCCCGCTCCGCTGAACGGCGACGATCACCTTGAGCGCTCCATTCTCGCGAAGCAGCCTTGGGCCGCGCGTTCCGTTTCGAGCGTGCAGACGCCCTCGCGCCCGCAGGTGGCAAGCGCTCCGGCATCCGCCGGCGTCCAGATCGCCGCCGCAACGGCCGTCCCTGTGCGCAAAGCTGCTCCGGCCACCGCGCCTGCGCGCGTGCAACAAGCCTCGGTCCCGATCGCCGCAACGGCTTCGATGGGCGCCTGGGCTCCCGTCGTCGCAACGAACGCGCCAACGCGGCAGGCCACTGCGGCCAAGGCTGCGACGCCAGCAAAAGCTGCGCCTGTGAAGGCCGCCGCCGCGCAGCCTGCGCCCGCTCAGCCCGCGACCTATATCGCATCGGCGACTGCTTTCCCGGCCTCCACCGAGACCTTCGACAAGCCGCTTGTTGTCAAGAAAGGCGGCTTCGAAGCATCGATCCACGATGCGGCCGCCGGGTGGTCGTCAAACTCACGGCCCGCCTTCTCCACTGGCGCGGCTTTTAATGGCGGCCAGTGAGACTATGTAAAGGCTCAATGGCCTGAATCTTAGCCAATAGGCGGTCGGTTTGATATTATCAGAGGGCCGACTCACCGGGACCGACGCCCATGCGCCTTGCCCTTTTCATTTTTCTTTTCTTCCAGATCTTTCAGCCCGCTCTAGCGCAATCTACGGGCGGGTATCAGACGGGAGCGGCGGAAGCGACGCTGATCGACGTCGAGTCCGGGGCGACGCTTTTCGAGAAAAACGCCGACAGGTTGTTCGCGCCCGCGAGCATGAGCAAGATCATGACGCTTGCCGTCATATTCAAAAAGCTCAAGGCGGGCGAGATCACCATGGACACCGAGTTCCCGGTGAGCCTCTACGCTTGGCGAAACGGCGGCGCGCCGTCGCGCACAACATCGATGTTCATCCCGCTGAACCAGACGGCCAAGGTCAGCGACCTCATTCAGGGCATCGCGGTACAAAACGCGAATGACGCCTGCATCGCGGTGGCTGAAGGGATTTCAGGCACCGAGGACGCGTTCGCGAAACTCATGACGGAAGAGGCGCGAGCCCTCGGACTTCAGAAATCCACGTTCGGCAATTCGACCGGACTGCCGCATCCCGGCAACCAGATGACCGCGCGCGAACTCGCGGCGCTTTCGATCCACGTCATCAAGACCTATCCAGACCTTTATCCCTATTTCGGGCAGAAGGAATTCAAGTACCGCACCTACACCTTCAGGAACCACAACCCGTTGCAGGCGACCGCTATCCCGGCGGACGGCCTCAAGCCCGGCTTTACCGAAGGCGTGGGCTACAGCATCGCGGCGTCGGCGGTGCGCGATGGGCGGCGGCTGGTGCTTGTGATGAACGGCCTCGAAAGCGAGCGCGACCGCCGCGAGGAAGCGCAGAAGATGCTCAATTGGGGCTTCGTGAACTTCAAGGCGCACAAGGTCTTCGACAAGGACGAAGTCGTGGGCGATGTTCGCGTCTGGGGCGGCCAGAAATGGACGCTGCCGGTCAAGGCCAAGGAAGACGTTGTCGTGCTGCTGCCTGTGAACGCGAAGGATCAGCGCATCCGCGCGCAGATCGCCTATCAGGGGCCGCTCAAGCCGCCGTTGAAGGAAGGCGACCCGGTTGGCGAGGTGCGCATCACATCGCAAGCGGGGACGTCGAACAGCGCGCCGCTCTACGCTGCCGCCGATCTCGAAGCAGGCGGCGTGATTGCCAAGGGCGTCGATTCCTTGTTGCTCGGCGTGAACGCCTATGTCTCGCAGGCGGTGACGAAGTATCTCAAGAAGCCGCCGGCGCAGCCCGTCAACACGGCGGTGCCTGCGGTCACGCCGAAGTCCTGACGTGCGCGGCCGCTTCATAACGCTGGAAGGCGGCGAGGGCGCGGGCAAGACCACGCAGGCG
>NZ_JFZJ01000015.1 GCF_000636015.1 Rhodomicrobium udaipurense JA643
ATCGGCAGAAACGAGGCTCCTCTCGCGAAAACTTCGCTGAAGCGAAGGGTCGCTCTGCTCGTGCCGAACACGTTCACCCTTGCGGCCGTTGTTTGCGGGCTGACGGCGATCAGGCTCTCACATGACGGAAATTATGCACTGGCGATGATCGCGATCCTCGGCGCCGTCGTGCTCGACGTGGCGGATGGCTATGCCGCGCGGCGTCTCAAGGCCGAATCCGCAATGGGCGCGGAACTCGACTCGCTCGCTGACTTCCTGAACTTCGGCGTCGCGCCCGCGATGCTGCTTTACGACCGGCACCTCCATGAATTCGGCCTGGCGGGTTGGGCGATCGCGGCGGCCTATGTCCTAACGACGGGCTTGAGGCTCGCGCGGTTCAACATACAGGCGCGCGCGCAGAAGGCGTTTCTCAAGGAAGGCCACACCGACAAACCGAAATGGTTTTGCGGTCTGCCATCGACGGCGGCGGCGCTTTCAATGATCGCGCTCGATACGGCCGTCGTGTCCTTCTTCCCCGCAGAGGCGAATCCCGTGATGGCGGTTGCCACGCTGACGGCGGCGGCCCTAATGATAAGCACTTTGCCGGTGCCGTCGCTGGCTGCGATCTTCGGGCGGTAGCGCGCGCCTCGACGGGCATAAAAAAAGCGCTGCGCTTACCGCAACGCCATGTGCTTCCGGCGGATCAGTATTGAACCGGGAAGTTCGCCTGCGTGTTCACCCGTTCCCAGAACGTCGTATTGTTGTAGTGGGGGCCGGGATAATTATACAGGCTGGTGTTGTACCACGCGAACGGCCGCTGATATTGCCAACGCGGGGCAGACGCGCCGAAGAAGCGCTCAACCAGCGTAGGCTCTTGCGGCGCGACATAGAGCTGGTAGGACCGGGGCTGTTGCCCACGCCGGGGTGCCGCGTCGCTCTGAACAGTCGTTCCGACGACGGCAGCGGCCAAAAGGGCAGTGAAAAGAAGTCGCGACATCATGATCTCCCGCTTAACGCATGCCTTCATGAAAGCCTAAGCGGGAGCGAAGTTCCGACGCTACCGCCCTTACTTTTCAGTATAGGCGCGAGAGTGCATCTTACTAGTGAGGTTTTGCCACTAAGTAAAAATTACGTCAGGCGTAGGATTCGAGGCCCATGGCCGGGGCAAAATCGTCGCCGCGAAAACGCTGACGCAGAATTTCGAGCTGGCCGCGCTGTGTCGAATGCAGAAGCATGACCTGCCGCTTGATCAACCCGTAATTCATCAGCTTTTCAGCGTGATCCGCCGGAATGTCGGTAACGAGGCAGGGGCGTTTGATGATCTTTTCGAGCGAAGACCGTTCGCTGCGGGACATCCGAATAGCCGGCATTGCACACTACCTCATACGCGGAAAACGAAACCTTATGGTTGTCGAACCGTGGGTTCCTTGTAGACAAATCTATTAAACCGGAATGCGGCAAAAAAGGGTAACGCTGACATATCAAAGTGTAACGATCACAAAAAAAGGAGCGAAAGCGATGTTGCAAGCCAGCGGTGAGGGGCCGGTGCCGACAGAATTACGGCTCAGCGCGGACAAGACCACGCTCCGCATTTCCTTCGTGGATGGGCTGGACGCGGAATTTCCGGCCGAACTTCTGCGCGTCGAAAGTCCGAGCGCCGAGGTGCAGGGGCATTCGCCGTCCGAGCGAAAACTCGTCCCCGGAAAGCGTCTCGTGACCATCCTTTCGATCGAGCCCGTCGGCAACTATGCGGTGCGACTCGTGTTCAGCGACGGGCATCACACGGGCATCTATTCCTGGGTGTATTTTCACGAGCTTGCGCGCAACAAAGACGTTGTCTGGCGTGCATATCTCGACCGCCTGCAAGCGGCAAGCCTCAGTCGCGACCTTGTCTAAAGCTTAACGGGAGCGTCGAAAAACTGTCGCAGATGTTGGTTATCCTGACGCCATGGCCGATAATTCTTCTACAATAAAAGTTTCAAGCGGCGAAGGACCACGGACCGGCATGCTCGAAGTCTATCGGGATAGCGACAGCAAGCGTTTTTCGGACGGCATCTTTCGGCCGAGGGTCGTCCCCGCCGCTCCTGGCTCGGGCCTGCTGCCACGGCACGGTGTTCTGTCGCGCCTCTATCTTCGGCGCTGGCTCGTTTTGCTCGCTGCGGCGGTGATCGGCCTGCTGTCACTCTTCCACGGTCTGCCGCTGGGAGCGCCCACGGCTGCCATTCTGACCTTCGTGGCCGGAGCCGCCTTCATCCCGGTGTCACGGACTCGTCTCCGTTACGATGCCGTTAGCGTCGACCGCGCGAAGGAAGAGACGCTGGCGGTTGCGAAGCCCATCGCCGACGCCCTGCCCGATCCGGCCATTCTTCTCGCCCGTGACGGAACGATCCTCGCCTTCAACGGCAAGGCCCGCGATCTGTTTGAAGGGCTTAAGAACGGCGCGCACATATCCAGCGCGACGCGCAGCCCGCAGGTGCTCGACGCGGTGATGGAGTGTGGGCCAGCCAACCGGCAGCAGACGGTGACTTTCAGCGAGCGTGTCCCCGTCGAGCGGCACATGGCGGCCACGGTTTCGTGGCTCGTGCTGCCGTCCGACGCAGGGCCGTCAATCCTCGTCTATCTCCGCGACCTGACCGAGCAGCGCCGCCTCGACCAACTTCGCGCCGACTTCATCGCCAACGCGAGCCACGAGATCAAGACGCCGCTGGCCTCGCTGTCGGGATTCATCCAGACGCTTCACGGCGCCGCCCGCCACGACGAAGCGGCGCGCGATCGCTTCCTGCCGATTATGGCCAAGCAGGCCGAACGCATGGCGCGGCTCATCGACAATCTGATGTCGCTCTCCCGCGTGGAGATGCGGGCGCATCTGAAGCCGCAGGGCGAGGTTGCGATTGCGGACCTTGTCGAACAGGCGTGCGAGGCTCTGGAACCGATGGCGGCCGAGGCGGATGTCACGGTGGCGGTCGAGTCCGAGGTCGGCGACGTGACCGTGTTGGGCGACCGGGATGAACTCACCCAGGTTTTCATCAATCTCGTGCACAACGCGATCAAATATGGACGGAAAGCCGGCTCGGTACAGGTGAAGCTCAAGCGCCAGAGAAGCGGATCGCAGGATATGATAGCGATCAGCGTCGAGGACGACGGGCCGGGTATCCTCGGCCAGCACCTGCCGAGATTGACCGAGCGGTTTTATCGCGTCGCCGGGGCTGCGGGACATGAAAAAGGCGGCACGGGACTAGGGCTCGCCATCGTCAAGCATGTCGTGAATCGCCACCGTGGAGAGCTTCGCATCGCTTCCGAAGTGGGCTCCGGGTCGAAGTTTACGGTGCTTCTTGCCGAGCATAAGAGCAATCTTGGCTTACTTGAAGTTGTATTCAAGCCAACTGCTCAGCCCACTCTTGAGGAATAATATTGGTTTAGAAATCAGTGCTTTAATTTGTCATTAAAGGTTCACTGCCCTTACATAAAAGAGACATGGCGCTGCCCTAGGGTTTCAGCGCGTTGAACCGCTCAAAAAGGCTGGTTCCAATCTCAAGGGAGAGCACATTGAATTATCGTGTCACCGCACTCGTGGCGGCTACGGCGGCTGTCGGCCTCTTTGCAGCCGATTCCGCTTCTGCCCGCGATCAGGTTAAAATTGCCGGTTCCTCGACGGTCTTCCCATATGCGAAGATCGTTGCCGAGAATTTCGCGAAGGCGAATGCCGGTCTGAAGGCTCCCGTCGTCGAATCCGGCGGCTCGGGCGCTGGCCTCAAGCAGTTCTGCGACGGCGTCGGTGAAGACAAGATCGACATCGCGAACTCCTCGCGCCGCATCAAGAAGGGCGAGCAGGAAACCTGCACGAAGAATGGCGTCGCCGACGTGGTCGAAGTGAAGTTCGGCTATGATGGCATCGTGTTCGCGTCCGACGTGAAGGGCGCGGCTTTCGCGTATGAAGCGAAGGATTGGTTCAACGCCCTCGCTCCCGAAATCGTCGTTGACGGCAAGCTCGTCGCGAACCCGAACAAGACCTGGAAAGAAGTCAACGCCGCGTTCCCGGAATGGGAAGTCGTCGCCTACATCCCGGGCGAAAAGCATGGCACGCGCGAAGTCTTCGAAGAGAAGGTTCTCGTTGCCGGCTGCAAGGCGACCGGCGCGGAGAAGCTGATTGCCGAGAAGCTGCAGGCGGCTGGCACGGCTGAAGACAAGGTCAAGTCGGCGGCCGAAAAGGCTTGCGCGAAGGTTCGCAAGGATGACGGCGGCAAGCATGCCATCGACATCGACGGCGACTACACGGAAACCCTCGCTCGTCTTCAGGCGAACAAGGAATCGATCGGCGTGTTCGGCCTCGCCTTCTACGAGAACAACACCGACAAGCTCCGCGTTGCGACCGTTGGCGGCGTGACGCCGTCCGTCGAGACCATCTCGTCTGGCAAGTACCCGGTCTCCCGCCCGCTCTTCTTCTACGTGAAGAAGGCTCACGTCGGCGTTATCCCGGGCCTGAAGGAGTATGCTGAATTCTTCGTCAGCGACAAGATGATCGGCGAAGACGGTCCGCTTGCTCAGTACGGCCTCGTTCCGCTGCCGGAAGCCGAAGCCAAGGCTGTTCGCGAGACGGTTAAGGATCTGAAGCCGCTGGCTCCGCTCAGCTAAGACTGCCTAGGTGTCGCGGCTCTGCCCGGCACCCCGAACGGAAGCGTGTGGCGTGCATCAACCCCACAATGATTACGCCACACGCGAGTTGCTTTGTTTCGTCATTCTATTCTATGAAATGCGCCGTCTGTAGTATCTTCTCCGGCGAGGACTGCGCGCAGGACACCTTCAATGCGGAAATGCAGACAGCCGGACCCCGCAGCGGAACGCTCCAACGCCGCTCGAATGGCGCATTTGCGATGACGAAAACCTCGCCGCGCCTGCCTATGATCGAAATCGTCGAACTCCCTGTCGGAGACGGTCGTGTCACTTAGCGCATTGCTTTTTTGTCTGCTGCTCGCCGCAATGGTTGCCTTCGTTATAGGCTTCTGGCGAGCCAAGCGGTTATCCCCCGATAATCCCCGCGCGGTTCACTCGCGCCCCGGTTATCATGGCGGCTACCTCGCGCTTTGGACGGCACTTCCCGCCATCCTTGTGCTGCTGGTCTGGTCCGCTGTCGAGCCGCGCTTCATCCAGGCTGAAGTCGAATCCAATCTGCCCGCGCAAGTGCTCGAAGGCTCGGAAGGGCAAATCGGTCTTGCGATGGGCGTCGTTCGCAGCGTCGCGACCGGTCTTGAACGGCTTACGCCGGCAGAGGTTGCCGCTGCCAAGGCGAGCCCGAAGGAAGCTCAGCGTCTGTTCGAGAGCAAGGGCGTCGTGATCGCCACCCCGCCCAATGCGGTGGTCATCGCCTCCGCCGAAGAGCTGAACAACATTCGCCACTTGAGCCGCCTCGCGAAGACGGCCGTTGCGGCGTTCCTCGCGATCTTCGGCTTCATTTTCGCCTTTCGGAAACTTTCGCCAAACTTGCGCGCGCGCAATCGCGTGGAGCAGGTCGTCATATTGGCGCTTATGGCCGCGTCTTCGGTCGCGATCATGACGACGGTCGGTATCGTGCTTTCGGTGCTGTTCGAGAGCGTTGAATTCTTCAAGCATGTCTCCATCATCGACTTCCTGACCGGCACGATCTGGGATCCGCGTTTTGCGAGCGCAGGCGATGCGGGCGGCCAGGGGCAGTTCGGCCTTCTGCCGCTGATGTGGGGCACGCTCTATATCTCTATCGTGGCGCTGGTCGTCGCCGTGCCGATCGGCCTGCTCGCCGCCATCTACATGTCTGAATATGCTCACCCGAAAGTGCGCGCGACCGTGAAGCCGGCGCTGGAAATGCTGGCCGGTATCCCGACCATCGTTTACGGCTTCTTCGCGGTTGTGACGGTCGGTCCGTTCCTCAACTTCGTAGGGTCCGAGATCGGGCTGGTGATCCAGCCGACAAGCGTGCTCACGGCGGGCATCGTGATGGGGATCATGATCATTCCCTTCGTGTCATCGCTGTCCGACGACATCATCTCCGCCATCCCGAACGCGCTGCGCGAAGGCTCCTACGGGCTCGGCGCGACGCAATCGGAAACCATCAAGCGCGTGGTCCTGCCGGCGGCGCTGCCCGGCATTGTCGGCGCAATCCTGCTGGCTGCCTCGCGCGCCATCGGCGAAACGATGATCGTGGTGCTCGCTGCGGGCATCGCCGCGAACCTCACATTGAACCCGGCTGAATCCGTGACCACCATTACGGTGAAAATCGTGAGCCAGCTTACGGGCGACCTTGAATTCAACACGCCGCAAACGCTGGTCGCGTTCGCGCTCGGGTTTACGCTGTTCATTCTCACGCTGGGCTTGAACGTCTACGCCCTCTACATCGTACGGAAATACCGGGAGCAATACGAATGAGCGCGGTGGCCCAAGATTCCAGCATGTCCGATAGCGACGCAGCCGAAACTGTCGGTCGGTTCGATAATCCAGCGCTGATGCGTCGGCGCCGCCGCGAGGAAGTGCGGTTTCAGGCTTACGGCCTGATCGCCATTGCGCTTGGCATGTCGTTCCTCGTCATTCTTTTCGGCACCATCATTCGCGACGGCTGGACGGCCTTCTTCCAGACGTCGATCGAACTGCCGATCAAGTTCGACGCCGCCGAGATCGACCCGGACGGAACGCGGAACGCAAACGCGCTGGCCCAGGCGAATTACCAGAAGCTGGCGAACCAGGCGCTCTACGGGCAGCTCGGCGTCGACCCGTCGAGCCGGGCACAGCGTCAGGCCGCGAATGCGCTCGTCTCACGGGATGTCGACTCGCAGCTCCGCGCCATGGTCGCCTCCGATCCCAAGATCATCGGCACGACGCAAAATGTCTGGGTTTTAGCTAGCGGTAACGTCGATGCCTTCGCGAAGGGCAAGATCGACCGCGAATTGCCCCAGGAGAACCGGCAAATCTCCGATCAGCAGATCTCATGGATCGACAAGCTGACCGCGTCGGGGGCGATGGAGAAATCGTTCAACACCGGGCTTTTCACCAACACCGCTTCGAGCCAGCCGGAGACGGCGGGGCTTGCGGTGGCGCTGCTCGGCTCGTTCTACATCATGTTGATCGTGGTGTTGCTGTCGGTGCCATTGGGGGTCGCGGCTGCCATTTATCTTGAAGAGTTCGCGCCACGGAACCGCATCACCGACATCATAGAAGTGAACATCAATAACCTTGCCGCCGTGCCGTCGATCGTCTTCGGCCTCCTCGGTCTGGCGGTGTTCATCAACTTCGCCGGGCTGCCGCGCTCCGCATCGCTGGTCGGCGGGCTCGTGCTCACGCTTCGCACGCTGCCGACAGTGATCATCGCTACGCGCGCCTCGATTACCGCAGTACCGCCATCGATCCGCGAGGCCGCTCTCGGCGTCGGCGCCTCGAAAGTGCAAAGCGTGTTCCACCACGTACTGCCGCTCTCGCTTCCCGGCATCATCACCGGAACGATCATCGGCCTCGTTCAAGCCATCGGTGAAACGGCGCCGCTTCTGATGATCGGCATGGTTGCCTTCGTGGTGGACGTGCCAAGTTCGCCGCTCGATCCCGCGACTGCCCTGCCGGTGCAAATCTACATGTGGGCGACGGAGGCCGAACGCGGCTTCGTTGAAAAGACAGCGGGCGCAACCATCGTCCTGCTCGGCATTCTTGCCGTCATGAACATTCTCGCCATGGTCCTGCGGAAAAGGTACGAACGCAAATGGTAGATTTCTCTATCGAACCGGGTGCCCTCAATTCCAGCCTCGCCGCTCCGGCTTTGCCGACGGGACAGCCGGTCGACTACAAGATAACGGCGCGCAACGTCTCGGTGTTTTACGGTGAGAAGCAGGCGCTTTTCAGCGTCGGTATCGACATCCCGGATCGGAGCGTCATGGCCTTCATCGGTCCGTCGGGCTGCGGCAAGAGCACGTTTCTGCGCTGTTTCAACCGCATGAACGACACCATTGCCAGCGCGCGCGTGAAGGGCGAAATCCTCGTCCAGGGAAAGAACATCTATGGTCCCGATGTGGACCCGGTGCAGGTGCGGGCGCGCGTCGGCATGGTGTTCCAGAAGCCGAACCCGTTTCCGAAAACAATCTTCGAGAACGTAGCCTACGGGCCGCGCATTCACGGGCTCGCCAAGTCTAAGGGTGATCTCGAAGAAATCGTGGTCAAGAGCCTGCAACGCGCCGGCCTGTTCAATGAGGTGAAGGATCGCCTCGACGGCGAAGGCACCGGCCTTTCCGGCGGCCAGCAGCAGCGGCTTTGTATTGCTCGCGCCATCGCGGTCAGCCCGGAAGTCATCCTGATGGATGAGCCGTGCTCGGCACTCGATCCGATTGCGACTGCAAAGATCGAAGAGTTGATCGACGAGCTTCGCGAAAACTACTGCATTGTCATCGTGACGCATAACATGCAGCAGGCGGCGCGCGTTTCTCAGCGGACGGCCTTCTTCCATTTGGGTTATCTTGTGGAAGAGGATACGACCGATCAGATATTCATGAATCCGAAGGACAAGCGCACGCAGGACTACATCACCGGGCGGTTTGGCTAAAGCCCTGGCATCCGCAACGGGGCAGGCTGCGGCCCGGCCCCTCACCATAAAAAGGGCGGCGCGCATCGTGGTTGCGCGACCGCACCGGAGGAAACGGCAGTGTCTGGAAATGTCGACAGATCGTACGAAGGGGAGTTGAAGTCGCTCGACACGATGATCGCGCAGATGGGCGGCCTCGCCGAACAGGCCCTTGGACAGGCCATCGACGCGCTCTATCATCGCGACCCCGACCTCGCCGAGGTGACGCTCGCCAACGATCGCAGCATCGACACGCTTGAACGGCTCGTCGACGAACTCGCCATCTCCATCATCGCCCGCCGCGCGCCGGTCGCGTCCGATCTTCGTCAGATCGTCACCGCGATCCGCATCGCGCTCGACCTTGAACGCATCGGCGACTTGTCGAAAAACATCGCCAAGCGCGCCATCGCGATTGCCGCTGAGCCTCGGCCGAAGCAGGTCATGACCGGGTTCGTGCATATCGGCGAGGCGGCGCTGCGTCAGTTGAAGGACGTGCTGGACGCCTATTCGCAGCGAGACGCGGACGCGGCGCTGGCGGTCTGGCAGCGCGATCAAGAGATCGACGCCATGTATAATTCGCTCTACAGCGAACTGTTGACGACGATGATGGACGAGCCGCAGAGTGCCAGCGTGTACGCGCATCTTCTGTTCGGCGCGAAAAACATCGAACGCATCGGCGATCACGCGACCAACATCGCGGAGACCATATATTTCCTGATTCACGGAAAGGCACTCGGCGATGAACGCCCGAAAGCGGACAGCACGAGTTCGCTGACGCTCGGTCGCCTGATGCCGGCGAAGGCCTGAAGCGCTTGCGCGTGAAGCGAGCGCTTTGAAACGATGAACGGGCTTTTTCGCGATAGAAGGACGAGCCAACCGCACGCCCCTTTTTGCTAGGGGAGTGCTGGCGCGGGTAGCAAGAGCAGACGATGAATGCCAAGATTCTGATTGTCGAAGACGAAGAGGCCCTCGCTCTTCTCCTTCAATATAATCTCGAAGCAGAGGGCTTTTCGGTATCCATCTCGCAGCGCGGCGACGAGGCGGAAGTTGCCATCGGCGAAGAGCCGCCGGATCTCATCATCCTCGACTGGATGCTGCCGGGCCTCTCCGGCATTGAGCTATGCCGCCGCCTGCGCGCGGGGAAAACTGCGCGAACAATTCCGATCCTGCTCCTGACGGCGCGCGGCGAAGAGACGGATCGCATTCGCGGCCTGACCGTCGGCGCGGACGATTATGTGGTGAAGCCGTTTTCGGTGCCGGAACTTCTGGCGCGCGTGAAGGCGATCCTTCGCCGTGCCGCGCCTGAGCGCATTTCGCAAACGCTTGAGGTTGAGGACATCGAACTCGACCGCGAAACCTATCGCGTGATGCGAAGCGGCCGAGAGGTGCGCCTCGGGCCGACCGAGTTCAAGCTTCTCGAATTTCTGATGGAAAGCCCCGGCCGCGTGTTCTCGCGGACGCAGTTGCTCGACGGTGTCTGGGGCCGTGACGTCTATGTGGACGAACGCACGGTGGACGTGCACATCGGACGCCTGCGCAAGGCAATAAATCGGGGCAAGGAAAAAGACCCGATCCGCACCGTTCGCGGCGCGGGGTATGCGCTGGGCGAGAAATTCCCGGGGCAGAGCTTATCCGAATAGCGTCATTGGCGAAATAGCCACAGTCTCGGGTGGCAATGGGCCGCGAAAGTCGGCACGGACTTGTTGCTGCGAGCCAGGCTCGGTATTGGATTGTCGGCATATCGACGCAGTGGGCATGGCGGCGTCTGGGCAAGTACGGGGGGAAGGTATGAGACGTTGGAGCGCGTTTCTATCGGCGCTTGCTGCCGGGCTCATGGCTGGGCAGGTTTCGGCACTCGCGCTGGAGAACTGGGCCGACGGCCGCCCGGTTTTCGAGAGCGACATCCGAAGGCAGGCGGAACAGGATGAGGCCCAGCGTAGCGAGCGGCGCAAACCGGTCGTCTACCCGAAGTTCATGGATGGCGGCGCTCGTCCCGACATTGCGCCGGCCGAACCATCGATCATCTACTTCAACCAGAACGAGGAAGTCGGCTCCATCATCGTTGATACGCAGAGCCGCAAGCTCTATTTTGTGCTCCCTGGCAGAAGAGCCTATGAGTATCCGATTTCGGTCGGTCGCGATGGGTTTACCTGGTCGGGCACGGAACGTATCACGCGCATCGCGGAGTGGCCGTCCTGGACGCCGCCGCAGGAGATGCACAAGCGCCAGCCCGGTCTGCCGATTACGGTGTCAGGAGGCCTGCGCAATCCGCAAGGAGCGCGAGCGCTCTACCTCGGCAATACCGTCTATCGCATCCACGGCACCAACAACGAGCGCACCGTCGGACAGGCAAACTCGTCAGGCTGCTTTCGCCTGAAGAACGAGCACGTCGTGCATCTGGCCTCGATCGCGAAGATCGGGACCAAGGTGAAGGTTTTGCAGGCCTACACTGGCGGGGTCAGCCAGAGCGCGAGTGACGAGCCGTCCGCACGCGCGACCGTGAGGCGGTAGCCGTCCGGCGAAGACTGCGCGGCGGCTGGGTAGCGGACAGCATAGTCGCGTCTAAACTTTATCCACGATGAAAAGTCGGTTGTCCCGCACAGCCGAAATGGCTCGTCGCGTTCGAGCCTCGCTTCGATTTCAGCGATTTGGCTTTACGCAGGCTTGGCCGCATAAGGCAGGAAAGTGCTCCGATTTTCATTCACCACGAGTGGCCGTCCGATCATCGGGAAGGCGCGCTGAGGGCAGGCCGGGCGCTCGCACACCTTGCAGCCTGCGCCAATGGGCGTGGCAGCGGCGGGGTCGTCGAGATCGAGCCCTTTCGAATAGACGAGCCGCGGCGCGTGGCGGATGTCGCAGCCGAGCCCGATGGCGAAGGTCTTGTCCGGCTCGCCATAGCCGCCAACCGTATGCCGCACCGCGCGGGCGATCCATAGGTAGGTGCGTCCGTCCGTCATCTGCGCCACCTGTGTCAACGTGCGACCCGGCTGCGCGAAAGCTTCGTACACATTCCAGAGCGGGCATGCGCCGCCGACACGCGAAAAATGGAAATCGGTGGCGGACTGGCGTTTCGAGATGTTTCCCGCGCGGTCCACGCGGATGAAGAAGAAGGGAACGCCTGCCGCCGATGGCCGCTGAAGTGAGCTAAGTCGGTGGCTGATCGTCTCGAAGCCGACGCCGAATTGCTCCGCGAGCCTGTCGATGTCGTAGCGCACGGCTTCGGCGGCAGCAAGAAAAGCGCGGTAGGGCATCAGAAGGGCGGCCGCGAAATAGTTGGCAAGGCCGATACGCGCAAGCGCGTGCGTCGCGGGCGAGCCCAGCGCCGCTTCCCTCGCGAGCCGGTTCAGCGGCTCCCCCATCTCAAGGAACGCGAGTTGCGTCGCCATTTGGAAGGCGCGCTGGCCTTGATCGAGGCGCGCGGAGAGGCGAAGCACGCGCTCGTTCGGATTATAGTCGCGGTTGGCCTGCCGGTTCGGAGCCTCTCCCTCGGGCTTTCTCACGCCGATGCGGACGCCGTGCCGCTGCTCCAGATAGCGCGCAAGCCCCTCGACGACTTCGCCCTCGACCAGCTCAGCCTCGGCGAAAAGCTTTTCCGCAGCCTCGTCCAGTTCGGCGAAGTAGTTGTGGTGGCGGTAGAAGAAGTCGCGCACCTGCTCGAACGGCATAGGCGCGACGGTTGCAAGACCGGCAGCACCGAGGCCCAATTCATGGGCCATCGCGTCGCCCCGTTCCGTCACGTGGCGCAACCTTCGGTGAAGCGCCACGATCGCGCGGCCCGCAGCAGGCATCGAGGCGGCGATCTCGCGGATCTCGGCTAGGCTGACGTTCTCGCCGCTCGCCGGGTCCGAGAAGACCTCTTTCAGGTCTGCTATCATGCGCGCTTCGTCGCCGTCCGACAAAAGCTGCATGTCGGCGCCGAAGGCCGCGTTGATGCGCAGCAGGACCGGCACTGTGAGCGGCCGCTGGTTCTTCTCAAGCTGGTTCAGATAGCTCGCCGACAGCCCGATCGCTTCAGCGAAAGCGATTTGCGTCAATCCGCGTTCTTCGCGCAGCCGCTTCAGCTTTACGCCGACGAAGACCTTCTTCATTCAGTCGTCCATTCGCAAAATTTGCAAAACGAGCGAGACCCATTCGCAAAACCCTGCATTTTCAGCCCTTCGAAAAAATCTCGTCGGCGAATATTGTAACACCCACGGCTCGGCGACAAGGGGGTTCATGACGATGCGACCGGTTTACAAGGCGACGGCGGCGGAAGCACAGCCCGCGCACACGATGGAGCCGCCTCGCTGGCCGGATCGTCCCGCCGAGTTCGCTCTCTCGGCGTGTCCCCTCGGCTGCGACGCGGACTGGCGCGAGCCTGACCCGCGCGAACGTAGCGCAAGCTTTGGAGATGCTCCGCGCCAATTCGACGGAGCGACGCGCGCGCCCCGATAGGACGGTGCCGTTCACATCGGGCGCCAGGCTTCCCCTCGCCTGACCCCAAACGCATGCCGTCGAGCCAAGGGCAGGCGGCGCAAGGCCGTCGGCATGCGGCGACGCCGCGCTTGTTTCATGCAGCAAGCGCGGCGTCTGTGCATCCAAGCGAGCGAAACGGTTGGATTCGGTTGTTCGCGATGCCGAGTGCGGCCAGTTCGGCGGCGATGCGCGCGAGCGCCGCGTCGTCCAGCAGGGCGGGATGAACGGTCGTCCGCGTCTCGAACGCCACGCCGCTCGCCACCAGCAGCCGCAAGCTTTCAGCCGCGCGCTCGCCGCTGCCTGGCACGCCGGTGATGCGCTCATACTCAGCGAACGGCGCTTTCACGTCGAAGCCCACCCAGTCGACCAACGGCAGGACGGCCGCGAGCCGCGCCGGATATGGCCCCGCGCTGTGGAGGCCGACGCGAAAGCCCATCGCGCGCACCTCGGCCATCGCCTCCGGCAGATGCGTCTGCAAGGTCGGCTCGCCGCCGGAAAACACCACCGCGTCAAGCAGTCCGCGCCGCGTTTGGAGGAAGGAGCGCACCTCGGCCCATGACGGCCCCGCGCCGCTGCCCGCCCGCATCAGCGACGTATTGTGGCAGTAGCGGCAGGCCCACGGGCAGCCTTGACAGAACACGGTCGCCGCAAGCTGCCCGGGCCAATCCACGGAGGAAAGGCGGGCGAACCCGCCAATCTCGATGAGTGTCATCGCGCGCTCTTGTCGGCGTCGGCGCGCTCGGCCTTGCATTCGCGGAAATACTGCCGCTCGTTGAATTCGCCAACCTTGCCCTGATTGAACGACGAGACGGGTCGGTGATAGCCCATCACGCGCGTCCAGACTTCGCAGGGCTGGCGCTCCTCGTCGGTCAGCGTCACGTCGTCGGCGGTGGGGGTCCAATGTGCGTTCATGTCTTTGCTCCCTCTGTTGATGTGGTTACGCCGCCGCCTTGCGCGCGGCGAGCCGTGCCCGCTTCGCCGCAAGCCGCTCCTCGTCGCAGATCGGGCAGAACTTGTGCTCGCCTGCGATATAGCCATGCGTCGGGCAGATGGAGAATGTCGGCGTCACGGTGATGTAGGGGATGCGGAAGTTTTCGAGCGCGCGGCGCACGAGCTTCTTGCACGCCTCCGCTGAAGAAATGCGTTCGCCCATGTAGAGATGCAGCACCGTTCCGCCGGTATACTTGGCTTGCAGCGGTTCCTGTCGGGTCAGCGCCTCGAACGGATCGTCCGTGAAGCCGACAGGCAACTGGCTGGAGTTGGTGTAATACGGCGTCTCGTCCGTGCCTGCCTGCAAGATGCCGTCGAAGCGCTTCCGGTCCTCACGCGCGAAGCGATAGGTCGTGCCCTCGGCGGGCGTCGCTTCGAGATTATAGAGGTGGCCGGTCTCTTCCTGAAACGCCACCATCTTCGCGCGCACATGGTCGAGGAAGCGGAGCGCGAAGGCGTGGCCCCACGGCGTCGAGATGTCCTCTGCGTCGTCGGTGAAGTTGCGGATCATCTCGTTGAGGCCGTTTACGCCGAGCGTCGAGAAGTGATTGCGCAGCGTGCCGAGGTAGCGCTTCGTGTAGGGGAACAGCCCCGCATCCATGTGGCGCTGGATGACCTTGCGCTTGATTTCGAGGCTCGTGCGGCCGATGTCGAGCAGATCGTCGAGGCGCGCGAACAGCGCCGCTTCATCGCCTTTGTGCAGGAAGCCGAGCCGCGCGCAGTTCACCGTCACGACGCCGACCGAGCCCGTCTGCTCCGCCGAGCCGAACAGCCCGTTGCCGCGTTTCAGAAGCTCCGTCAGGTCGAGCTGGAGGCGGCAGCACATGGACCGCACCATGTTCGGCTTCAGCTCGGAATTCACGAAGTTCTGGAAGTAGGGTAGCCCGTATTTCGCCGTCATCTCGAAGAGGCGCGTCGCGTTCTCGCTCTCCCACGGGAAATCCGGCGTGATGTTGTAGGTCGGGATGGGGAAGGTAAAGACGCGGCCCTTCGCGTCGCCCGCAATCATGACCTCCATATAGGCGCGGTTGATCATGTCCATCTCGGCCTGAAGATCGCCGTAGGTGAAATCCATCTCGACGCCGCCGATGACCGGCACCTGATCGCGAAGGTCTTCCGGGCAGGTCCAGTCGAAAGTCAGGTTCGTGAACGGCGTCTGCGTACCCCAGCGCGACGGCACGTTGAGGTTATAGATCAGCTCCTGAATGCACTGGCGCACCTCATGATAGGGCAGTTGATCCCTGCGGATGAACGCCGCCATGTAGGTATCGAACGAGGAAAACGCCTGCGCGCCCGCCCACTCGTTCTGGAGCGTGCCGAGGAAATTCACGATCTGGCCGACCGCGCTCGACAGGTGCTTCGGTGGCGCGGCCTCGACCTTGCCGGGCACGCCGTTGAGCCCCTCCTGCAACAGCGTGCGCAGCGACCAGCCCGCGCAATAGCCCGCCAACATGTCGAGGTCGTGGATGTGGATGTCGCCATCGCGGTGCGCGCGGCCCACTTCCGGCGGGTAGACGTGGCTGAGCCAGTAATTCGCGACGACCTTGCCGGAGACGTTCAGGATCAGGCCGCCAAGCGAATAGCCCTGATTGGCGTTCGCGTTCACGCGCCAGTCCGCCCGCTCAAGATATTCGTTCATCGAGCTTTCCACGTCGATGGCGGCGTGGCGGTCGGCGCGAAGGCGTGCGCGCTGCTCGCGGTAGACGATGTAGGCGCGCGCGGTCGCGAAGTGGTTCGCGGAGATGAGCACCTGCTCGACGATGTCCTGAATTTCCTCGATGTGCGGCGACCGGCTCGCGAAGCGATGCGCGATCACCTTTACCGCCTGAATGGCGAGGAGATGCGCCTCGGTGGCGTCGAAATCGCCGGTGGCGCGGCCCGCGCGCTCGACCGCGGAGCGGATCTTCGCGGCATCGAACGGTGCGAGCGCGCCCGAGCGCTTCACGATGCTGAGCGGCAGGCGGGCGGCGGATACGACCGCCGTGGAGTCAGGACTGGAAGACAAGTAAACCCCCGTTGGATCATGGGGGCGGGAGCGACAGGGACGCGAACGCAACCGGCACATCGGTTACGGCACGACCTGCAGGACACCCCGCCCAAGGACGTTCGTTTCGTGTCGCGGCAGGTCTCCTGGCTCGCGGGTCAATGCTTCCGTCTGGCCTTCCCGGCGCTTTCGCACCAGTGACGCTATCGACGGCGGCTCGCCGCTTACAGTTGCGGGGGCAGCGCCGGAATTGCACCGGCTTCCCTCTTGGCTCCCGAATCTTGCGCTATCGGGGCACCGTGACCCCCACATTTAGGGTGTGATTCGCTTTGTCGAGTCACGAGCGGAGCTAGAAAATTCATTCAAACATGTGAACAGCGGGGAATGGGCAATATTGCCGCTTGCGAACCCGTCGTTTGCGAAAGCCGCAAATTCGCAAAGCTCGCAGATTTGCGGCGAAGCCTTCGCAAACATCCACATTTTCAGCCCTTACGGCGTGTTCGTCGTTGCGGATATTGTGAAGCCTGAAACGAACCCCGGGCGCTTGAATGCAAACCCTTATCGATGAAGCCGCCACCGAGGCGACGACCACCTTTGTGGAGATGGTCTTCCCCGAGCAGGCGAACCACTACGGCACGCTGTTCGGCGGCAATGCGCTGAACCTTATGGGCAAGGCGGCCTTCGTCGCGGCCACAAGGCGCGCGCGCCGCGCCGTGGTGATGGCGACGTCCGACAAGGTGGAATTCCACGTGCCCGTGAAGGTCGGCGAACTCGTCGAGCTTTCCGCCCGCGTCGTGCGCGTCGGCCGCGCGTCGATGACCGTCAACGTGGACATGGTCGCCGAGAAACTGCTTTCGGGCGAGCGCCGCCTCGCCGTGCGTGGCTCGTTCGAGATGGTCGCCGTCGACGAAGCCGGGCGCCCCACGGCGTTCCGCCCCTGATTCCAGATCCAATTTCCCAGCCGCCGCTGCCCAAGAGAGGAACCTGCCCCGTGAAGTCGAATACCGTTCGCACATACAAATCCGCCGAGCCTCTGCCCCGCGCCGAACAGCTCGCGTGGAAGATTGCCGAAGTCGCCGCCGACCAGGTTGCGGTTGAGCCAACCGTGGTCGAGATGATCGGCAACCGCATCATCGATAACGCCGCCGTTGCCGCCGCTTCGCTCGCGCGCCGCCCGGTTGCCAACGCGCGCAATCAGGCGCTCGCCCATCCCTTCAAGCCCGGCGCAGGCGTGTTCGGCATCGCCTCGCATCGCCGCTTCTCGCCGGAATGGGCCGCATGGGCCAACGGCGTCGCCGTGCGCGAACTCGATTTCCACGACACGTTCCTCGCCGCCGACTATTCGCATCCGGGCGACAACATCCCGCCGATCCTCGCCGTCGCGCAACATTGCGGGCTTTCGGGCGAAGCGCTCGTGCGCGGTCTCGCGGCGGGCTACGAAATTCAGGTCAATCTCGTGAAAGGCATCTGCCTGCACGAGCACAAGATCGACCATATCGCCCATCTCGGGCCGTCGGCTGCGGCAGGCATCGGCGCGGCGCTAGGGCTTCCAACCGAGACGATCTGGCAGGCCGTCCAGCAGGCGCTGCACGTGACGACGACGACTCGTCAGTCGCGCAAGGGCGAAATTTCGAGCTGGAAGGCTTACGCGCCTGCATTCGCGGGCAAGATGGCGGTCGAGGCCGTCGACCGCGCGATGCGCGGTGAAGGTGCGCCGTCCCCCGCATGGGAAGGCGAGGACGGTTTCATCGCGTGGCTGCTCTCCGGCCCCAAGGCGCAATACACCGTGCCGCTGCCGGAGAAGGGCGAGGCGAAGCGCGCCATCCTCGACACCTACACCAAGGAATATTCGGCGGAATATCAGAGCCAGGCGCTGATCGATCTCGCCCGGCGCATGCGCGACAAGATCGGCGATCTCGCGGCCATCGAAAGCGTCGTGATCCACACGAGCCATCACACCCATTACGTGATCGGCACGGGCGCGAACGACCCGCAGAAGATGGACCCGAATGCGAGCCGCGAAACGCTCGACCATTCCATCATGTACATCTTCGCGGTCGCGCTGGAAGACGGCGGCTGGCACCACGTCAATTCCTATGCGCCGGAGCGCGCGAAGCGCCCCGAAACCGTCGCGCTGTGGCACAAAATTTCGACCGTCGAAGACGCGGAATGGACGCGTCGCTATCACAGCCGCGACCCGAAGGAAAAGGCGTTCGGCGGCCGCGTCGTCGTCACCTTGCGCGACGGCCGCGTGATCGAGGACGAGCTTGCCATTGCCGACGCCAACCCGCTCGGCGCGCGCCCCTTCGCTCGCCCGCAATACATCGGGAAGTTCCTCACGCTTTCGGCAGGCATCGTCTCGCCCGCCGAGCAGCAGCGCTTCCTCGAAACCGTGGACCGGCTCGAACGGCTGCGCGGCGACGAGCTTCTCGGCCTCAACTTCACCGTCGATCCCGCCGCGCTCGGCGCCGGGCGGACGACCGGCCTTTTCGAATGGAACGGCACATCGCGCGAGACGGGCCGCTGCACCGTCGTCGGCGCTTAGGGAGGACACCATGTTACAGGATGCAACGAAGGCCGTTGGGCCGAAGCCGAAAAAGTCGGTCGCGCTTTCCGGGATCATCGCGGGCAATACCGCGCTTTGCACCGTGGGCCGCACCGGCAACGACCTGCATTATCGCGGTTACGACATTCTCGATGTGGCCGAGACCTGCGAATTCGAGGAGATCGCGCATCTCCTCATTCACGGCGCGCTCCCGACGCCGACCGAGCTTCACGCCTACAAGACGAAACTGAAGGCCCTGCGCGGCCTTCCCTCGGCGGTTCGCTCCGCGCTCGAAGCGCTGCCCGCCGCATCGCATCCCATGGACGTACTGCGGTCGGGCGTCTCGGCGCTCGGCTGCGTGCTGCCGGAGCCGGCCGACCACAACCATCCAGCTGCGCGGGATGTGGCCGACCGGCTCCTGGCTTCGCTCGGCTCGATGCTGCTCTACTGGCATCACTTTGCGCATAACGGTCGCCGCATCGACGTGCACACCGACGATGATTCCATCGGCGGGCACTTCCTGCACCTGCTGCACGGCGAGCGTCCGCGCGAAAGCCACGTCCGCGCGATGCATACTTCGCTGATCCTCTATGCCGAGCATGAGTTCAACGCCTCGACCTTCACCGCGCGCTCCATCGCGAGCACGGGTTCGGACCTTTATTCTGCGGTGACAGGCGCGATCGGCGCCCTGCGCGGCCCAAAGCATGGCGGCGCGAACGAGGCGGCCTTCGAGATCCAGAAGCGCTACAATTCGGCCGACGAGGCGGAAGCCGATATTCGTCGCCGCGTCGAGGCGAAAGAGGTGGTCATTGGCTTCGGCCATCCGGTCTACACGGTCGCCGATCCCCGCAACAAGGTCATCAAGGAGGTCGCGCGGCGGCTCTCCCGCGAGGTCGGCGCGACGAAGATGTTCGAGATCGCCGAGCGCATCGAAAGCGTGATGGCCGAGACGAAGCGCATGTTCCCGAACCTCGACTGGTTCAGCGCCGTCTCGTACCATCAGATGGGCGTGCCAACGGCGATGTTCACGCCGCTCTTCGTCATCGCGCGCACGAGCGGATGGGCGGCGCATATCATCGAGCAGCGGCAGGACAACAAGATCATCCGCCCGTCCGCGAACTATGTCGGGCCGGAAAACGTGGCTTTCGTGCCGCTGGAAGATCGCGGGCGCGCGCCTGCGCCGTCTTCCGCGCGTGCGGCGTAAGGAGCGGCGATGCCTTATCTCAACGGTTTCGACCTGCCGGACCAGACGGCGGGTTTCCGCTTCCGCGAGCTGCTGGAGCGTCGCGGCATCCTGAAGCTTCCCGGCGCGCATAACGGCATGGCGGCGCTTCAGGCAAAGGCGGCTGGCTTCGACGCGCTGTATCTCTCAGGCGCGGCGATGACGGCTTCCATGGGGTTGCCCGACCTCGGCATCATCACGGTGGATGAGGTCGCGTTCTTCATCCGCCAGATCGCGCGGTCGAGCGGCCTGCCGCTCCTTGTCGATGGCGACACGGGCTACGGCGAGGCGCTGAACGTCATGCATATGGTCCGCACCTTCGAGGATGCGGGTGCGGGCGCGGTGCATATCGAGGACCAGCTTCTGCCGAAGAAGTGCGGGCACCTCAACGACAAGAAGCTCGCCGATGCGCGCGACATGGCCGCCAAGGTTGCCGCCGCTGCCAAGGCGCGCCGCCATCTCGTCATCGTGGCCCGTACCGATGCCGCCGCAAGCGAGGGGATCGACGCGGCAGTGGCGCGCGCCCGGCTTTATGTCGAGGCGGGTGCGGATGCGATCTTCCCCGAAGCGCTGACGAGCGCGGCCATGTTCCAGGAGTTTGCGCGGCGTCTGCCCGGCGTGCCGCTGCTGGCCAACATGACGGAGTTCGGCCGCACACCGCACTATACGGCCGCCGAGTTCGAGGCCTGGGGCTACGCCATGGTCATCTGGCCCGTCTCGTCGCTTCGGGTCGCGAACAAGGCGCAGGCGAAGCTTTATGCCACGCTCGCCCGCGACGGCAGCACGGAGGCGATGCTGCCCGAGATGCAGACGCGCGCCGAGCTTTACGACACCATCGGCCTCGCCCGTTACGAGGCGCTCGACGCGTCCATCGTGCGGACGGTGCTGCCGCAAGCATAGAACGGAATCAGCATATAAAGATGTCGTTATATCGAGATTGACGGCGACGTCGATCTCGATCACACTCACCACTGTCGCGGTCTTCGGGCGCTAGCCCGAAGCCAAGAGGGAAGCCGGTGCAAGTCCGGTGCTGCCCCCGCAACTGTAAGCGGCGAGTTCCGGCCCACCCATGTCACTGAAGCGACCGCTTCGGGAAGACGGGCCGGAGCGCTGACCCGCAAGCCAGGAGACCTGCCGCGACGAAATCGAAGTCCTCGGGCGGGGTGTCCCGATGGAGCGGTTGCGGCCCGCCGACTGGCGGCGTTCGCGCGCGTCCCATCACAGCCTTGCCCCAACGCAATGGGGTTAGAACGTGTCTTCCAGCATAAAAATCGCATCGCTTGGCACGCCGCGCATCGGTCCGCGCCGCGAGTTGAAAACCGCGCTTGAGGCTTACTGGGCGCACAAGATCGGCGAAAAAGAGCTCCGCGAGACAGCGGCCCGGCTTCGCGCCGACAATTGGGCGCGCCAGAAGGCGGCGGGCGTGACTGTGATCCCGTCGAACGACTTCTCCTTCTACGATCAGGTGCTCGACACAAGCGTCATGGTCGGCGCCATCCCCGAGGTCTACGGCTGGAAGACCGGCGGTGTCACCCTCGGCACATATTTCGCGATGGCGCGCGGCGCGCATGGCGAGGGCGGCGCAGGCAGCGCGCCCGCGCAGGAAATGACGAAGTGGTTCGACACCAATTATCACTACATGGTGCCGGAGTTTTCGGCGGAGCAACGCTTCACGCTCGCCTCGCTGAAGGCCGTGGATGAATATCGCGAGGCGCAACATCTGGGCTACGAAACGCGGCCCGTGCTGCTCGGACCGGTGACGTTCCTCAAGCTCGGCAAGAGCAAAGACCCATCGCTCGATCCGCTTACCCTTCTCGACGCTCTGCTCCCCGTCTATCTCGACGTGCTGCGCCGCTTTGCCGCCAACGGCGCGGAGTGGGTGCAGATCGATGAGCCGTGCCTCGTGCTCGACCTCGACGACGCTACGCGCGATGCGCTTCGGAAGACCTACCGCCGCTTCGCCGACGCGTTGCCGAGCCTCAAGATCATGCTCGCGACCTATTTCGGCGCGCTCGGCGACAATCTGGACACGGCGCTTTCGCTCCCCGTGGCGGGGCTGCATCTCGATCTCGTGCGCGGTTCCGGCCAACTCGACGATGTGCTGGCGAAAGCGCCGCGCGGCCTCGTGCTGTCGCTGGGTGTCATCGACGGCCGCAACGTCTGGCGTGCTGACATCACCGCGATCCTCGACCGGCTGGAGCCCGTGGTGGCGAAGCGCGGCACCGATCACGTCCAACTCGCGCCGTCCTGCTCGCTGCTGCATACGCCGGTCGATCTGGAACTTGAACGCGATCTCGACGTCGACGTGAAAAGCTGGCTCGCTTTCGGTGTGCAGAAGATGGGCGAGCTTTCGACGCTCGGTCGAGCGCTTTCCGAGGGGCGCGCATCGGTCGCGCCCGCGCTCGAAGCCGCATCCGCAGCGCTCGCCGCGCGGCGAGCATCGCCCAAGGTGCATAACGCCGCCGTAAGCCAGCGGCTCGCGGCCGTGACGCCGGAGATGGCGCTCCGCCGCTCGCCGTACCCCGAACGTGCCGCGCTTCAGCGTCGCCGCTTCGGCCTGCCGCTGTTCCCGACGACAACCATCGGCTCGTTCCCGCAGACGGCGGAGGTGCGCAAGGCGCGCGCCGCCCACGCCAAGGGCGCTCTGACGGATGCCGAATACGATGCGTTCCTTCGCGAGGAAACCACGCGCACGATCCGCTGGCAGGAGGAAGTCGGCCTCGACGTGCTCGTTCATGGCGAATTCGAGCGCAACGACATGGTGCAATATTTCGGCGAAAAGCTCTCCGGCTTCGCGTTCACGAAGAACGGCTGGGTGCAGTCCTACGGCTCGCGTTGCGTGCGCCCGCCGATTCTCTACGGCGATGTGTCGCGCCCCGAGCCGATGACGGTCGGCTGGTGGCTCTACGCGCAGTCGCAGACCGACCGGCCGATGAAAGGCATGCTGACAGGGCCGGTCACGATCCTCAACTGGTCGTTCGTGCGCGACGACGTGCCGAGAAGCGTCGCCTGCCGCCAGATCGCGCTCGCCATCCGCGACGAGGTGGCGGACCTCGAAAAGGCCGGCGCGCCGATGATCCAGATCGACGAGGCCGCGCTCCGCGAGGGGCTTCCGCTGCGCCGCGCCGACTGGCAGACCTATCTCGACTGGGCGATTACGTCATTCCGGCTCGCGTCGTCGGGCGTCGCCAACGAGACGCAGATCCACACGCATATGTGCTACTCGGAGTTCAACGACATCATCGACGCCATTGCGGCCATGGATGCCGACGTGATCTCCATCGAAACGTCGCGCTCGAAGATGGAACTGCTGGATGCGTTCAAAAGCTTCAAATATCCGAACGAGATCGGGCCCGGCGTGTACGACATCCATTCGCCGCGCGTGCCTGCCGTGGAGGAAATGACGACGCTTCTTCGCCTCGCACGCGAGCGGCTGGCGGACGGCCAGCTCTGGGTCAACCCGGATTGCGGCCTGAAAACGCGCCGCTGGGAGGAGGTGCGACCGGCTATCGCCAATATGGTCGCGGCGGCGAAAGCGCTTCGGGCCGATTCTTGAAGGACAATTTAGTTGATGGCTCCGTTTTGATGGAGCCATCAACTTGAGGTCGCGGCAGAACGGCGTCTTGCAAGGATCGTCCCAATTTCAACGACGGCTGGGTTCGATCTTTTTCTTTTGCCTCGGTCTCATTCAAACTCTGGTCGTCAAGGTGCTCCTCGTGCTCGACCGCAAGCTCCGCCTCGTCAAGAGATGACCCGGTGACCGGTTAAGCTCTGAGCGGCGGGCGAAAAAAAGGCCCCTTGCGGGGCCTTTGGCTGCACTTGTGGAGAAGCTATTCGCGACGCTCGCCGAAGAGCTGCATCAACGCAACGAAGATGTTGATGAAGTCGAGATACAGGCTAAGCGCGCCCAGGATGGCCGCGTGCCCGAGGCTCTGTTCCCCATATTGCGCCTGCGCAAGGTAGTTATCCTTGATCTGCTGCGTGTCGTAGGCGGTGAGGCCCGTGAAGATCAGCACGGCGAGAACCGAGATCGCGAACTGAAGGCCCGTCGAGCCAAGGAACGCGTTCACGATGCTCGCGATCACGAGGCCGATGACACCCATGATCAGGAACGAGCCGAACTTCGTAAGATCAGCCTTCGTGGTGTAGCCGTAGATGCTGACGGCGCCGAAGGTCGCGGCGGTGATGAAGAAGATGCGCGCGATCGAGGTGCCCGTATAGGCGATGAAAATGCTCGAAAGCGACAGGCCCATCAACGCTGCGAACAGCCAGAATACGCCCTGCGCGGTTGCTGTGCTCATCCTGTTGATCGTCGCCGAGAAGGCGAATACCACGATCAACGGCGCGAACATAACAAGCCACTTCACCCAGCTCTTGAAGATGACCGTGCCGAGTGAGGTCAAGCCGACGATCTTGCCGGCATCGTTGGTAATCACGGACTGGCTGTAGATGGTGTAGGCCATGATGCCCGTCACCAGCAGCCCGATGCCCATGTAACTGTAAACGCGGATCATGTGAGCGCGCAGACCCTCGTCAATCGCGAAGGCGTCCGTGCGCGCGCGAGCACTCGTGTTATATGCTCGAGACGTGTCGTAGTCTGCCATTGTCCTCTTTGGTCCCTGACATTTTTCTCAAAAGGTCTGCGCAGAAGGTCTTCCAGGTTTCACCCCGGACGGCCTGGAGCACGGCCCATTGTCAGGCGGCCTGCCCTGTCGTCGCCATCCAGACGTTCACTCGGAACGCAGATATTGCGCCGGTTTCGCTGAAAGGACCTTGAACGTCCCCAACGCACCCAGCGCAGTGACGAATATGGTTTCAATCACCGATGGCTGCAATAGCGCCGATAGCGAGACTACAAAAGTTAATCCCATGACATATTTCACGATAACCCACGCTGCCAGAAGCCCAAGCGCGGCCGCGACGGTCGAAAGGCACATCGCGAGGATCAGATATTCAAGGATGTGCGCTGTTATGACGCGGCGCTTGCTCGCGCCGAGAGTGCGCAGCACAACCGCCTCGTAGATTCGCCGCCGCTGCGCCGTGAGCAGCGCGCCTGCCACAACCAGCGCGCCCATGATGAGCGTGACGCTGCCCGCCGCGCGAACGGCCGTCATGATTTTCTCGAACACGCCGTTGAAGGCGGCGAGAGCATCGCGCACGCGCACGGCTGACACGGCGGGATAAGCGCCCGCGACCGCCTTCATCACCTCGGCTTCCGCCTTCGCGTCGGGCGTCTGACCCTCCGGCCATGACAGCGTCGCGAGCCATGTGAACGGCGCGGCCTTGAGCGCGTTCGGCGAGAAGATCATCACGAAGTTGATGTCGATCGAACCCCACTTGACACTGCGGAAGTTGGCGATCTTCGCCTGCATGTTTCGCCCAAGCACGTTGACCGTCACCGTGTCGCCGATCGCGAGCCCGAGCGCCTTGCCAATCTCCGCCTCGAACGAAACGAGCGCCTCGCCATTATGGTCGGCGGGCCACCATGCGCCCTCGGTGATCTGCGAGCCGGATGGCACAGCGTCCGAATAGGTGATGCCACGGTCGCCGTTCAGCACCCATTCCGCCGACGACGGAGCCTTGATCTGCTCGACCGGCACACCCTTCAACGCGACGAGCCGTCCGCGCAGCATGGGCGCGGTGGCGATGCGCGCGTCGGGCGCCTTTTCTTCCAGCAAGTCCTCGAACGCGACGAGGCTGGGCTTCGGGATGCCGATAAAGAAATAGCTCGGCGCGTGCTCCGGCAGCCGCGTCTTGAGTTCGTTCGTCAGCGATGCGTCGACCAGCGAAACGGCGGTCAGCAGCGTCAGCCCCGCGCCGAGCGACAGCGCGATGGTGCGCGCGAGGCTCGCCGGTCCCGCGATGTTGGCGAGCGCGAGCGCCACTTCAGGCCGCTTCGGTCTCGGAAGCCGCGCGGCGAACCGGCGTATGCCCGCTCCAATAAACCAGAACAGCACGAAGACCCCGAACAGGGCCGCGGCGGTCACGGCCGCGATCTTCTGGTTCTGCGACAGAAGAATGGCGGCGGCAGCGAGCAGCGCCACCGCGCCGAGCGAGGCATAGCGATAGGCGCGCGGCGGAAACCACGTCGCGTCCTCGCTGCCATTGCGGAACAGTTCGGCGGCCCGCACCTGTTGCGCACGGCCGAGCGGCCACAGGATGAAGGGCAGCGCCGTCAGCGCACCGAACAACGCCGCGAGCCCGAGCGCTTCCGGCTGGAAACCCGGCTCAAGGCTCACCGGCAGGAGGCCGCTCGCCAGCCCCGCGACAAGCCACGGCACGGCGATTGCGATCCCGAAGCCGATGAGGATACCGAGCGCGGCGAACAGCGCCATCTCGATGAAAAATACCTGAAAGATCGTGCGCTGCGATGCGCCGAGCGCCTTGAACGTCGCGATAGTCCGCCGCTGCCGCTCGACGAAGGCCGACACCGCGTTCGCCACGCCGATGCCGCCGGTAAGCATCGCCGTCAGCCCGACGAGCGTCAGGAACTCGGCGAGCCGGTCGAGCGTGTTGCGGATGCCGGGCGTGGGGTCGGAGGTGTCGCGCACCAGAAAGCCCGCCTCGGGAAACGCCGTGGACAGCGCCGCCTTGAATGTCGGCGGCGCGCCGCCTTCGACCTTGATGCGATAGGCCCAGCGCACGAGCGCGCCAGGTTCCGCGATCCCGGTCGCCTTCAACGCGTCGGCTGACATTAGGATGCGCGCGCCGAAAGCCGGACCCGCCGCGAAACGGTCGGGCTCCTGTCCGAGCACGGCGACGACCGGGAAAGACGCCTTGCCGAGCGTGATCTCGTCGCCGAGCTTGAGGCCCAGTTGGTCCAGGATGGTGCGGTCCACGGCCAGCCCGCCGCGCCGAAGCGTATCGAGGTCGGCTCCCTCATCCATCTTCACCGCGCCGTAAAGCGGATAGGCGCTGTCCACGGCCTTGAGATCGACCAGCGTCTGCGCGTTCGCGTCGGGCCGCCGCGCCATCGCGCGCATGGTGGCGACCTCGCTGACGCGGCCGACGCTTTCGAGGAAGGCGCGTTCGTCGGCGTTGGCCTGCCGATGGATGAGCGTCGCCTCGACGTCGCCACCGAGCAGCAGCGTCGCGTCGCGCGCCAGCGCATCGCGGATCGCGCCTGAAAGCCCGTTGATCGCGCCGATTGCGCCCGTGCCGAGCGCGACGCAGATCAGGAAGATCCAGAAGCCCGCCACGCCGCCGCGAAGGTCGCGCAGCGCAAGGCGAAGGGCGAGCGGCAGCGCCGGGCCGCGCGAATGCGGCGCACGCGTTTCGGCGGCGACCGTCATGCCGACGCCGTTTCATGGATCGACGCCGCGATCCGCCCGTCATGCATGGCAACGACGCGCTCGCAGCGTTTCGCCAGCGCCGTGTCGTGCGTCACGAGCACAAGCGTCGTGCCGAAGCGGCGATGCAGCGAAAAGATCAGATCCATGATCTGCCGCCCGGTCTCACCGTCGAGATTGCCGGTCGGCTCGTCCGCGAACAGGATTTTCGGCTCGGCGACGAGCGCCCGTGCCAGCGCGACGCGCTGCTGTTCGCCGCCCGAAAGTTGCCCCGGCACGTGGTGAAAGCGGCCCGACAGCCCAACCTCGGAAAGCACCGCCTCCGCGCGCTCGAACGCATCGGCGCGATTGAGAAATTCGAGCGGCAGAGCCACATTCTCGATGGCTGTCATGGTCGGGATCAGGTGGAAGGACTGGAACACGATGCCGATGGAGCGGCCCCGGATCGCGGCGAGCGCGTCCTCGCCAAGCGTCGTGAAATCCTCGCCCGCGACGACGACGCGGCCCGAGGTGGCGGCTTCAAGGCCGGTCATCACCATGAGCAGCGACGATTTGCCGGAACCGCTCGGCCCGACAAGCGCCACGGACTGGCCTTCCGGCACGGCGAGATCGATACCGCGCAGGATGTCGACGGAGCCCGCGCGGCTTTTCAGCGTGAGCGTTACGCCTTTCAGATCTATGACGGGTGCGGCGCGGCGAGGGGTGCCTGCGTGCGGCGCTTCGGAAACCGAGGGGAATTGCAAATGAGACACCGTTTCGAGACTTCTTTGCCGCGCTTCATATGGATAGGATTGTTCGCAATTTCGACCGCGTGCGCCGGGATTTTTGTAACCGCTTTCGACGTCGCGCCCGCGCGCGCCGCCGAGCCGGAGAAGGAAATCGTGATCCTCGCGCTTGGCGACAGCCTGACGGCGGGCTTTCAACTGCCGCCCGACAAGGCGTTTCCGGCGCAATTGCAAGCCGCGCTCCGGGCGAAGGGCCACGCCGTGCGCGTGCTGAATGCGGGCGTCTCGGGCGACACGGCGGCGGACGGCGCGTCGCGGCTCGACTGGAGCCTGTCCGAGCCGGCGGATGCGGCGATTGTCGAACTCGGCGCGAACGACATGCTGCGCGGCCTCGATCCGAAGCAGACGGAAGCCTCGCTTGATGCGATCCTTAAGGCGCTATCCGACAAGCGCGTGGAGCTTCTCATCGCGGGCATGGAGCCATTGCGCAACTGGGGCGAAGATTATGCCGCAAAATTCCGCGCGATGTGGCCGCGCCTCGCGAAAGACTACAACGCGATCCTCTATCCGTTCTTTCTCAAGGGCGTCGCAACGGTCCCCGCGCTCAACCAGCCGGACGGCCTGCATCCGACCGGCGACGGCGTCGCGGTCGTTGTGCGCAACATCCTGACCGACGTCGAAAAGCTGATCGAGCGGGTGAAGGAGCGGCGATCCCGCACGCATTGATTCAACTTTTAATTGAATGCGAATAACGGAAAAAGCCCCGCGCAGGGTTCTTCGTAAAGACTGTCCTCCAACGAACCTGGAGGATCACAACTATGCGCGCCGGAGAAGTCATCCCGTTCCATCGCAGCGTCTGGCCTTCGCACATCAACGTCAGCCCGGCCCCTGAGACGCAGGGCGCGAACATCACCATTTCGCGCAATGAGACGAGTGTTTCAATCGTCGCCAGCGAAGAAGAAGCGGGCACGCTGACAATCTCGACGCCGCGTGGCCCGCTCGAAGAGCAGGTCGATTGGCGCAACCTGAAGGACTTCCCGTTCATCGAAGAGGTCACGACCGAACGCACCGCCATGGGCGAAGTCCGCAAGCTACGCCTCGCCAAGTTCGATGATGTCGTGATCGGCGCGGATGCACGCGGCAACGTCTACATCGACTGGCGAAGCTGAGCGCGCGAAGGCTGGCGCGGGGAGGCCTGTTGCGCCTCCGTTCGCCGTGCCGCGTTCTCTACCGCCCGACCTCGAACTTGACGCCCTGCGCGAGCGGCAGTGTCGAGCCGTAGTTTATGGTGTTGGTTGCACGGCGCATATACGCCTTCCATGAGTCGGAGCCAGCCTCGCGGCCGCCGCCCGTTTCCTTCTCGCCGCCGAACGCGCCGCCGATCTCCGCGCCGGATGGGCCTATATTGACGTTCGCGATGCCGCAATCCGAACCGCGCGCCGAGATGAACCGTTCCGCCTCGCGCAGATCGTTCGTGAAGATGGACGACGAAAGCCCCTGTGGCACCTCGTTGTTGAGGCGGATGGCTTCCTCAAGGTCGTTGTAGCGGATCACATAGAGGATCGGCGCGAAGGTCTCCTTCAGCACAGGTCCCACCTGCTCGGGCATTTCGATCAGCGTCGGCTGCACATAGACGCCGCCCTGCGGCACGCCCGCGCGAATGCGCTCGCCGCCGGTGAACAGACTCCCGCCCGAGGCTTTCGCCTCCTCGAACGCCTTATACATCGAGGCATAGGCCGCCTCATCGATCAGCGGGCCGACAAGGGTGCCGTCGTCCAGCGGATTGCCGACCTTCACGGTCGTATAAGCCTGCTTCAGGCGCGGGACGAGCTTGTGATAGACCGAATTTTGCACGAACAGCCGCCGCAGCGACGTGCAGCGCTGGCCCGCCGTGCCCATCGCTGCGAAGGCCACCGCGCGGAGGCTCAGGTCGATGTCGGCCGTAGGGCAGATGATGGCCGCGTTGTTGCCGCCGAGTTCAAGGATGGCGCGGGCGAAGCGCGAGGCGAGCCGAGGGCCGACCGCGCGGCCCATCGCCGTGGAACCGGTGGCGGAGACGAGCGGCACGCGTGGGTTATCGACCAGCGCCTCGCCGGCCTCGCGCGCGCCGATCACGACCGCCGAAAGCCCGTCCGGCGCGACGTGACCCGCCTTGCGGTATCGCTCCGCCGCCCGCTCGAACAGCGCCTGCGTGGCGAGCGCGGTCAGCGGCGTCTTCTCGGACGGCTTCCACACGCACGCGTTGCCGCAGACGAGCGCGAGCGACGCGTTCCACGCCCACACCGCCACGGGAAAGTTGAACGCCGAGATGATACCGACGACGCCCAGCGGATGCCAAATCTCCATCATGCGATGATCGGCGCGCTCGCTCGCGATGGTGAGGCCGTAGAGCTGCCGCGAGAGCCCGACCGCGAAATCGCAGATGTCGATCATCTCCTGCACTTCGCCGAGACCTTCGGAAACGATCTTGCCGGTCTCGATTGTGACGAGGCGGCCGAGCGCGGGCTTGTTGGCGCGGAGTTCCTCGCCGAACAGCCGCACAAGTTCGCCGCGCACGGGCGCCGGAACGCTGCGCCACGTGAGAAACGCCGCGTGCGCCGCGTCAACCGCCGCGTTCATGTCCGCCGCACCGCCGAGCCGCACACGCCCGATGATTTCGCCCGTGACCGGGGTCTTCGCCTCGAACGCGCCGCCCGACCAAGTCTCGCTTGCAACACCCAAATCTTCGAGCAGCGCGCGGACATCGCGGGGGATAGAGCCGGTCTCGGGAACTGAAGTCATCGATTTTTCCTTAACGAGCAGGGAACGTGCCGCATGGCTTCGCTTGTCGTCTGGAAGCAATGCCGGTACCTTTTCAGTATAATATTGGAACGCTCGATAAAGAGCGGAAGAACCACGGGAAAGCGCGCTTGAGCGGGGCTAATGGGGTAACCTTCGAGCCGGTCGAACTGGCGAGATCGAAAGTCTTGCAGGATCACTTCCGCGAGACCTACGCGAAGATTTTCGCCGACCCGAATACCCCGCGCACCGTTGTCATCGTGCCGAGCATCACCTTCGACCGCGAAGTGATGGCGCGCATAGCGGGCGTGCATCACTACGAGGAGCGGCTGCTTTGCCTGCTTCTGCTGCTGCGCTTCCCGCGCACCCGTGTGATCTACGTCACAAGCACGCCGATCGCCACGCCGATCATAGACTATTACCTGCATCTTCTCCCAGGCATCCCGGCCCAGCACGCCAAGAAGCGGCTCGTGCTTCTTTCCTGCTACGACAGTTCCGACGCGCCGCTTTCCGCGAAGATCCTCGCGCGCCCGCGCCTCATCGAGCGGATCAAGGCCGCGATCCCCGATCCGCACGCGGCGCATGTAACCTTTTTCACGGTGACGCCGCTCGAAAAAAAGCTCGCACTGAAGCTCGACCTGCCGATTTACGGCTCCGATCCCGAGGTTTCCTGCTGGGGGTCGAAGAGCGGATCGCGCAAGATTTTCAGGGAAGCGGGCATCGCCATGCCCGCAGGCTTCGAAGACCTGAAGAACGCGGACGACATCGTGGATGCGCTCGTCACGCTGAAGGAGCGGAATCCGGCGCTGCGCCGCGCGGTGGTCAAGCTGAACGACGGCTTTTCAGGCGAAGGCAACGCGGTGTTCTGCTTCCAGGGCGCGCCGGAAACCGGCCTTCGCGAGTGGGTGGGTGAGCAGCTTCCGCATCTCGGCTTTCAATCGGCGGAAATGACGTTCGACGCCTTCATGGAAAAATTCGAGCTGATGGGCGGTATCGCGGAGGAGTTCCTTGAGGGCAAGATCAAGCGTTCGCCCTCATCGCAATTCCGCGTCGATCCCATGGGCACGCTTGAGACCATCTCGACGCACGATCAGGTGCTCGGCGGGGCGAACGAGCAGGTATTTCTCGGCTGCAAATTTCCTGCGGATGAAAGCTATCGCCTCGACATTCAGGAACTCGGCCGCCGCGCGGGCGAGGTGCTCGCGTCGAAAGGCGCGCTCGGCCGCTTCGCCATCGATTTCATGTCGGTGAAGGACGACGAGAGCGCGCCGTGGCGGCATTACGCCATCGAGATCAACCTCCGCAAGGGCGGCACGACGCACCCGTTCCTCATGCTGCAATATCTCACGGCGGGGCGCTACGAGCACGAAACCGGCCTGTTCTACAGCGCGGCAGGCAAGCCTTGCTTCTATTACGCGTCGGACAATCTCCACGCGGACCATTACCGCGGGCTGACGCCGACCGACCTTATCGACATCGCCGCGACGCAGGGGCTGCATTTCGACGCTGCGAAGCAGGAGGGCGTCGTGTTCCATCTCGTCGGCGCGTTGTCGGAGTTCGGAAAGCTCGGCGTGCTGGCCATCGGCGATACGCAGGAGAAGGCCTATCAGTCCTACATGCGAAGCGTAGCGATCCTCGACGAAGAGGGCACGCGGCACGATGGCGAATAGTTGGCCGATATTTCGCGCTTTTTTCTTGCGAAAGGCTCTAGTAAAATTCCACCTGTTCGGCGCATGGCGGAACCGAGTATGAACAGTCGCGAAACGTCGTCGTCAAAAAATCGCTGAAGGTCTCCTCGATTGCTAGTCGTTGCACTACTGTAAGCGGTCGCTTTTTGATGAACGTCATCTTGCGATCATCGAACCAGACTTGACAGATTGGGCCTAAAGGAAAATCCGCGCCACCAAATTTGATTTCACTCTGGTGGGTGACGCTTTTCGGAGATCGCCGCGCTGTAAGTTCGATCTCAATATCTCCGTGACTATATTTAAACATAATCTGTTTCCCCGCCCCCTGAGTTCCCCATGGCTCGATGGAAACACCGATGTCATTCGTAGCGATCTCACGTGTGATGGTAATGCCATCACTGTCGTCATCGAATTTTTGCCAAGTCCACATCACTACTCTACGCCGCCCGAGCTGCCGATATAACGAAGCGCACCGGTTGAAAGCGCACCGCCGACCACGCACGGTATGCCCGCCGTCCCGACGCTAGCCACCGCGAGGCCGAGGCACCCCGCCGACACAGCAGCCTGACCGACCGAGCCCCATGTGAGAAGATCGCGCGTCGAGCCGGGCCCTTTGCGCTTCAACTCGTCGAGCGCTGCGAGCGCGTCCTTGCCGAGCCGCGCGGTGTCCGCGAGTTCCGCCGCTTCGATCACTTCCGCGAGGATGGGCTTCACCTTTTTCGGCTGCCGCTCCTGCAAATTCTTCAGCACGCGCAGAAGATCCGCGTCGCGCGCCGCGTTCGACGCCAGCGTGAAGCGCGCCATGCTGCCGATGGTGAGCTTGTCCACGCTGTCGCGCTCCTTCGACCACGGCAGCAGCGTCACGATCTGCGCGATCGGCCCCTCGCGGCCCGTAGCGAAATAGATGCCCCACAGCGTGTCGATCAGCTCCGCGTTGGAGGCAAAGGTGATCTGGCGCTTCCTCTCCTCTTTTTCCTTGTCCTTGTCCTTGAAGAACATGTCGCCGTTGAAGAAGCTTTGAACCTTCTCGACCGTGCCGGCCTTGTAGGGTTCGAGCGCGATCTGGTTCAGCGTCGGCAACTCGCCCGAAAGATAGCGTTCGGCCATCACGCGCCGGTCGGGCAGGCGCGCCGCCAGCACGCTCATGTGATTGCGCCAGTCCGGAATCTGGGAATAGGCGACGGCGCGTATCACGATCCACTGATCCTCAAAGGGCAGCGGCAGCGTTTTCTCGATGATGGCCTGCGCCTTTTTCGGGTTCGCGTTCAGGACCCCGGCGAGGAAGCCGACATAGAGGCCGGATGAATCCGGCTCCTTCAGCGCGCCGGAATGGCTCAGCATCTGGATCACGGCGGGAACCGCGAGCGGCTCGTGCTTCGCGCGATATTTCTTGATCCAGCGTTGACCGGCCTCCGGCCAATTGGCGGTTGCGGGCGGCGGAGCGGCGCTGGCCGGCAGGAGAAGCGCGAGGATGAGGAACGGGATGAGAAAACGGCGCATGGACTCTGTACTCGAAGGCGAACGCGACCGGGAGCCGATCTGGCGCTCGATGGGTCGAGACTGAAGCGCGGCGGCATGGCCATTTTGTGAAGCGACTATGGCATGGCGGCCACAAGCTCTCCAGGCGTCGAAGATGCGGTCCACCGTGAACAGCGCCGAGGCGGCGTTTGCGCGCAGGGTTTCGATGTGGCACCTGTTGGGCCAATCGCGCGTTTACGAGGGCGCCCGGACCGCCCGGCCAAAGACGGAGTTAATCGCATGAACGACCCCACGGTTCACCTGACGCAACTCGGGCAACGTGCCGATCTGCCCGCATCGCCGGACGCGGCCGCGCTCGAAACCGTTCCGAACCCGCACACGGGCTCGCTCTACGTCGTGCGCTTCACCGCGCCGGAATTTACCTCGCTCTGCCCCGTGACGGGCCAGCCGGATTTCGCGCACATCGTGATCGACTACGTCCCGCGCGACCTGCTCGTGGAGTCGAAGTCGCTGAAGCTCTATCTCGGCGCGTTTCGCAATCACGGCGCGTTCCACGAGGATTGCACCGTCGCCATCGGCAAGCGGCTCGACGCAACGCTGAACCCGCACTGGCTCAGGATCGGCGGTTACTGGTATCCCAGAGGCGGCATGCCCATCGATGTGTTCTTTGCTGTTGGCGATCTTCCGCACGGCCTGTGGGTACCCGAACAGGGCGTTGCGCCTTACCGTGGGCGCGGCTAAAAATGACGCATGAAAGACCGGCTGATCATCACGAATGGCGACGAGGCGGTCGCGCGCATGCGAGAGGCGCGCATCGACGGCGAAATTCTGCCGTGGCGAGATATTCTCTATGAGGGGCCGGTCCCCTCGCTGCCGCTCGACGAGCTTTCCGACGTGCGCGCCCGCTTCCTCGCGCAGCGCGGCTGGACCTCGGAGGAAGAGCTTCGCGCGGCGTTCCGCGCTCGTGACGACGTGTTGCGCGGTCACGCGGAATTTCGCGAAATCGTGCTGTGGTTCGAGCACGATCTCTACGATCAGTTGCAGCTCGTTCAAGTGCTCGATTTTCTCGCGGGCGAAGGGCGGCGCGAGGGCGTGTCGCTCATTCAGTCGGGGCGTTACATCGGCACCGAGACGCCGCGCGGCCTGAAGCCGCATCTCCACCTTCAGGAGCGCGCGACGGAGGCACATTTCGCGCTCGCCTGGCTTACTTGGAACGCGTTCCGTGCCCCTTCGCCAGAGCCGTGGGCGAACCTGCTGCGCCTCAGCACGCACGTTCTGCCGTTCCTGCGCCTCGCGATACTGCGGCTCCTCGAAGAATTGCCGGATCATCGCACCGGCCTTTCGCGCACGGAAACGACCATCCTCACGCTGATCCACGACGGCGTTCGCCATCCGGCATATGTCTATGACGCCTATCGCGAGAGCGAGGTGGCGTTGTTCATGGGCGACTGGAGCTTTTATTGCCTGCTGGATGCGCTGGGCGATACCTCGGCGCCGTTTATTGCCGGGCTTAATGGCCGCGCCTTCTCACCCGGCTTGCCTGAGGGCGCGCGTGACGACTATATGGCTTCGCGGCTTTCGCTGACGCATCTGGGCGTATCAGTGCTTTCAGGCCATGCCGACGCCTTGCAGCATCGGCGCATCGACCGCGCTATCGGCGGCGTCCGCATCACATCGCGCGCGCCGTGGAGATGGGACGGCGACGCCCGGCGGCTGGTGCCACCCGAGAGCAAGCTGTTGGGGTAAGCGCTCGCGCGCGACAAAGGCCATCGGCGATGACTTCGTGAAATCGGTACCACCGCCGTTTCCCGCGATCAGCCATGGAAAGCTGACCGCAGGATCACGTCAGGCGTAGAGCTTAAAGATAAGGGCACGGCCTTTCGTAGCCGTTTAGGTCGACATATGTGCCGGTGTTCGGGTTGAAAGACCGGAACGTGGCCGCACAACGACCGTAGCCGTCGTCATAAGCGGCTGGCGGCGGTGCGGCATAAGCTCGATTGGCCTCGTTGGCGATGATCGCGCCGCCGATGATCGCACCCGCGATGCCAAGTCCGATGGCCGCGCCGCCTGGTCCGCGACGACGATGACCCCAATTGCCGCCACGCCGGCCGGGGCCGAAACCGGGGCCATGCTTCGGACCGGGTCTAAAACCGGGCTTGTGGCCGCCGTGCTTGCCGGGGCCGTATTGCACAGCCATGATGTTAGAGGACAGCGCGCCCTCCAAGCCTGATACAAGCGGCGCCGCGCTCGCCGAATACGATGTCATCGTCATTGCAGCACCTAGCGCCGCTGCGATGCATGACGCCTTGAAAATTTGGGACATGTTAACCCTCTCTGAATACTAAACGCCCAACACATCTTTAGATAAGATGGTTCCACAGTTCAGCCAAGGGTTGACCTTATTACCGATTCTTTACCATGAAAAGGCGGCCACCCCGAGCGAGAGCGTTGCGATGGTGGTGAGTACACCGCGCACTCGGCCGTACCAGGCGGGCAGCGGCAATGCGGGCGGAGCGGCCTTTTCAACAAAGAACCAGACCGTGAGCGCCAGCGCGAGAATGGCAAGCCCGTCCGGGCCGCCACAGACCGCGCCGATCCACGCCATCAGGGACGGAATTGCCGCCAACCCGTAGGCGCTCCAACTCGCCTCCCCTCCTTCGAGCACCGCGAAACCCCAACGGACACCGCCCAGAAAGGATAGCACGATAGCGCCGTAGACGATCAGCGCCGAAGCGGCTTCTGACCTGATCTCGGGTGCAAGACACACGGCGAGAGCGCCCAAGGTGAAGGGAAGGAGGCACGCCAGACCGATAGCCCGCGCCGGAAAAGGCATGGCCTGGGAGGCTTTCACGTTCAACGGCATCGGCATCGCGAATCTCCACTCGGCAAATTCTTATGCGCGCCATTAATTTACCGCAGACGCCATGCTTGAAACTTGCGCTACTCTGGAGTTCCGCAACAGCAGCCTTGCTGCATCGGATTTTGACGCGGATTTTATTGCTTTTATTGTTGCGCTGGTCGGCGTGGAACTGCTGCCGCGCAGCCGCCGATGCCCGTACGGGAGGGGTCAGACGACCGTGCTTTCGCCCCAGGCGCGGGCGACCGCGTCGACGAGGCGGCGCGGAGGCGCGGGTTTCGTCAGCACCTCGGCGTTCGGCCACTCACGCTTGAGTTTGTCCACCTCGGCATAACCCGTGTAGAAAACCACGCCCACACCGCGTTCGGTGAGTACGCGCGCGGCTGGAAAGACCTCCTCACCGCGCAGGCTCACGTCCAGCAACGCGGCGGACATCGGCGTATTGGCGGCGATGGTCATCGTATGATTGAGGGTAACAGCCGGCCCCAGGATCGACGCTCCGGCCTTCTGAAGCAGGATGCTGATATCGAATGCAAGGATTGCGTCGTCCTCAGCCACGAGTATCTTGGCTCCCTGCAAGGGCATCTCAGAATCGGAACTCATTCTGTCCGCATATCCAAAGCGATAATTCATCGAGAACACATCTAGGGTCACTTGCGAAAATTCCAATCACCACCTGGGGTTGAGAGTCGCAGCGCCGTCCTCTCGCGATCCTTTCGGAGAACTGTTGGAATTGGCAAGCGAAACAAGGCTGTGGTTGTACCACGCCGTGTGCCCGTTCGCAGTGAAACCGTCGATTGTGATGAACCGTTCCCTAGCTTCCGCCCTCGCGTTCGCAATTCGCGGGTCGCCCCTTCGCAAACCTCGGACGCCAGACGCTTCGGCTGAAATCCATGGGGATTTCGTCTCGCCTCCGCCGCTGTTGCGGCCGCGTCCGACGCGCCAGCGCGCTCATTGAAATGCCCCTGATAATTAACGGCTTTTGTCGATTCACTGCGTGAAGCAAACATCACGTCGGCGGTTTTCTCCCCCCACGCGAAAAAAGGTCTTGACCTTCGGGGCGATATGGCCACTTAAAGCAGCTCGATTGCGAAACGATTGCGCCATATCAGGGCGCCGGGGAGGTGACTTCTGCTCATAAAGGCTGCGCTCTGAGGCTAATCCCGCCTCCCGTATGCTGAACGTGCAGAAATACGCCTGTCTGGCAAACTCCGCATAGCGCGGTGAAGCGTTCGTCAGCAGCATCGGATTAACTCTTAAATGGGAGGTCCCATGCGATGGACATTTACCCGACGCCGGCGGAGGTTCTCCGCAAGCTTCATGTAGATCGCCCCGTTCTTGGATTCCGTCCGCACGCGGCAGCCCGCGCTGCCCGCTGGTTCTTGGACAGTTTTCCGGGGGAAACGCTTTACGCGGTCAAGGCGAACGATTCGCCCAAGGCCGTAGCGGCGCTTTTCAATGCGGGTATCCGGCATTTCGACGTTGCTTCCGCAACGGAAGTTCGCGCCATCGCGGATCTTCCGGGCGCGGTCATGCACATCATGCATCCGGTCAAGTCGCGCAAGTTCATTGCGGAGGCCTATTTTGATTATGGCGTCCGTACATTTTCGCTCGACTCCGATTCGGAACTCGACAAGATCCTCGCCGTCACCGGCAATGCGAAGGATCTCACGCTCGTCGTGCGCGTGGCGTGCCCGTCGACCTACAGCGAAATCTCGCTCGAAGGGAAGTTCGGCGCGCCATGGAGCGAAGCGCCGGGACTGATCCGCCGCGCGCGTCAAAACTCCAACATGCTGGGCGTGTCGTTCCACGCGGGCTCCCAGATGATGTGCCCGGTCGGCTATGGCCAGGTGCTTCGGACCGTCTCGCAGCAGATCGTGCGGGCTGCTACGCTTGTCGATATCGTCGACGTCGGCGGCGGCTTTCCGTCCCGCTATCCGGGCATGGAGCCACCTGCGCTCGACGCCTACATGGACGAGATCCGCGGCGCCTTCGACAAGATGGCGGTGGGCTACACCTGCCAGCTCTGGTGCGAGCCGGGGCGGGCGCTGGTGGCCGAAGCCGAGTCGGTGATCGTCCGGGTCGACGCGCGGCGCGGCGATACGCTCTACGTCAATGACGGCGCGTTCGGCACGCTGTACGACGCTGCGCATTGCAAATGGGTTTTCCCGACGCGCGCCTATGCGTCGAACGGGGTTCCCATGCGCGGGCGCGAGAAGGCGTTCGACTTCTACGGTCCGACCTGCGACAGCGCCGACTATCTGGCGGGTCCGTTCATGCTGCCGGAAAGCATCGATGAGGGCGACTTCATCGAAATCGGCAATATCGGCGCGTATGGTCGCGTGATGGCGAGCCACTTCAATGGCTGCGGTTATTATGACGAGGTTGTTCTCGAAGATGAGCCGATGCTGTCGATGTATGGCGAGGAAGCGGCTGCAACTTCGATGAAGGCCGCGCTTTAGCTTCTGCCTGCAACCTAATTACCAAGTAAAGCGAAACCTTGACGCAGATGGCCGTTGGACATTTTCCCTGTCCGACGGCCTTTCTCGTTGTGCCACCTGGAGCTTGTCTTGACGAAAACGTGAAGAAAATCTGTGTGTCCGACGCAAATTCTTCGCAGTATCAGCGGAACCACGACGGGAGCAGGCTGTTAGCAGCGTAAAGTCTCAGTCTGAGACTGCTACAAAACAGTCATGATAGGAGCTTGAATGGCCTCCCAAACTCCCAAGAAGGGTTCGACCTCGAATAGGGGCTTCGCTTCCATGGACGCCGAAAAGCAGCGCGCCATCGCCTCCAAGGGCGGGCAGAGCGTCCCGAATGAGAAGAGAAGCTTCAGCCAGAACCGCTCGCTTGCCGCCGAAGCCGGTCGCAAGGGCGGGCAGAACGTGTCGGACGAAAACCGCAGCTTCTCGCGCAACCGCGATCTTGCCGCCCAGGCGGGCCGCAAGGGCGGTCAGGCGAGCCACGGGGGAAAATCCCGTGAAAGCCGCTCGCAAGTCTGAGGTTTACGCCCCATCGCGGGGCAGCTCATAGAAAAACCCCGTCGTATCGGCGGGGTTTTTCTTAAGGTGCGGCTCGGGCAGCTTAGAGTTCTTCTGTCCAGACCTGGAAGCTGGAAAGCGTGCCGGGACCAAAAATCTGCGTCAAGGGCACGTCGGCGGCGTCCCTGCCTTGCGCGATGAGAACACGGCCAAACCGGACGGCGTTGTTTCGTGGGTCGAACGTGTACCAGCGCCCGCCGAGATAGACTTCCATCCAGGCCGCGAAATCCATCGGCGCGTATGGCGGCGGAAGCCCGATGTCGCTCACATAACCGGTGCAGTAACGCGCGGGGATGTTGAGGCACCGACAGAAGGCGATGGCGAGGTGCGCGAAGTCGCGGCAGACGCCGCGCCGCTCGGCATAGGCTTGCGCGGCGGTGCGGGTGGCGCGGGCATGTTCGTAGCCGAACGAAAGATGGCCATTCACAAAGTCGCATACGGCTTGCACGCGCGGCCAGCCCAACGGCAGATCCTTGAAAAGCCGCCAGGCGTCTTCGGACAAGACGTCGGTTTCGCAATAGCGGCTGCCGAGAAGAAACTGCAGCGTCTCGGCGGGCAGATGTTCGACTTGATGCTGCAACGCATTGACGTCCACGGGATCGGATGAGCCGTTATCCCGGATGACCGCATCGGTCCGCAACGTGAAGCGGCCTGCGGGGGCAACAACCCGATTGCACCAGTTACCGAAACTGTCGCGATACCCTTCGATCGGCGCGGCCGGGCTCGTCACAAGACAATCCGGGTGTTCGAGGTCGGAAAAGCGCGAGTAATGGACATTGAGCAGAGCAATCATCGGCGTCGGCTGAGGAAAGTCGAATGTCATTTCGCTGCCAACGTGTATTCTCATGGTCGCTCCTGGCTTGTGAGTAAGTATAGCGAGATCGGATAAATGCCGCCCGAAGCCCGAAGGACCGGCGGCGATGAAGCCACTGTCGCAAGTCGATGTCGAGACTCTAAGCACATCGCCCATCAACATGGGGTGCCTCAGCTGAATTAAACCAAGGCCAGTCACTTTCGTTCTCCAAACCGGCAAGCGGACGCTGAGATCCATCGATATAAAGCGACGGGACTGAAGACGAGCATTTTTAAGGAAACAAATCTGCCAAGCCGATGGCTGCGCACGTCAGAAAAAATCGTTTCAGTGCCCGCCGGGTTGGCTAGCCGCGCCGATAGCTTGAACGCGGAGACCGCTCCGCCGCGCGCCGGCACTGTCAGCAGAATTTGAGCGCCTTACGCGAGGTGGTCGTTTCGTTCTATTCAACGAAGCACTGACACAGCGCCCACGCTTTTCATCACCGGGGCGGTGGCCGCTTTCTGGCCCGACGCCAAGCGGGACTTCCCGAGCGCAATAAACCTGATCGCATGTGCAAGAGCGCACTCGCAGCAAGTCAGCACGCAACGCGAACCCAACACGAATCGAATGCTTTACGCGTCCTCGCCGCCGACGCGACGCAGCCCCTCAGAGGCGACGCGGCTTTCCCGGTTGATCTGAAGCGCGCGCTTGTAAGCGACTGCGGCTTCTTTCCGGTCGCCCATGCCTTCCGCAGCCTGACCTGCAGCGGCCCACGCCTCATAATTGTTGACCTTGTTGGTTCCCGCAACCTGGAAGTCCTCGAAAGCCTTCTTGTAGTCCTGCATAACCATGTAGCTCTGGCCGCGCGCGAAGTGCGGATCCGGCGCGTCGGGCCGGTAATTCACGGCGACGTTAAGGTCGTCCAGCGCGTTGCGATGGTCATTCATGGCCTGATGGATCAAGCCACGGCTGTAGTACGGTGCAGGATCGTCGGGCTTTAGCTCTATGGCCTTGCTGAGGTCTGCCACGGCCAACGGATAATTGCGCTGGTCCTTGTAGACATTGCCACGGCCGACATAGGCTCCGGCGTAATCCGGCTTGATCGCCAGCGCCTGATTGTAATCAGCAAGAGCAGCGTCGTAGCGGCCCATCTTCAGATAGATCAGCGCGCGATTGTTGTAGGCTTGGTAGAATTGCGGATTGATCTGAATTGCGGCCGAGAAATCGGCGATGGCTCGCTCACCGTCTCCCGCCTGACCGTAGGCGGTGCCACGAAGATTCAGAGCGCTCGCATCTCGCGGGTTCTTCGCGAGAACCTGTGAGATGGAAGCGATGTTATTTCTCGGATCGACCTGCGGATTGTTCAGACGGTCGGCGGCACGCTGATCGCTCACTCCGGGGGTTTCGCATGCCGCTAGCGAGAAAATCGCAAGACACACACCACCCGCCGTCAACGCTCGTTTTATCGTCCCCGTCGTCACAATACAGGCTCCACCCTCGCGAAAGGTTCTCAAGTGTCGCCACACTGGGCCTCGAATGAGGCCACAATCGGAATGGCGGCGCGAAACCTTTCGCCGGCTGTGTATAAACTGAAACGAAGACTTATCGTGCTGCGGCGCGGCCGGGAGCGACGATGCCTTCTCTCTGAGCCTTCTTCCGAGCGAGCTTGCGGGCGCGGCGCACGGCCTCGGCCTTTTCGCGGGCTCTCTTTTCGGAGGGCTTTTCGTAGTAGTTGCGCAGCTTCATCTCGCGAAAGATACCTTCGCGCTGCATTTTCTTTTTGAGCGCCTTCAGCGCCTGATCGACATTGTTATCGCGAACGTGTACCTGCACGCTGACTCCCTTGGTTCGATGGGCTGGAATAAAAAAGCCCGCACAAGTGCAGGCTATTGCGCGCACTCTATCAGGCTTTACCCTGTCTGTCTATTTAAGCTTGACGTAGCGCGCGAAGCGTCACGGTTGTTTTTTCACCGGTGATAATTGGGTCACATGCCCAAGCTTGCGACCGTCCTTGACCTCCGACTTGCCGTAGAGATGCAGGGAAGCACCCGCATCGCGGTTTAAAATGTCCTGCCACTCAAGCACATCCGAGCCAAGGAGATTCGTCATCACCGCGTCGGAGTGCCGCTCCACGCTGCCGATGGGCCACCCCACGACGGCGCGAATGTGGTTCTCGAACTGGCTGATGACGCAGGCTTCCATCGTCCAGTGACCGGAATTGTGAACGCGCGGCGCGATCTCGTTCACGAGAACGTGTTCGCCGCCGGGCATGACAAAAAATTCAACCCCGAGCGTTCCGCGATAGTCGAGCGCGGCAGCGATCCGGGCGGAAATTTCCTGCGCAGCGACCTGCTGCGCAGGCGGGCAAGCGGCTGGCACGATGCTCCGATGAAGAATACCGTCCCGGTGGCGATTCTCCGGGCAGTCATAAGCCGACACCGCGCCATCGGCTCCGCGCACCGCGATCACGGAAATCTCAAGCGCGAAGTCGACCATGCCTTCCAGCACGCACGCGGCACCAAAGTCCGCGAACGCGTCGCGAAGCTCCGCCTCGCTCGACACGCGCGCCTGGCCTTTGCCGTCGTAGCCTTCGCGCGCGATCTTGAGGATGCCACGTCCGTGCTGCGCGAGGAACGAGGCGGCAGCGGCAAGATCGGCGTCCGTCTCGACCACAACGTAGGGCGCCGTATCAAGGCCGAGCGCCGTCAGGAAGCGCTTCTCGGCGATCCGATCCTGCGTCATGGCGGCGGCGCGCGCACGTGGCCAAACGGGCGTGCGCAACGCGGCGATCTGAAGCGCGGCAGCGGGCACGTTCTCGAATTCGAAAGTAATCACATCGCAGTTCTGCGCAAATTCCGCGAGCGCGACCTCGTCCGTGTAGGATGCGCACCAATGCTGCGACGCGACCTGAAATGCCGGGCTGTCCTCCTTCGAGGAATAGACGGCCGTCCGGAAGCCGAGCTTCGCGGCTGCTACGGCAAGAAAACGCCCGAGTTGCCCGCCCCCGAAAATGCCGATGGTGGCGCCGGGCGGGAGAGGCTCACGGAACGTCATTCGGCTTATCCGCCACTTTGGCCGAGCGGTTTGCGCGCCACGCGTCGACGCGGGCAGCGAGTGCCGCGTCGCCGAGCGCGAGGAT